>JADDOW010000100.1 GCA_016782225.1 Nitrososphaeraceae archaeon
CCTACTCTTTATATTTTATAATTAGTATATATACTAAAATGTTTGGAGGTGGATTTACTTTTACTAATGGCCAATTTAATTTTTGAAGTCTCATATCCCGTTAATTTGGATACTTTTTTTGATAATTATGCTCATAATGTGCAAAAGGTAGACAAGAGGGTTGAGGAATATGCCAAAGATCCTAATGAAGAGAACATACATGACATACGAACGGCAATTAGAAGATTAGAAGCATCGTACATGTCAAGTCCAAAAAAGTTACAAAAGAAGAAAATAAAAAAATATGTTGGTATTAGTAAATGCCTTTTTAAATTAAATAGCGAAATCAGGGATTTTGACATAATATTAGAAAAACTATCTAATGAAGGACAGATATCTGAACAACAACTTGAGCCAATAAAAAAATCACTTGAAAGGGAAAAAGATAAAAAACTTGGTAAGGCGTTATCCATTGCCACCGATCTAAAAAAGATAAATGTTCCACATCCGGTAAAAGACAATAGTCTCTATAAGCATAACAAAACAGAGAAGAAGTTATCTAGGAAATACAATAAAATTGTCAATGGTTTTGCGTCTAGAATCGAGAAAAACCTGCCTCTTGTAATTAGTGACTGTGAAAAAATAGACGAGTTGCATGAGATAAGAAAGGATTCCAAGAAATTGCGATATTTGCTTGAGCTTTTATTAAGTGATGGGGATAGGAGAAAAGAAAATGTTGACAAAAAGGCTCGACTTAGTGGAAATAAAGGTGATGATATTTATGGTGTTTCTTGTCTAATTGGGGCATTGGAAAATATCCAGGATATGCTAGGCGTTATCCATGATTATGATGTAACAATTGCCTATTTAAAAAAGCATCATACATATGAACACAATGACGCTGAAAATAATATTACTGTTATCAGAAAAAACAAATATGAACAATTTATTCAATATTGTAAATCTGATCTGTTAAAAAGCGATGATGGTTTCTTTCTCAATAAATATAGATGATGTAATTTATTGTTTTGAGCATAATGACTTCAGTCTTCATGTTATTGTAATCTGTTTCTTATTTTATTAATACCATTAAATAGTTAATTAGAATATGTGCGATATTGTTTAATTACAGTAAAACTGGAATAGTCTCAAAGGGCTGATAGATCTAGATTACTTATTGATTTGATGTTAATTAATGTGACTTTTAATATAATATTATTATTTAAAAGCTCTGCTTTTATAATTATGGCTATAGTTACTTTTATTTATATTTCCTAATACAATAGTTATGTCGTAATGACAAAACTATATAATATTCGACCTAAATATATAGATGCTTTTATTCTATAAAAGATACTATTAAAAACATTTAGTAAAAGGATTAATGTATTTATCATAAAATCATATGGTGGAAGAAAGAACGTTTCTCAATAACATATGTTCTAAAACACTAAGAATAGATAAATCTATAATATTCACATCTGTAATAAATCGCAACGGAAAACTAATTGTGGGGAAGTCAAAGCAATGCATTATCAAAAAATATATAACCGGTGATTATAATTTTTTAGGGCAAAACATAGCAGATCATCCAATATCTTATCTAATGATAACAATAGCTTTTATTCGATGATAAATGAGAAAAATATCCTTATTCATTCTAATTCGATAATAAAATCCGATTTCCAGTTGATTAATGTTGATAATAATACATATATTGTAATACATATATTGTAATACATATATTGCATTTGTTTCCCTAAATGAGAATCAAGACAAATACCTGTGCATATATTTTGAATCCTATCCTCCTTTATATAATGTATTATTAAAATTAAATACTATATTTGATTGCGTAGAATAAAATAAATATTGAGCGTAAGATAATACTCTACATTAAATTACATATAGTAGATTGTGCTGTTGTTAAATAAAATAATCATTACCTTAAATATTTGGGATTAGATGAATTTGATAACATTTAACAATTTATTATATTATTATCAATCCCTTTATTTTGTCATTATTTATCTGAATTATATAAAATATATCAAGATGAATATGCTTCTATATCAACTAATAATTTTTTTTAACATTGAATTATCTCTAGTTTATTTGTATTTGATCTTCCTTTAGAATAATCATATCCTTTCGTATATTCTCTAGTATTTTTCCTGTCATCTTGTTTGTTCTATTTAAATGATAAAAAATTAAATTACAGGAAACCTTTGCTAATATTCTGGTTATAGAATTATGAATCCTTCGGATTATATCATCTCTTATACCTGATCTATTGTTTACTTGCTCTATTGTGGACTTTGAATCATTCCTAACAATAATTGTCTTTTTTCTTGGTTCGATTGCTATCCATTATTGTCGGATGCTACAACAAACATTATATATAAACAAATAATGATTAATTAAAACCATATAAACTTGGTATATCCATTAGTAGAAAATCTCATCACTATAATGAATTATTTATTCGTTATACCCAATAACATCTAAAAATTTATTTTATTTCTATTATGGTGATGTGGTCTATATCGCATCAAGTGCCTATTTTTAGATCTGATTTTAATTTCTTTATTGCAGGGACAAGAACAATACCCCAATATAAAAGATTTAGATTTGTGTAATACTTTAGATTGTTTTGTCATTTTGTCTCTTATCACGCTTATTAAATTGAATATAAAAAACTTTTCTATATGATTCTTCTGTACATTATTCTAAAAATATTTATCAAAGCTAGCTTTCAGGTGATTTTCAATAGCCTTAAAGACCTTTGTATCATTGGATTATATCCCTATTTGTTGACTGTTAAAAATCGATTTAATTTATCTGTTCATAATGGCTTATTAGTGTTATTTTATAGTTGATATTTTGTTGTGCAGAATTAAAATTTTTTTATCGACAAGCTCTTTGCAGAGCCCATATTACAATTACATTAATTTGATATAATTTTAATTGTTATTCTTATTTGATGTTGTCAAAATTCATTTTTATACAAATTATCTCATTACTTTACCAAGGCTTATAGTTATTGAGCGCATCTATATAGTTTACGATTACTATATACGTAATTGATTAATAACTAAATGCTATAATGCTTTTAATGGCAAATATAACTAATTTTAAACAAATAGGTGTGTCATTCTTAGCGTTGTCTTTATTAATTCCTATGGTAATTAATTCAGTAAACGCACAACAAGTAACAATCAATGGTGCAGGAGCTACTTTTCCATTTCCCTTAATAGATACATGGAGGGTAGAGTATAAAAAAGTTAATCCTGATGTAAATGTTAATTATGCATCTATTGGTAGCGGAGGTGGAATAAAACAATTCTTGGAAAAAACAGTTGATTTTGGTGCAACAGACGCTCCATTAAGTGAATCCGAATTTACTAGAGCAGGAAATCCTGTCCATATTCCAGAAACTATTGGATCTGTTGTATTGTCATATAATATACCTGGAATTCAAGATAACTCTCTTAAACTGTCTGGCCCTGTAATTGCGGATATCTTTTTGGGAAAAATTACTAATTGGAATGATCCTAAAATACAAGAATTAAATCCAAATCTTGCTTTGCCATCAAATACTATAAATGTGGTTCATCGTTCTGATGGTTCCGGCACAACTTTTGTGTTTACAGATTATCTGTCTAAAGTAAGCCAAGAATGGTCAGAGAAAATTGGAACATCAAAATCAGTACCTTGGCCAACCGGAATAGGAGCACCAGGTAATGAGGGAGTTTCGGCTTCAATTCTTGGTTCGGAAAATTCTATTGGGTATGTAGAACTTGCATATGCTTTGACTACTAAGATGAATTATGCTTCTATTCAAAATAAAGATGGTAGTTTCGTTTTACCATCAATAAATTCAACTATGTCTGCTGTCAGTGCAACCGCTTCTAGTCTACCACAAGGTTCAGATAGGTGGAATAATGTATCGCTCACAAATGCTGCCGGTCCCAACTCTTACCCAATCTCGAGTTTCTCCTATATTGTATTATATAAAGAGTTAGGCACCAATCCATCTATAAATCAGCAGAAGGCAAAATCTATTGTTGATTTTATCTCATGGGTCATAACAGATGGACAAAAGTTTTCTGAACCATTAGGATATGTTCCATTACCTGCCCCTGTAGTTGAACTGAATAAACAAACATTGAATTCTTTAACATTAAACGGAAAGCCGATTTCCACCAACTAATTTATTTCTATATAGTTCATATAATCTATAGTTATTATATATGTAAACTATTTTAATTAAAAATACTTAATAATCATGCCAATTGAACTCAAAGGATCATAAAGCAGAGGTTGCCCATTTAATCAGATCAAAATCTAATAAATTTAACACTGGTGATAAATTTTTTAAGGCTCTTGTGTTTGGAGCATCAGTTTATGCTTTATTTATGGTTGTCCTGGTTTTTTATGCATTAAGTGAAGGCTCCATTCCAATTTTTTTAAAAGAAGGTGTAAATTTTATTACTGGTACTGACTGGAATTCTGTAGAAGGCCGAGAATCATTTGGTGCGCTGCCTTATATCATTGGTACGTTAATTAGTTCTTCAATTGCAATGGCTATTGCTGTTCCAATTAGCATAGGAATTGCAATTTTTGTTAATGAAATGGTGTCGGGCAAAATTGGCACTGTTTTATCATTTATAGTAGAATTACTTGCTGCAGTCCCAAGTATTATATACGGATTATGGGCGTTATTTGTATTTCGATTTTGGATAAGAGATTATGTTGAATTGCCTCTCCATAACACATTTGGTGATAATTTATACATTTTTGCAAGAACTCCTTTCGGACTTGACGTGTTTACTGCAGGCATAGTGCTTGCCATCATGATTATTCCTATAATATCTGCTGTCTCTCGGGAAGTCATCAAAGCAGTTCCTCATTCTCAAAAGGAAGCTGCTTATGCGCTTGGCGCAACACGCTGGGAGATGGTTAAAACGGCAATTCTTCCTTACGGGAAATCTGGTTTATTGGGAGCGTCCTTTTTAGGTTTGGGCAGGGCTATTGGCGAAACAATTCTAGTAACAATGATTATAGGCAATGCAGTTGGCCTATCTGCAATTCCAACCTCGTTATTTTCTCCTAGCCAAACCTTGTCCAGTATTATTGCAAATGAATTCAATGAAGCGTCAGGTGATTTCCATCTATCGGCGTTAATTGGTCTGGGACTGGTGTTGTTTATGATGACTCTTTTTATTAATGTGATCTCAATTTTTATAGTTTCAAAAGTAACAAAATCAAATTCTAATCTGAGGGAATAAGATGGATAAGGATAATAAAAATAACAATAGAGATAATACAAATCATAAATCTGTAGTTCAAGAGTACGTTGTAAAAAACTCTAGAAAAAGGAAAATTGTGAACAATTTAATTACCGTTTTATTATTTAGTTTTGTAGTTATCGCGATCATACCCCTTGTAAGTATTTTAGTAGATGTCTTTAGAAACGGTACTGCTGCTTTTAGCCTTGATTTTCTGATTCTCCCACCCGGTGCAATGGGCGCCAGTGATGGAGGAATCGGGCCTGCCATTCAGGGAACTCTTATGATTATTGGGTTTGCTACAATGATTGGAGCGCCAGTTGGAGTTTTGGTAGGGGTTTATCTTTCAGAATATTCTTCCTCTAGCAGACGATTTGCATATTTTCTTAGATTATTTAACGATGTGATGACTGGTATCCCTTCTGTTGTTATAGGAATAGTTGGATATATTACAATAGTCTTGACATTGGGTTCATTTTCAATTATTGCTGGAGCATTTGTTTTATCCGTTATAATGATACCAATAGTTGCTAGGGTTTCTGAGGAGACATTAAAGCTCATTCCAAATTCATTAAGGGAAGCCGCTTATGCGCTTGGTATTTCTAAATGGAAGGTTGTTTGGCATATCGTTGTAAAAGGTTCTAAAAGCGGTATAATTACCGGTATTGTTTTGGCGATATCCAGAATTGCTGGTGAAACGGCACCATTGATAATGACTATTTTAGGCACTAGTCTATTTTTTAGTGGTTTTAACTCACCTGTTGATGCATTGCCTTTGAGAATCTGGAGACTAGCCTCACAGCCATATCCATCGGCACATGAGCAAGGATGGGGAGCTGCATTACTACTCATATTGATTATTTTGTCTTTAAGCATAGTATTGAGAATGATATCTCAAAAAAGGGGTTTCAGGTAAATCTTCGACGTGATTATAGACCTATATAGATCTATTTATTTCATATAGATAACATATATTATATTAATTCTACAATAGATGTATTATAGGTGATTTTGTTGTTTAATATTTTAAAATCTTCAAATAATAGAAAACCTGATACTAAATCTTATTCTTTACCTTCTTCTAAAAATGGTTCCTCTGTTTCAGGCAGTAGTGACAAATCCAAGCTTTCTATTTCTTCGTTAAATGCTTGGTTTGGTACAAAACTTGCATTAAAAAATATTGATATTGAATTTAAACAAAACTGTGTAACTGCTTTAATTGGTCCTTCGGGGTGTGGAAAAACAACACTGTTAAGATGCATAAACAGAATGCATGAGATGACTCCTAACGCTTCTGTGAAAGGAAAGGTAATTTTAGATGATTTTGATATTTATGATAAAGGTTCTGATCCTGTTATCATCAAACGCCGAATGGGCATGGTATTCCAAAAACCAAATCCTTTTCCTACCATGAGTATTTTTGACAATGTAGCATCAGGCCTAAAGCTTAATGGCATAAAGAACAAGTCTCTAATAAAGGATATAGTTCAGGAAAGTCTTGAGGGTGCTGGACTTTGGAATGAAGTTAAAAACGATCTTGACAAGCCTGGAATAAGTTTGTCAGGTGGCCAGCAACAACGACTTTGTATAGCAAGGGCACTGGCAATGCAACCTGAAATTCTTTTGATGGATGAGCCCACATCTGCACTCGACCCACTTGCATCCTCCAAAATAGAGGAGTTGATAAGTGATCTTAAAAAAAATCTTACCGTAATAATTGTGACCCATAACATGCAACAAGCAGCAAGGGTTTCAGACTACACCGCCTTTATGTACCTTGGGGAGTTGGTGGAATTTGGTCAAACCGCTCAGATCTTTAGAAACCCCGTTAAAGAGTTGACCGAAAGATATATCTCAGGTAAGTTTGGCTAATGATCACTTCTTTTTTCTTTTATGATGTTTTACAAATACATTGACCCGCTTAATTGATTTAGGCCTAAACAGGTTAAGCAATATCATTTTTGATATGGCTATCCTTGCTGAAAATACCGTAATCAAATCTATTGCATCCTATAAGGAAGATAATATGGAAACAACAAAAGAAATATTTGAGTCATCCTCTAAATTGCGTTTTCTTCAAGATGAGGTTTCAGTACTGACTATCGAGCTAATTGCTAGATTCCAGCCTGTTGCCACCGATCTGCGATACATAAAATCCTGCATGGAAATATCATATGGTTTTTCCAGGTTTGGCCGGTACGCATATGATATTATTACTGTGCTAGAAACTTTAGGACCGCTAAAACTGTGTGACAAGTCTTCAATTATTCATATGTCTGGGATTGTTTTAGAGATGATGAAAACAAGTGTATCTGCTCTTCGTTTGCTTGATAACTCTATGTCAAATAAGATATATGAAATGGAGGATGTTGTTGATATCTTGTACAAAAAAAGCGTGAGGGAATGTACTAAAATTACAAACCAAGATAATTTATACTCCGATAACAGATGCAACATTTCGTCTGCTTTGATATTGAAATATTTGGAGCGAATTTCAGATCATGCCTGCTATATCGCAGATTCGGTAAATTATATTGTAACTGGAGTAACTAGCCCAAGAAGATAGTGTTTTTTTTAGTTGAATATAAATTCCTGTAATGTTTCATTGATAGTAAATGGTGAATGAAATAAAAAAGAGATGTATTATTTGCGGATGCACTGGACATTTTATTTTTGGATGTGTTAGCCATTGGAATGGCCATAAAAAAAACAATGGAAATTGCATAAAATGATTATTTTAATTCATACAGTGCTATTATTAGTTTTAGTAAAATTTTCTCATTAGTTTTCTCTGCCAACGGCACAAAAAATTCCTGGGTTTCATCTTTAAACCTGGAGATTTTGTCTTTTCTTCGTGAATTCTTTAATGATCTGAGGTCGTCTAATCTCTCTGCTAAAACTATGCATTTGGTATGGTTATCTGCTTGTTTTATTTTCGAAATTTGTTTTTCTATTGATGATTCATCATTTTTTTTTGTCTTTTTGACAAAAAATGAAACTGTCTTATAGATTTTTTCACCAATTTCAAGTTTAATGTAATCTTTAATTTCTTGAGATGGCTCCTCTTTATCAAAAATATCGTGAAGTAGGGCCGAACAAATCAAATCTGTTTCATTCATTTTTATTTCTTCAGATAAAATTAAGGCAACCCTTAGTGAATGATTTATCTGCGGTTCATTAGTGTCGGATTGGTATTTTCTAACTATTTCATTATGCATTCGGATGGCTAATCCAAAAGATTTTGTAATCTTTTCAACATCCTTTATGGATTCCTCAAACGGCTTTAATAAAGTTGTAAATCCTGTTTTAATAAAATTATTTTTTTTATCCTTTTTATCAATGTTATTATACATTTCTTGCAATTTGTCCTTCAAATTGGTTTGATATTTTATCCATTAATGTACTTTTCATCATGATTCTTTT
This sequence comes from Nitrososphaeraceae archaeon, assembly GCA_016782225.1. GTDB lineage: Archaea > Thermoproteota > Nitrososphaeria > Nitrososphaerales > Nitrososphaeraceae > Nitrosocosmicus. The sequence goes on from JADDOW010000100.1 coordinate 8,694, forward strand.
GATTTTGACAATAACTATGATATCGGATACAAATTAATAAATATACATTCATAAGTTTTGTGTATTTATGGGTTTATTGAATATTTCCGATGACCTCAAAAGATTCAATCAAACATGAAACTATTAACGTGTCCATTCAATTTGGTGATATAAAGGTGCAATTTAATGGTGAACCGGAAAACGTTACTATTTCTGTCATGAATTTTCTCTCTAAGAATATACCTGAAATAGATTTGGCTAGAAGAATTTCCTTAAATTATTCTATACCAGAGTTGATAAACATATACTCTCCTATAATCAAAATTACTCCCGAAGGGCCTAAAATTTTACCGGATAGTGTAGAAATCCAAAACAAAAAATTTTCCGATAAGGAAATAGTTATGCTATACCTTTTGGGATCAAAAATTGCGTTTGAATTAGGAAAGATTTCTGATAAATCCTACCGTATTTCTGACATTCAGTCCTCGACAAATTTGAATCCAAAATCCATAAGCTCCAGGTTATCCGAATTGGTTAAAGCTGGTTATGTGTCTAGAAGCGTTAATAAAGAAAACCAGTTAGAATTGGTAGTCTATGGAATTACTACTGTGGGCATTAGTTGGCTAAATAATATTATAACAAAAAAAATCAGTACAAAATAGTTTATTGTTTCTCAAACAATGGCTTTTTCTGGATATATCTGTAATTTCTGAGTGTTCCCACTCTAGTTAGGATTCCTTCTCTAACCATGTCTGTTAAGGAGTGTGATACAGCTGTCCTATCGTAGTTATATCCCATTGCTGATATTTCATCATGTACTTCACCCAGTGATCTTTCGCTTTCAAAATACTTTTCATAAAATATTTTTTCTATTAGGCTTCTACATGTGTTACCGTTTTTAGCTAATTCTTTTAATGAAATGCTGCTGTTTTTTCTTTGATTGTTGTTGTATGCATTGTTGTTTGTTTCAAATTTGGATTTTATGTAACCTATTTCATCTTTTAATTTTTCAATCTCGTCGTTTGTGTTTGAGTTTGAGAGTGAGGCAATATCTATTCCAGAAAGTACATTCTCTACAACCTGTTTTACTTTGTCTTCTGTACACGTGATTTCGACTTCCCACTCTTTATATTTTAGTTTTATTTTTGCCTCTACGGAAAGCTTTGACATTGCCTCATTCATCAGTCTTTATATTGGGATTTCTCTTTGATAAAGTTATTGCTGTTCATCATGAACAAGATGAACAACATTTATTAACCAGTCTGCTGTTGTTGAACAAGATGAATAATCAATTAAATTATCAAGAGCTCGAATCAAATATAACTAACATGAAAAAATCACTAATTAACAATTTTACTAATTCCTTTTTTTGTAAAGACTATAAAAAATTGTTAGAGAGCAAAAAATTGGTTTTTGTAAACGACGATGATGGGATACCTATTCAAAATTGGGGAATGCGTTCTGAAAAATACGATCATGTGAAAGTTAATGATATTGACACTGTTAAAGTAGATAAGTTTGTTTTTGGTATTGATTCAAGTTGTATTAAAGTTGCTGAAGTAGAGGATGGGGGCCTATATGCAATAAAAGGTTGTATTTGTATCTCTTTTAAGGGACGGCCTTTGAACCACCTTAAAGTTGGTCCCTTTTTATTTTACTTAAATGAGGAAACATTAAAAAATTTCCGAATAGATCATAACATACTAAAACTGACGTTATTTAATGATGATTACGCAAAAAAGTTTCTTAGAATCAACCTTGAGCGATACATCCAATTTTGGTTATCCAAACTAGTCACAAATTCAATCATTCTTATAGATGGCTCTCTTAAATATTCGATATTTGAAAATCAATTTTATTCTATTTTGAGGGTATTTGAGAATTCTGTCATCAACAAAAACTCCATAATCGGGATTAGCAAGAACACTAAGATTAAGGTGTTGAAATATTTCTCTTATCCTCTATTAAAATCAAAAAACCCTTCTTTCATTAACATTGATCTAGTTATTACAAGTTTGATTAGGAAAATATATGGAGAACACATTTTGGTAAAGTTTGATGATGGTAAATATGCCAATATCTTAAGGGCGGATGTGGTGGCGTTTGATAATGATGTTACTAATCTACTAGGTACTTTGCTCTATAACGAATTTATCACAAATGGTTATCCCAGTACATTACAGTTGTCTCATCATGTTTCGACTTTTTCAAATACTGATTTGTCTAGTATACAGGGTTTTATAAAGTCAAACTATTTCATTAAGGAAGTTTATCATGAAAACATACGAAATTCAATTTTAGGATCCATTTAGAAATGAAGATCCTCTCAAAAAGCGGAGATGAGATAATATTGCTTGCCGTAACTAACGATTTTGCAAATAAAGGTGATTATTTTATCATTGAAGATTTCAATTTAAATAAAAAACTATTAGTCCAAATTTATGATGAGGAGTATCTTTCATCCCAATCACTAGCAGATGAAATAATTAAAGATGAGGTTATTGGTAAATACAGCTCTGAAAACATCTTTGATCCGCTAGAAATCAACAATCTTTCTCAAATAATCCGAGACGTAAGGCTTTTTAGAACAAAAATCAGGGGATCTATCGATAAATTTGATAGCCTGTCTGCTGATGTGGATTGGGTGCCCTCCCGTGTATATTCAAAAATCATCAAAATTAATTACAACGAGATTAAATCTTTGACAAAAAGAGATTTGCAGTATCCTATACCTATTGGCAAATCCGGAACTGAAGATCAGGTTTTTGAGATCTATGCTGAAGACCTGGATGGTAAGTTAAATATAATTACTGGAAAAAAGGAGACCGGCAAATCCCATCTCTCAAAAATTCTCATAAAGTCTTTAATTCAATACGGTGCGTACGTTATTGTCTTTGATTTAAACAATGAATACAGCGGGTTATTGTTCAACAATAACGGGGGAGCATCATCCATTAACGATAAGTTACTTTTGTTGGAACCAGGAAAGGAGCTGAAATTTGATTTACGATATTGTGGTAAACCGTCCATTTCAAATATGTTAAGAAATGCTCTTGATATGCCTGCGGCTTCCTTGAGGGAGTTTTTTAGAATATGGGACTCGCTTGAAAATAAAAAGATGTTGGGATTAGATGAGCTTGGACATGCATTTAGTACATGGAACATAAATGAGTTGGTACGAGATGCTCTGTTATCTAGATATCATATTATCGATTCATCTCATCTTTTTTCTCTTAACCATACCAATGAGAAGGGTTTTCAATTCGAAGAATTAATAAAAACGAAAAGAAAAGGAGCCGGAATGATAATCAATATGAGTAGGGTTTCTCCTGTTGTAAGGCGTATGATTGTTGAGGTTGTAATGAATAAATTGATTGATTTAATGGAAAAATCATTAATTCCGCCAATATTTATTTTTGCCGAAGAAGCCCATTTATATATTCGCGATACCTATTGGGAAGATTTGATAACCCGTATGAGGCATTTTGGAATTTACACCACGTTCATCACTAATCAGCCTGACGCACTTAACGATACCATTTATAGGCAAGTTGACAATATCTTTTTATTTAACTTTACAAACGATGCTGATTTGGAAAAAATATCCAAAGTTTCTTTGCTTGACAATTCCACAATAAAGTCTTTAGTAAAAACGCTATCACATCGCAATTGCCTTTCTATAGGCAAGGTTGTTTCTAACCTGCCAATGGTGGTAAAAGTCGACTCCGTAGACATGGTTACACTAGGGGAAACAAAAAAATTTTTTAAATGATCTCAGAACCTTTTATTGTTATGATGAATTCATTTTCTGCAATTTTCTCTATTTGGTATTCCATGCCATTTATTTTTTTGATTATCTCCAAATTTGTTAAAAGGTGCTTTGAAATACTTGATATCTTGTACCTTGATTTTTCGTTAACAAAACTTAGTGGCAATACCAACATGTCTGCCAAATGCTTGTCTATGCATGCCCGAAATTTAAACTCCTCAATATACTTTTTTGAGACATTATATCCTATTGTTTCGGCTTTTAAATTTTTTTCACCTATTGAATCAGCTCCCAAATAAATTCCGGATTCAGATATGCTATATACCAAAATAGACGATCCTGCGCTCTCAGAGTTTTCTATTGATGACTTATATTTTTCACACTTTATTCCGTTTTTCTCCAAATTCGACAAAGCACTACTGATTTGCCTGTCGTTTACATGCTTTGGTAGCCTGCCTACAATACTTATAATATGTGGGTTTGTCTCCCTGAAATTGCAAAAGTCAACTGATTTTAGATTCTTTGCCTTTTGGATTTCTATATTAACAATCCCTTTACCATTTGGATAAAATCCCCTTTTTATTATATTTACATCAAATAGGATTCCTATCCTGTTGAATGCTTCCCTCATCACATATTTTATGTAATCAATTGTGGGGCTAAACTTTACATCGGTTCCCCCTGTCAACTGAATCAGAATGTTCTTTTGGGAAATTGCGATACTTGGAATTATTGTTTGAAGTAATAATGGGATGCTTCCTGCAGTCCCAATATCAATATTGTATGTGTCTTTATTTATCTCATCATTGTTTTCACTGTTTTTATCAAATGATATATTTATCCACTCTGCTCCTAATTCTGCATTTTCGATATGGATATCAAATAATTTTGACAGGAGTTTTATTGTTGTAACATGCTGGTGTCTTAAGCCCGGACTGTTTCTTTTTGTTCGGATGTTTGTTATTTTTATGGGCTTTTTAATGATAGTTGAAATTGTTAATGCACTTCTAAGTATTTGACCTCCGCCTTCGCCAGTTGATCCATCTATTATTAGCAATTATAGTTTTATAATTTGTTTTTAAATTAAATTTTTGTTATTGTTGCCTTTTATTTTGGTGATTGATGTTATGTATTGCCTTTATTCTCTCAATTCCGTTTATTTCCTCAATGATTTTTGCTGTTTCAGCGGATACCAATTCTTTCCAATTCCTATTATTTGAAATTCTATGTCTGACTTCAGTTGCAGAAAGCTTTTCCCTATTGATTATTTCGGGATGGATTATTTCTATTCTTCTTTCATTAAATAACATGGTTGTAAACGGATCGTTCGTAAATACCACATTGTATCTTGGTACCAATAAGTCAATAGTGTGTGTCCATAATTTATGTACTCCAACGTCTGGAACTGGTATGAGAATAGTGTTTTGCAGTATGTCTTTCCTAATTTCCTTACAGATGGTTTCTCTTATGATTTCTATTCTCTCTCCTGCGGTAAAAGGATTTTTAAACTCAAAACTTTTATCAGAGCTGCCAATAACTATTACTAATTCATCTACCTTATCAAGACAGTATTTTATCGAATTTATATGACCATTATGTAGTGGTTGAAATCTGCCAACAAAAAGGCCTCTTTTTACCATTTTTTTTCTTATGTTGTTTGAGTTAAAAATATATTGGATTCATACGCGAATTCAATTGTGCAATTTTGCTAGTATAGTAAGAAATTAATATGTTTTTATTTCTATAGATTCTTCTGTACTATTCATTTAGTAAATTTGGGCGTGATGCGGAGTTTTTAGTTGGTTTATGTATGAAATCTAAGGAATGGAGTGTGTATTTTTCTAAAGGAAGTAGAGGCCCTTCTGATATCATCGCAATAAAAAATGATGTCATTTGGTTGGTTCAAATAAAATCAAGCACCAGAATACCGAAAATACGCGGATGTGAAATACATAACCTTATAAAAATGTCAAATAAAATAAACAACAGTTTTCCTATCTTATCTTTGATAAGCCCTAAATTAGACTGTAATGCTAATGCAAACTCAATTTTATTTGGGAATTATTCTTTAAATTTTTACTTGTTGCCTGATTGGAAAAGCGTTACTTTCGAGTTATAGGTATATGTAACTATTTCATTACTGAATTCAATACATGAATAATCAGTCTCTATAAATGTTTTTCCAAAAAGATTTTATTGTTTTTTCGTTGAAACGAATAGAATTTAATGCAAATTCTTTCATTGACCCAATATAATCTAGCATATATGTTTTCCATGGATTGCTATAATTGCTTTTCAATGAGGTGTTTTTGTCACCTGGTACTTTTTTATCTTTTTCGGGATTTAACATATGATTTGATATTGTCTTTACAATTACCTCATTATCTATGTCTTTTGCAGTAGCAAAGGTGATTATTTTTTCTTTTGTCGGTAAGTCAAATAACTTTATTTTTTCATATTCCACAGCTATATACTCTAGTTTTCCCAATTCTTTTGAAAACCTTTCTCCAATCTGCACTATATGGGGAGTTTGGATAAGACTTAATTTTGCAATATTGTTGTCAATTGTTTGACCTGGATCATTTAGGTTTGATTCTATGTTGCCATCTTCTAAAACCCCGACAAATTTTATTTTAGGTTCCAATGAAATGATTTCGGCGGAACTATGCGCAACATTCATTTAATTTTTTTAAATTCATTACAACTATATTTATATTTTTTTATATTTTTTGTGCATTTAACCCATCAATTTTTTTGGCTAGATCTGTATCTTTTTCACTAATTTGGTTAGTGTCATGCGTTATTAGTTTTATATTCACTTTATTGAATGAAATTAGGATGTCGGGATGGTGATCCATTTTTTCGGATTCAAGTGCAATTTTTGTAATAAAGCCAAAAGATTCAATAAAATTATTGAATTCAAAATCTTTGCATAGTTTCCCTTCTATTTCTTCCCAACCATGAAGTCCGCTTAGTTTATTGTTCATTGTTGGTATTATGTTTAAAAATAGTTAAATATTTTCTCTATACGTCTTTTACCTGTCATGATTAAAATGAATAATATATTTTAATATCTGGTATTGTCCTAATACCTAATGAAAAAAAGTGGTAGAAGTTGCCATTGTTCAGATGAAATCATCTGTAAATAAAGATGAGAATCTAAAGTTCTCTTTAGAGCAAATCAGGGAAGCTCGGAAGAAAAAAGCACAGATAATTTGTTTTCCTGAGTTTCAGATGGCATTTTCTCCAAGTTCTCAATCAACTAAAGAATTGTTTTCGATTTCTGAACTAGTTGACGGTGATTTTATTACAGAATTGCGCAAAAGCGCTAAGGAAAATGATATTCATGTCATAGGAACAATATATGAACGCTCAACTGCGGATTCTGATGAATTCGCCAAACCATCAGATAACAATGATAGTTTTGACAATCAATATTGCGTTTACGATACGGCAGTATTTATAAACAATAGTGGAACTTTGGTGTCATGCTACAGAAAATTGCATCTTTATAACGCTCTTGGTTTTCAAGAATCAAAAAAACTATTAGCTGGAAATAAACTTTTTTCACCTGTTGATTCTCCATTAGGTAAACTGGGGGTCTTGGTTTGTTACGATTTACGTTTTCCAGAATTAAGTAGGTTGCTTGCTATTGAGGGATCAAATGCATTGGTAGCTCCCTCTGGTTGGGTTCAGGGAACAATGAAAGAGGATCACTGGTTGACTATGTGTAAAGCTAGATCTATAGAAAATGGTGTTTATTTGATAGCCCCAAACCAAGTAGGCAATATTTTTTGTGGCCATAGTTTGATAGTTGACCCGTTTGGTATTGTAATTCTCGATATGGGCACCAGAGAGGGAGTGGAGATAATTGATTTGGATCTTGGTAGAATCGATTTAGTTAGAAACGATCTTCCTTTATTAAAAAACAGAAGGGCAGACTTATACAATTTAAGACAAATAAATGTTTTTTAAAATTTTATTATTTGAAGTTGTTTATCCATGACTTTGGTTTTTTATAATTTATTTTGATGAATGTTTTAAACAGTATGTTTTATAGTGCCAAAAAGATCATAAAACCATGATATTATAACAAGGTTTAATGTTTACCTTTCTTTTTGGATTCTCATGCGGTTAATTTGTCTTTACTTGGTTTTCTATTAGGCAAACACAAGTATTTCTCCATTTTATCATTTGAACTAATTAATCCGTGCTATTTTTTTATAATGAATGATTTTTACAAATTTTGACTTAAAAAACATTATTCCTCAAATCCAAATCATGACAGTAGTTTTATTACTTGTACAGTTTTCTATTTCATGGCGTTTAGATTGTCTAAACTATAATAAGACGTTTAGAACCCTATCATGGTTATTGAATAAGTTTAATTTATCGAAAATAAACAAAAATTAAATCCAATAAATTTAGGTGTCCTTTTCTATAACGGAATGGCAACACAATATTAAATTAAAATGGAAAGTCAGTTGGTTTGATTATGGCACACATGCATATTAAATTCAACACCGATAAACTTATTTATTTGTTGTATTACACTTTACATTTTTATTATGCTAAAGTCATTTATTAATCATGGTTGAAAAGGTCTGTATACTAGGTGCTGGTAGTACAAAATATGGCAGATTAAATGAAAGCATTATTGAAATATCTCTTAATGCTTCCAAGAATGCCATTGATTCGGCTGGAATAACTCCAAGAGATATAAAGGCTGGATATATATCAAATGTTTTTGGTGTTGCAGACCATCAAGTACATATGGCTCCTGTAATCATGAGTAACCTAGGGATACCTGATGTCCCTGGATTAACTATTGAATCCGCATGTGGATCTGGATCGGTTATGTTTAGGGAAGCCTATGCAAATATTGCTGCAGGGTTCTATGACTGTGTTATTGCTCTTGGTGTTGAAAAAATTACTCACACAGGAACTGCTGAAAGTACCACATTGTTTTCCTATTGTTCTGATTATTTTTATGAGGGTGGAAATGGAGCTTCATTTCCAGGTCTTTTTGGCTCTATGGCTAGAGCATATCTTGCAACATATAAAGCCACTGAAGAAGATTTAGCAAAAATAGCTGTAAAAAATCACGAAAATGGATTTTTTAATCCTAAAGCACATATTCGAAAAAAAATAACTGTAGATGATGTATTAAGCTCACCTGTTGTCGCGTCTCCATTAAAACTTTATGATTGTTGTCCTTTTTCCGATGGTGCATCTGCTGTTATATTATGTAGTGAAGAATTTGCAAAAAAAAGCGGGAAACCTTATATTGAAGTTATCGGATCTGGAAGAGGCGCGTCACCTGCAGCTGTTCAATCAAGAAAAGATATTACAACTATCCCAAGCACTATTGAGGCTGCTAAACAAGCCTATAAAATGGCTAATCTCGCTCCTAAAGATATTGACTTTGTGGAAGTTCATGACTGCTTTACTATAGCTGAGCTCATAGATATAGAAGATTTGGGATTTTTCCCCAAAGGCTCTGGTGCTCAAGCAATTAGAGAAGACCGCACCACATTAAAAGGCGACATTCCTGTGAACCCATCTGGTGGTTTAAAATCTAAAGGTCATCCAATCGGTGCAACAGGCGTAGGACAAGTTGTTGAAGTGTTCGAACAGTTTACAAACAAAGCTGGTGAGAGAACCGTTAAAGATGCAGAAATAGCAATGACTCATAATTTTGGTGCAACGGGAGCCAGTGCTGCTGTTCATATTTTTAAAAAAATAAAATGATGATAAAGAGTATGGAAGATTAAATTGTCTAATGTTAATTTGAAAAAACAAAGCTCAAGAGAGCAATTTATAGAATATGCCAAAACTGGCAAAATATTGGTTAATCAATGCATAAAATGTAACAATCTTCTTTTAGAAACTATGTATTATTGTGACAAATGTTTTTCCAGTTCATTTAAACAAGTGTCCTACACAGGTACAGGTAAAGTGGTTACATATACAATACAATCTGTATCTCCTGAAGGATTTGAAGATGTTGATTCCTTTGCATGGGTTGTTTTTAAATTGGATGAATGTGGACTAAATGTTTCCGGATTTTTGCCTGGAATCTCATCGCCAAATGATTTACCATTGGGCACTCCAATCAAGGTAATTGATTTTAGTGAAAAACATGGCTTGGTGTTGGAAAAACTAAAAGCCTAATCTAATAAGCTAAAATTAATCTTCTTTTTTGTTTATAGAGTTTAACATTCGTTTTTAACAAATATCTTTAAGACAGTGTAATAGATGGAAAAAAGCGGTCAATTCTATTATGATGTTAATAATGCTATATCCGTGATAAACGCCCAAATTTCGCATTTAAAATCAATAGATACGAAGTTTTCTGCAATGGATACTAATTTTAGTTCAAAAATTGCCCAGAATATAAAATTAGGAAATAATGCCCGAGCAAATGTAATAGCAAATGAGTTGTCTGCCATGAGAAGATTAAGAAAAAACACACAAAATGTCAGTTTAGCATTGGAAGTCGTTGCTATACGATTTTCAACTATAACTGAATTTTCAATGATGATGGATACAATTAATCCCACCGTAGAGATGTTAATGGATATCCAAAAGGATCTTTCAAAAGCTGTCCCATCTGCCACTGAAGTTATATCTCAAGTTCATACCTTATCCAGTGACGTATTAATTAATTCCAGCATTAATACTGATGTAGGCAAAATTGGTGCTGTAATCGATCAGGATGCGTTATCTATATTGAGTGATGTGCAAAATAGCCTTGAGGATGAAGCAAAAGAAAAATTACCTGAGGTGCCGGAATCTATAATTTCTAAACGATCTCATATTAATTTAAAAGATGATATCATAAACAGCGGGCAAGTTTTACTAGAAAATTAGGATTGCACTGTTCTAGTAATTTCTAATGTATTTTTTTTATCAGTTTTATTTATATATCAATACTTGAACTGCATCTTATAATTGAGGATTACGTATCTGCCCACGTCGGAAACTAAACGAGGTATTATGGAATCTACCTCTAAAAGAGTAAGAATGATTTTTTCAGTAATGGCAAGTCCTAATAGGATTGATATCTTACGTATTCTGAATTCCAAAGGGCCTTTAACTTATTCCGAATTAAAATCATTAGCAGGGTTCCGATCTAAAAAGGAGTCTGGGAAATTTGCTTATCATTTAAGAAAGTTGTTAAGACAGTCATTAATAGGCCTAAATAAGGCAGAAAGACGATATGCTATTACTAATTTAGGGAAATTGGTATTGAATTTAGCACGACAAATAGAAGAAAAATCCATTATTGAAAGCGGGAAAATGTATGTAAGAACCAGTAACCAAAACATTGAGGAGTTCAATCCTCATAAAATAATACAATGCTTGGTAAGGGAAGCAAATATGTCATTGGAACAATCTACAAAAATTACAGAAGAAGTTGAAAATAAGATATATAAGACTCCAACCTCTTATTTGACGTCTAGCCTAATACGAAACTGTGTTAACAATGTGTTATTAGAGCATGGTTTGGAGGAGCAAATGAATAAACTGATTCGAATTGGTATTCCTATCTATGATTTAAATAAAAAGCTAAATAATAACACTGGAGTACTAAACAATGGCATTAATGATGTAATTATTGACATTTCAAAAAGTGTTTTTTCTGATTATTTGAGAAATACTTTTCCTAAAGATGTGTTGGATATGCATTTTAATGGTGAAATTCATCTAGATGATTTGGGAAATTGGGGAATATGCCCAGATACTATTTTTATTGATATTGAAAACATACTGGAAAAAAGCATTCATCTAAACGTGCAGTTTCCTTATTTACCTCATATCTCGAAACCAGATGATGTAGATATAGTTTTACCTCTTTTAGTTTCTATTTTTCAAAAGGAGGTTTCAAAAGAAATAGTGATTGAAAACATTTTAAAATTATTTGATGGTATTTCTTCAAACAATGATATTCCTTTAACTTTTGCAAATTCTTTGTTAAAGTCTTCTTTTTCTATTCACTCAATTAATTCTCCATTTATTACAATTGTTTTACCTCTAAAAGATAATGATGAAGTTTTGTTAAATATCTTACATGGATACCTGATGTATTTGGAGAAGGTTTCCATTTTAAAATTTGGAATACTTGTTTCATTTTCAAATCATCTTCCTAATAAAGTTGTAGAGATGATAGCTAAAATTACAAGGCTTGGTGGAAAGATTTCCTTATCACAGACATCTATTCGAAGTAGTAAGGGAGTTTTTAAGATGAATAACAGTACTAATTTGCCTGTGATATCATTACATTCTCTTTCGCTAAACCTCCCCCATTTGGCCTATCAATCAAATAAAGATGAAACTTATTTTAGGACAAAGTTGGCATTATTGTTAAAACCCTCGTTAGATGCCATGGTGTCAAAAAAAGACATGATCTTTGATAACGTTAGGAGGGGTTTACTGCCTGCCATATCCAATTCACTTGTGTTCCCACAATCAGGCTCCACTAACATACTCATCAATTTAACCGGTTTAAATGAATCTATTTTCAATATATTGGGATATTCAGATAACCATGAGGAAGGCATTGAAATAGTTAAGAAAGTTGTCAAAACTGCTAATGATGTTATTTCCAATTTTGATAAAAAAAATTATGATCATTTTGGAATTTCAATAATTGACGATAATAGCCCTAATCGCTTTCTTCAACTAGATTCTGAAAAGTTTGGTAGGATGTCCCATACTTTTGGTTCATATTCTCAGGGTCTAACCATTACCAAAAATGATCTTAAAGTAAACTCTATATCTCGAAACTTACTTTTTTTAGGGGGTTTGTTGACTGGTGGTTTTTCTGTCAAATTGGATACTACCGCACTGTCTTTGATTGATGCAATTGACTTATTGTCCAAATCTGTAGATTTTATTCCCTATTTTGATATAATTGATAAGCAGGTTGTCTGTGGTGTTTGTAGTTCCCGAGTTTTGGATAACAGCATATGCTCTGTATGTAAGTCTAACAATCCACCAACTTTAACCTAACTAAATATTGTAATGGAAATTTTCATTATATGAATTGATTAAATATTTTTATTAAACATTATGATTATTGTATTGTTATCTGAATTTTCATTATATGAATTGATTAAATATTTTTATTAAGCGATATGATTATTGTATTGATATCTGAATGGCAGAAACTGATCTTCACAATTCAAAAAATGAGTCTATTTTACATATTAAAAAAAGAAATGGAGCAATAGTAAACTTTGAGCAGTCGAAAATATCAAATGCAATATATAAAGCACTGGTTGCCGCTGGCAAACCTGACCATAATCTAGCTGAAGAGCTCGCAACAAAACTAGTCAATAAAATTGTTAAAAGCGGATATGTGGGATCTGCTAATAAAGATCATGCCTTAAGCGTTGAGGACGTTCAAGACATGGTTGAATCGATTTTGATAGAGGAAGGTTTGGCTGAAACTGCTAAAGCTTACATATTATACCGACATGAAAGGCGAAAGTTAAGGGAAATGAAAATGAAGATATTAAATAAAAGGGATCTTGATGAAGTAGATAAATCGTTAGATATCAATTCGCTTAGAGTCTTATCCTCACGTTATTTGCTTCGAGATAACAATAACGAAATTATCGAAGGGCCAAAACAACTTTTTGAGCGTGTTGCAATCCTGGTTTCTATTCCAGATATAGTTAATGATGCTTCTATTTTTGATTTGAATGGTAGTTATAAACAACCTTTAAGTGAGGCAGAAAAATATTACGAGAAACTGGATGATTTTGACTATAAACTTAAAATTGGGAGTTATTATTTAAACAAATTCCATTTTGAATCTCTGATTAGAACTTATGTTAATGAAGCAAAAATTGGTAGAATGAAAATAAGCTTTAAAGAGTTACTGCGAATGATAGCCGAAGGGAGATTGGCTAATTATGGCAATAAAATTTTTGAATATTATAATTTGATGGTTTCAGGGGAGTTTCTTCCAAATACGCCTACCCTTATGAACTCGGGAGCTAGATTGGGACAATTGTCTGCTTGTTTTGTTCTTGATATGCCTGATGATATGTACTCCATAATGAAATCATCTACTGATGCTGCAATGATTTTTAAATCAGGTGGTGGCGTTGGAATCAATTATTCTACTTTAAGGCCCGAAGGTGATATTGTTGCTTCAACCAGTGGTGTTGCATCAGGACCTGCATCCTTTATGCAAATCATTGATACGGTAACTGATGTAGTCAAACAAGGTGGAAAAAGACGTGGCGCAAACATGGGTATTTTGGAAACTTGGCATCCGGATATTGAGAAATTCGTTACAATGAAGACCAAACCTGGATTATATGAGAACTTTAACGTTAGTGTTGGAGTTTGGTCTGATTTTTGGAAATCATTGGTAACTAAAGGAGATCACAAATATTCTTTAAGGAACCCTAGAACCAATGCACATGTAAAATATATTGATTCCCATCAATTAATGGAGTTGATTGCCTTAAGCGCATGGAAAAGCGCCGAACCAGGTGTTATATTCTTTGACAATATAAACAAATACAACCCATTGATAAAGTCCAAAGGTGGTCCTCTTAGGGCAACAAATCCATGTGGGGAGCAATCATTGTATCCATATGAGTCTTGCAATTTGGGATCCATTAATCTTTCAAAATTTGTAAAAAGGAAGGCAGATGGGATGTATGAATTTGACTGGCAGAGATATGAGCAATCTATTAGGGTAGCTACCAAGTTTTTGGACAATGTTATAGATGTCAATAAATATCCAGTTGATGAGATTGATGTAAACACAAAATTAACTAGACGTATTGGGTTAGGCATTATGGGTATTGCTGATTTGCTTTTCCTGTTACATATCCCGTATAACTCCAAAGAGGGTTATGATTTTATGAGCAAACTTGCAGAAACACTATCATATTTTAGCATGGATGAAAGCATAGTTATCTCCAAATCTAGGGGCCCTTTTCCATTATTTGACGAAACGGATTACAAAAATGGGGTTATTCCTATATCTGGGTTCTATGAAATCCCTAAAGATCTGCACAGTTTTGATTGGGATTCTCTAATAGAAAAAATTAAAAATCATGGTATTAGGAATTCTTGGACTACTACCATTGCACCTACAGGCACATTATCAATGATTGCAGACGTATCAAATGGTGTAGAGCCAGTCTTCGCTTTGGTGTTTGAAAAGCGCGTTACAGTGGGTAGATTCTTTTACACTAGTAAAATTTTTGAAAATGTATTAAAGGAACATGGGCTATACAATGATGAAATTTTGTTAAAGATTGCTAATAACTATGGTTCTGTACGCGGACTTGATGAAATCCCGGACTGGATACAAAATATTTTTGTTACTGCTATTGATGTCCACTGGACTGAGCATTTGATGGCTCAAGCGGTATGGCAAAAATGGATTGGCAATGCAATTGCTAAAACAATAAACATGCCTGCAGATGCCACAGTTGAAGATGTAAAGTGTGCATATTTACTTGCTCATGAATTTGGTTTAAAAGGGGTTACTATCTATAGAGATGGCTCAAGAAATGAACAAGTGTTGCATATTACTGGTAGTGAACGCGAGAAAAAATTTCTGGTCAAACCTAGTAAATTCTTATGCAATTATATTTTCAACAATATGCATGAGCCTTATGTTCTTGAACAAGTCACTCCCATTTTCAAAAACTATTTGGACAACAATGACGTTAAACATGACAATGATGGTCCTAATTCCAATAACGAGTTAGGACCATCAAATTTTGAAACTAACCACCGAAACACTCAATCTGACATATATGTTAATTTTGAACAGGAAAACAATAAAGTGTTATGCCCAACATGTAAAAACATTCTGATAATCACGGAGGGATGTAATATGTGTATTGAGTGTGGATTTAGTAGTTGCGCTTCAGGGTAATCCTTTTACCAAATTCAAAAAAGCATAAATTTTAGCATTTTTTTATTGTCTAATTATATATGACTGATAATAAATTTTTTAAGCGGAGTATTGTTTCTATAAGGGATTTTACTGTTGATGATTTTACTTATCTCTTTGACCTTACTGATAGAATACAAACTTTAACAACCAATGAGCGGGGTGAGATTGCAAAAGGTCTAATACTTGGATACATTTTTTATGAATATAGCACAAGAACAAGATTGAGTTTTGAATCTGCTATGGCATCTATCGGCGGAAGGTCATTAGGTATATCGGATATAGATTCTTCGTCTATTATGAAAGGCGAAAGTTATGCTGACACCATAAAAACAATATCTTTGTATTCTGATGTTGTTTTAATACGCCACCCATCTGATGGTTCGAGCAGATATGCAAGTGAAATTTCAGACAAACCCGTAATAAACGGTGGCAGTGGAAGCGAGGAGCATCCTACGCAAGCTATGTTGGATGTTTATACCATATTTAAAGAAAAAAAAAGAGTTGATGGTTTGTCTATTGGTATCATTGGAGATTTAAAGTATGGTCGTACTGTGTATTCTCTAATATATGCATTATCTAACTATGATGTGAATATTCATCTAGTTTCCCCATCAATGTTAAGAATTAGAAATGAATCCATATATGATATTGCCAATAATGTGAAGATGTTTCATCACACCGAACTAACTGATGACTTGCTAAAAGAATTAGATGTTATGTATGTTACTAGAATTCAGAGAGAACGATTTCCTGATTTGCAGGAATACAAAAAAATTCAGGGATTGTATACTATCGATGAGAATGTTTTGAAAAGGTCTAAATCTGATGTTTCGATTTTACATCCCATGCCTAGAGTTGATGAAATATCGTCATCTATCGATAACACCAAAAATGCTGTATATTTCAAACAGGCTTCTTACGGTAAGGAACTGCGATCTGCTCTTTTGTCTGCATTACTTCATGAGAAGCCGTTTTGATTCATATTCATTATTATAATTATAATTATGATTATTGTTATTATGGCGAGTATAATTTAATATTTTGATTTCCAATATCAAATGTATTGTTTTGATGCTTGTTTTTAAAGGTACAATATTAGGTAACAGGCCCTATGGCCAGTATATTGTTGTGTTATATGAGATATCTTTGGAAACCGGTTAATAAAATAGCCAAAGTCTTCAAATATCTTGTGGCTGTTTGATTGTACAAAGGCCAAATTTTAAATCCGGAAATTGATGGTAAGATTTCATTCTGAACCACGCATGAATTTTCTAATAGTTTCTAAATTCTGTTTAGATTGTGTGGAATATGTTATTGCAATACAAGCATGTAGTTTTTTCCATTCTTGTAGGTTTTGTTTTAATGGTGTATTCTTTATATTTTTAAAGGGGTCTTTTAAAAATAATGACGAGTATGGTTGATAAAGAGTCCTCCCAAAATGGTGTAATTTTGATTTCAACATTCTCTGATGAGAAATCGCTAATTGCTCTATCTAATAGCCTAATAGCGGAAAAAAGGGTTTGTGCATGCGTAAACTATACGACGACAAAATCTATTTATATGTGGAATTCTAAACTGCATCAAGAAACGGAGTTTCTGGCTTTTTTTAAAACTACATCCGATCTTGCCGAAAAGTTAAAGACTGAAATAGAGAATAATCATCCTTATGATGTTCCTGAAATAGTTATCATTAAAATGAGTGATGTCTCATCAGAATATTTTGATTGGATGCATAAAAATACCCATTGAATGACAATAGTGTTAGTTAATTTGAAAGCGTAATAAAGCAATGATTCCTCCAAGTGATGAAACTCTCATTCCAATATCTGTTGATGAATCTGTTGCAAAAGTTTTTACATTTTTTTTACTTTCAATTTCGTTTAACATTTTTATAAATTCATCTTCCTTCATCTCAAAAAAAACTTTATCGGAGTAGACCATCTTATCTATGGCATTTAATGAATTTGCATATCTTATTTCATTTATTCCTATTGCAAATTTTTTCTCTCCTTTATTTATCTGATACATCACATTGTCTAGTATTGTTGAGACCATGGCGATTTTACTATTTGCAAGAATCTCTTTCATTGCATCTGATCTTAGAAATACAAAAAACCCATCTTCGCCAGAGGTTTCTATGCCCTCAGTCAGCATAAGATCTTTGTTTTTGTATGATTCTTCTTTTTCTTTTAAGTAATTGAGAAATTTTCTCTTTGTCTCTCCGGGGCCAAAAATTATTATTTTTATCCCAATTTCTTCTTTATAAACGTCTAAAGAGTTTTTGATGTTTTCAAAATAACTTTTAATATGGGTTTCGTTCTTTTGGTTTGCCGAATATCTCTTTCCGCTTTTTCCGGAATATATATTTGGAATAATTTTTAAATTTGTTCCAATTAGTTTTGCAATAGAAGTTTCTTCTGAATCCATCGAAACCAAGATGTATTTAAATTCTGACACCGAACCTGTTATCAAATTCAAATAATCCTCAGTCCATCTTGATTTTTCTAAAATTATTGTATCGTTGATTTTTACTCCAATAGAGTGGTATAATCCCTTTGGAATGCTTTCGTTATTTGATGTAACTATTGTTCCAGATACTTTTAATCTCTCGATTGTGTTGTCAAAGCTTATTTTTTCTATTCTTAAGTTTATCTTTACTTTGATTCTCTCTCCCTTATCTGGCCTAGCAAATTCTTTTTCTTGTTTTATAACTCTAGTAGTATCCGCAATTATGTTGTCTCCTATTTCTATCACTCTTCTTAAATTAAAAAGATCGTCTGGTTCCTCAGGCGTAATTGCTATTTTGTTCTCTGAATCTTTTAACCTATTTGTCTTCATAGTTGTTGTAAATTGATCTTTAATTTTTTTATCGTTATTATAAAGCTTCTTTAATATGGTAACTAATATGCTATTTCATTTTTTTGGGTATGTGCAGGAAAAAGTTAACTGTAATGTACGTCCATTATAAGGTCAATATGATGTTTATTCAAGTAAACCTAACGGATTGGTCGTTATTATCATTTTTTTATTTATCGTTTATAACACAGGTTTATTAACATGTAGGGACAAACTCCTTACTCAAGATCTACTTCATCTTATCAGCAGGGCATTTCAATTCATCGTTTGTCCGACCGTTTGTATGCTTCTCTGCTAATAAACTTTATTCATTTATGTTTTTTCAAACCTTTTTCCGTCTTGCCACAAGTATTTAAAATAATCTTTTGCAAAACTTGCTAATCCTATATGCTCTGCCCATATTGCAATTATGTCATAGTTGTTATTTTCATTGTTATCGTTTTTGCCCTCACCAAGTAAAATTAACACTTGCTTTGAATCACCTATTACTCCCCCACCAAACATGCTATTTTTTAATCTTATTTCGGCAACCCTTGACATTGTTTTTATTATTTCCGCGCTGGTTTCCTCAGATACTAGAATAATTATTTTCACACCTTTTTCACAAAGTTCTCGCAGAAATGGTTGGATGGATTTAATAACCGTATCTGGAATTTTTGGAATTGCAATTAAAAGCTCTTCTTTGGTGGATTGAATAATTTCGGTAATTTTAGATGCTATGTTATAAAGTCCACTTACTACCCATATGTCTGGTTTTTCTTTTAAACCCGTTTTCTCATATATGGGCATCAATTCATTTATTATGGTGTTTCTGTTATTCCTAATGCTGTTTTCCATTTCTACCATCATTGCCTCTACAGCAGTAGAAGGGGATTTAGGAAAGAAATTCTGAGGCCTTAAATTATCTGAATAAGTCCACCCTCTTACATATAAGCTGTTTAAAACATCATATATCTTTGAATAAGGCACACCCGATCTCCTGCTGATTTCTGCAGCAGTAGTTGCCCCGGTAGATAATAATGCTGTATAAACCCTTATCTCATAATTTGTTAATCCAAGGCTTTCCATCGATTTTTTTGCCTTGTCGCTAATTTCCATTCTTTTATGTGAATAATTTAAGCAAAGATATTAAATCTATCTTTCCTTTTTGTTTACTGACTATACACCGTAGTATTTGTCAGATCATGTTTATAAAGGAAAAATATTAAAGAAAATAGGCCTATATATGGATCTAATACATATTTCTAATTTAACTAGTAAAACTGTTGGTTCTAAACGCACAATACGCTACACTCAGAGCATCTGCCCGGATTGTAATATGATTCTGGATGCTGAAGTGTTTGAGCGGGAGGGTAAGGTATTCATGACAAAAACCTGTCCTAGTCATGGAGAATGTGAAGAATTATACTTTGGTTCCTATGAGATGTATAAAAAGTTTAGCACTTATTGGATGGATGGAAAAGGAGCCCAATCTCCAAATGTCATGGTAGACAAATGTGCCTGTCCTACTAATTGTGGTCTATGCACAAATCATCTTTCTCATTCTGGATTGGCAAACATAATTGTAACCAATAGATGTGATCTCACATGTTGGTATTGTTTCTTTTATGTAAAAAAGGGCTTAGAGGGTGCTTACCTATATGAACCTAACC
The DNA here is from genome assembly GCA_016782225.1 of Nitrososphaeraceae archaeon. Lineage (GTDB taxonomy): Archaea > Thermoproteota > Nitrososphaeria > Nitrososphaerales > Nitrososphaeraceae > Nitrosocosmicus. The sequence continues at coordinate 28,888 of JADDOW010000100.1, forward strand.
ATGAACAAGTTCGTGCAATGATGAAGACTTTAAAATCAGAGAGACCAATTGCCGGTAATTCAATTCAAATTACAGGTGGTGAACCTATGCTAAGGGATGACTTGACTGCATTAATTAAAATCATGAAAGAGGAAGGTGTAGATCATGTCCAACTCAATACTAATGGGATAAAGTTAGCGCTCTCTCCGGAGACCATGAGGCAAATTAGAATGGCTGGTGTAAGCAACCTCTATTTGTCTTTTGATGGTGTAACCCCAAGAACTAATCCTAAAAACCACTGGGAGGTTCCATCTACTTTGGAATCTGCAAGAAAATGTGGGATGACTGTCGTATTTGTACCCACGGTTATTAAATCTATTAATGATCATGAATTGGGTGGAATCATACGCTTTGCACAAAAGAACATGGATGTTGTTCATGCGGTAAACTTCCAACCTGTGTCGTTAACTGGTAGAATGGGCAAAAAGGAAAGAGAAAAGTACAGAATTACTATTCCTGATTGTATCGAGAGAATTGAAGAACAAACCAATGGTGAAATATCAAAAGATGGTTGGTTTCCGGTTCCATCATGTATGCCTATGACCAATGTTATAGAGGCATTTAGCAAAAAACCAAAATATGAGTTATCTATCCATTTTGCATGCGGTGCAGGAACATATGTATTTGAAGATACCCAAACTAAGAAACTGATGCCACTTACATCATTTGTCGATATTAAAGGGTTATTAGAATACTTTGAAGAAAAAACTGATGAGATTAAATCCGGATCTAATAGATATTGGACAATGTTGGAAGTAATAAGAAAATTAAATCAATTTGTTGACAGATCAAAGCAGCCTCATGGATTGGACTTGGGCAGGATGTTTTCTAGTATTCTGCTTAAACAAAATTTTGATTCAGTAGGTTCATGGCATGTAAGATCATTATTCCTAGGAATGATGCATTTCCAAGACAAATATAACGAAGATTTGGAAAGGCTGCAAAGATGCGATATCCATTACCTGACTCCTGATTTGCGTATTGTACCATTTTGTGCCTTTAATGTAATTCCTGAATGGTATAGGGATAGAATACAAAAGAAATATAGTATTCCTGTGGAAGAGTGGGAAAAAGAACACGGTCAAACTTTGGAAGCTGGTCTCTATCGTGGTATAATGAGAAAAGGAAAGTCTGAGGCTCAAATGGGGTGTGCTGTATCGGAAATGCATAAAGCCGCCTCAGAATCTGAAGACCACCGTGGAGTTGAATTGAGAAATGGCATGGCTGGTGCTTGATCTCAATTCCCTTTTATAATTTATTTAACTAAACCATCAAACAAAAAAATTGATACTAAAAATTTTATATAAAAATAATATTTTTGATTGTTATTAATTTTTCTTATGTTTTTGTAGATAATTTTAAATAACATGAAAACGTAGCGTATAGTGTAAATGCCGTCTTCATCAATAAATGCAATAACTAGAATGAGTGCAACTCTAAAAGATCTATTTATTTACATATATGATTTGTCTCCATTGGATATGGATTTGTTACTCACATTGATTAAATATAACGATAAACAAATGACTTTGGAGGACTTATCCAAAGCTGTAAACAGGGATAAAAGCACTGTTTTCAGATCATTGCAAAAACTAACTGGCTTGGGAATCTGCGTAAAGGAAAGTAGAACCCTAAAAGAAGGGGGTCATTTTCACGTATATTCCTCCATTTCTAGAGATATCTTTAAACTAGAAACAGAAAAACGTGTAAAAGAATTGGAACAAAGTTTAAGGAGGATTTTGAAGAAATTTGAAGATGATTTAGATGTAATGTTGGATGATGTATATAAGAAAAAAAAATACGCTGAATAGCGAATGTCTATTATTATAGATAGCGTCAATTTTCATAATTTTGATACTTTATTTGAAAACTCGGAACCAAAATTCATAGATATTTATCTTAACTCTTTTTCCTCTTTTCTATTCCTAAAAAATAGTTCATTTCACAATTCATTGAAATTGATTTCTAAAAAAAGTTTTTCTAACGTTCGTATCTTGGCAGTATGTGATGATAATCAATTTGATTCAATCTGTGACTTATTTTCACCAATTAGTAGTGTCTATGTTAATAATATTTCATCTTTTTCGGAACAGCAAGAAAATTTGATAACAATCACCATCAACAAAAAAATAATGTATCTTTTTAAAATAAATTATGATGAATCTAAAAAAACATTTAATTGTAATTTGTATAACATTATTTTTAATGAATTGGTCTGTTTTTTCTCAATTGTATATGATTTCCTATGGTATGCTATAGAAAAAAACAAATCATTGGAAAAACGCAATATATTCCAGCAAGATTTTATAGATATCGCCTCTCATCAATTACGGAATCCTATTTTACCCATAATAGGATTTTCTAAAATATTAAAGTCAAAAATAAAAGATTCGGCCATACTGGAATATATTGATATAATAATTAGAAATGGGGAAAAGCTAAGAGACATCGCAAATGATATATTGGATATTTCTAGAATTGAAACAAATTCAATAAGGATTAACAAAGAATTTTTTGACATTGACAAAATTTTATCTGATCTTATTGGTGAATATCAGGACATATCTGTTAGAGAATCAGTTGGTATTAAATTCATTTATTGTGGCAAGCCCGGTTTATTAATTGAAGCCGATAAATCTCTAATTTCACAAGCATTTGACAATTTGTTAAATAATTCATATTTTTTCACAAAAAATAATCACGGTCAGGAAATAATAGTTAGTTTGTCTCAAAAAAATGCCTCCCGTGTTACTATAACTATTGAAGATGAAGGGCATCTGATGCAAATAAAAGATCTCAATCAGCTATTTACAAAATTTTTCACAAAATCGATTGGAGGAACTGGTTTAGGCTTGTTTATTTCTAAAAAACTATTTGATATTCATGGTGGAACTATCGATATAAAAAATAGATCCCCTGACATAGGCTTGGAGTTTATCATAGAGCTCCCTATATCGGATCATAAACCGTCTTCTCAACCCATAGGAAATACCTTATATAATAATAGAATATTACTTATAGACGAGTCTTCAGAAAACCTACACCTAATTAAAAATAGAATTCAAGAGTTAGGCTATGATTTAGATTATTATGGAGATCCCCTAAATGCTACTGAACATTTCGTCTCTGGTAAATATTCTTTGGTTTTTTTAGGTATAGATATTGGAGGTTTTGATGGGTTTGATCTTTATGATGAATTGAAAAAACGCGATAATGATATCAAAGGCTATTTTATAACATCTAACAAAATAAATAAAGACGCAATAGATGTGTTCTTCGATAAGGGTATACAGTACGATCAGTTCATATATAAACCCATTCTATTAGACTCAATTGTAAAAATTATTAAGAAAGAGCATACTACTTAGGTTTTAATACATTTATCAGAAAATTTTTCTATTTGTTATTTTTATTTAATTTATGAATGTTTTGATTATTGAAGACGATGCTGATATATGCTATTTGTATTCTATTTGGCTTAAAGAATTTGATTGTGATTGTGTTATTGCCAGGACTGTTGAAGATGGCCTTTATGAATATCACAAATCACTAAAGCAAAATTCTGCTAATCTCAATAGTTTTGATTTAATTGTATTAGATTATGATCTACCGCCAAAAAAAGATACTTCTCTGTCTACTAAAAATGGTTTATATGTAGCAAAAGAAGTATTGCGTTTAAATAGAGATCAAAGAATAATATTTGCTTCTGCATGGCCTCAAAAAATTTTTAACGAATACATGGAAAGCTTGAAATGTTTCATAGAAATCCTTCAAAAACCGTTCGAAAAAGATCTTTTTATTAAAATGATACAAGATACATTTGTTTTTGATACCTTGAAAAAGGTTGTAATAGATATGAGGAAAAATAATGTAAATCCAAACGAACCCAATCCTGAAAGTTATGTTAATCTTTTTGAGCTTTTATGGAAATTACAAAAAGATACTTTTGACACCACTGATAATTAACTATTTCCTAATAAGATTTAATTTAAAGAATAGTTGAAATTTGATTATGTCTTCTATGAAGTACGTGCAAATAGACCTACAGAATGATGTTGCTGTTTTAAAAATACATAGACCCGAAGCACTCAATGCAATGAATTTAGATGTTATATCCGAATTATCTCGAGCAATAGATTTAATTTCTGTTGATCAGGGAATAAAGGTATTGATTATTACTGGTTCAGGTGAACGATCTTTTTGTGCTGGAGCCGATATTTCGTATATGGTCGATATCGATGCTGTTACTGCTGAAAAATACGCGTCCTCTGCCCAATCTATGTTAAACAAGATTGAAAAAATGGAAAAACCTGTAATTGCTGCTATAAATGGTTTTGCTCTTGGTGGGGGCTGCGAACTTGCTTTAGTCTGTGATCTAAGGATAGCTTCTGAAAATGCGAAAATGGGACAACCTGAAGTTACAATCGGAATTCCACCGGGATGGGGAGGGACCCAACGATTGTTGAGAATAATAGGTCCGGCAAAGGCCAAAGAAATGATTTTTACAGGAAAGATGATCTCTGCTCAAGAAGCTGAAAGCATAGGCCTTGTCAATAAGGTTGTTTCACTTACCAATGAGGATAAATCACAATTAGATTCATCTCTAGATCAAAAGAGTGAGAAGGAAAAAAATATGGCTCTCTCAAAAATCCTTAACAATAAACTTTTAGAGCATTCTGTGTCATTAGCTAAAGAAATCACTAAAAATAGCTTTAATGCAATAAAAATTAGTAAAATGCTGATAAATAAAGGCATGGATGCAGATATCGACACTGGATTAAGATTGGAGATTTACGGCTGGGCGCTATGTTTTGCTCATGAGGATAGGCAAAAAATGATGTCTGCATTTCTTAATAAAAGTAAAAGATAACTTTTCTATCATCTATTTTATTGAGATTATTTTTGCTCCTGAACTCGGGTTGCATATAAAAGTTTTACATCTGATATTCAATTTTCCATAAGTTTCTTTCATGGTGTTTGATACTTCAGAACCTTTGCTCTTAGAATTCAAAAATGCAATTGTGGATGGGCCTGCGCCACTAATAGCGAATGCTAATGCACCTGCTTTGAGAGATCTTTCTTTTACTTGCTCAAATCCCGGTATCAGTTTTTGCCTTGCAGGCTCTATTATACAATCGTCGATACCATTGCATATCATTTGAATGTCTTGATTGAAAAAACCCGCAACAATTGTACATGCGTTTGAAAGATTTTGCACCATTTTTTTTAGAGGGACTTCTTGGGGAAGTGCTTTTCTTGCCACTTCTGTTTTCATTTTAGGAACGCCTATCAATGGGACACAAACAACCAAAGTCAAATCTTTTGGCGATTTTATTTTTATAAACTCTAGTTTTGGAAGGCTTCTTACTATTACAAAATCCCCAAAAAATGATCCGGCAACGTTATCATAGTGTTTTACACCTGCACTTGCTATTTCACCTTCTGCAGCATAATCTAATAATTCTGCATCTTTTATATCCAATTTGAAAATTTTATTAAATGCAACAGCTGTCGCAACAGCCGAAGCAGCACTACTTCCCATTCCGTATCCTGGAGGAATATTTTTTTCAATTTCAATTATAAAATCATATCTATGTAATTCATAATCTTCAATAATTCTTCTTGCCACTTTTCCTGATGAGTTTTGGTCGGGATCAAGTGGAATACTTTTGCTCTCTTCTCCTTTTATTATTATCTTTATGTTGTCTGAATTGCTTTCTGATTTTTTTATTAACTTTAGATAAACAAGATCTTCTAATGCATCTAATCCTAAACCGAAAACGTCATAACCCGGGCCTAGGTTTGCTGTAGACGACGGTGCGCTTGCTATGCATTCGCGATATTCTGTTTCATTTGTATTGTTTGTTTTTCCCATGTTAGTCTCACATTCTATTGGTTGTTTTTTTCTTCTTCCCCATGTGTAAATATTCGTGAAAGGGCTGCAGATAAATTTATCATTCCATTCATTGTTATGTTTGATATTGCAATAGGATTTGTTATGTTTCCGCTTCTGAGCAATGTCTTTATCAAGTCCTTGCTAAGTAAAGATTGCTCAAAGTTTTTTTCTTTGTCAAGGGAGTCTTGTAACGATGAAATGGAATTGGACCAGTCTAATACCTCTTTTAGTTTATCTATTATTTTGTCTCTTTTGGTCAGGACATTAATTTGGGGAGTATTTAATCGCAATTTTACTGATTGGGACAAAAACATTAGCGATACGTAATTGATAGGTGATTCAGCCAAAGTCCCATCAATAGTAAAAAGAGTTACTTTGTTATCTGAAAAAAAATTTGAAACAAAATATGGCCCACTGGACCTAAAAGCAAACAATTCTATTTGCCCCGGTGTGTCTACAATGACATAGTCTGGATTCAGCTCATCTACCTGTTGCTGTATTTCGCTTAATTTGGTGGATATTAGATCGTTTGCTAATATCAGGGATCCGTTAGGCCCCAAATTATAATTTTCCATAATTGAATAAATGTCAATAAAATCTCTCACATCAACATCTGGATTGTAGGGTAAATTAGCTACACCTGGGTCTAAATTTATTGATATTGGCGAAATGTCGTTGCTGTTATACCATTCCAAAAGATTGGATGTTAATAGTGACTTCCCCGAGCCGGCAGTACCTGTAACAAAAATAGCATACATGTGAAATAATTTTATACCTTATTGTAATTTTACTGTTGTATTTGTATGATTATTATATTGCTTTATTTGAACTGACTGTTACAAGTTGAATTGGCGGTTACTTTCCATTGTCGCAAGTATAATACCTATAATTCTAATGTTTGTATTTACCCCAGTATCACTTAATGATATATCCTCCGTTGGGATTTTTCCCTTTTTATTGTCGTTTATTGCAACAATGGCAAGAATCCTTCTCCAAGCGGTTAGGTTTTATTATTTTGTACGAAAATTTATAGGAGACGGTGTAAGCTCATTTTGGAAAATAATTTATGCTAGGCTAGCAGGTGAATTCGTAACTCAAACTACACCATCTTATGTGGGAGGTGAAATTGTGAGAATTGCCTTTTTAACAAAAAATAAAGTTCCCCCAGGGAAAGCTGTTTGGGTTACTACTATGGAAATTATAGCCGATGTTTTTGTTGGCACGATATTGGCATTTATAGCCGGCTATCATGCACTTCTTACAGGTGCTTTCTTTATCGGCATTCTATTGATTTTAATTGCCCTTCCAACTTTTTGCTTTTGGTTTTTTTTGTTGATTTATTCTTCAAAAAAAAATATTAGATTGCCATCATTTTCATTAAAGTTATCTAAGAGATTTGTTTCTGAAGAAAAGGCTTTGCGTGGAATTAATTCAGTAAACAAAGCATTAGATGATTTATGCATGATGAGTAGAGAGAATTTCGGTTCATCCAAATCTGTGAAAATATTTTCAATTGGAATAGGAATTACTTTATTGGCGTTTATTTTCCAAGGACTTTCTTTTCTTGTTTTGACTCATTCCATAAACAGTGATATTGGTTTATTTTCCTCTTTTATGGCTACTTCGGCATCTACTGTTTTGGGAACTTTGCCTATTACAATAGGGGGATCTGGTTTGACAGAGTTAGGTCTTTGGGGTTATATCAATCACTTAAATGATTTTTCCCAACTTGGAAATATTATCAGTGATAGCCAATTGAATGTGATAATTGCTTGGCGTATAGCTTCATACCATATCCCTTTAATTATAATGTGGATTGCATTGATGAAATTAGCTTTAGGAAAAAGTTATTCCAAGCCTTCCTCACACTCTACACCTGTTAGTTTTTGAGATGTTGCTTTATAATTTTATTAGTGGTCTGCTTATGTGTTTGGTAAAAATATGCTGTTTGACTCGTTAAAAGACTATGTAATAGCTATAACTTAGGACATTGGGTAGTATTGGTAATTCATTACTTGTGATTTTAAAACTTAGGTTGGCTTGCTGTATTTATTTTAAAAATAACTCAAATTATCCGGTCTTATTAATTGCAATAGAAGACAACAATGATCAAAAAATTAATTTCTATTTGTACGGTTAAAAAAAAGTATCAAGATAACTATTAGGTAACTATTGGCTGGCAAAGTATATTTAAAAACTACTGTATTATTCTAAAAATTTACAATGAGAATAAGAGAATTTAGTATTAAAAATTTTACCACCTTGAATTTGCTGATGTGATATTTTTATGCATGATCTTTTGCAAATTCTATGAAAAAGAATATGCCGTTTAAAAATCATATTGAGCATTTATTAGATGCTTTTTACATTTTTATGGCCCTAATTCTTAACCCATCAAGAATACTTCCCGTTATAGTATGTCCTATTTGAGTAGACAATTAATAAAAATCTGCCTTTGATTTTATTTATTTTTCATCGTCTTCTTCATTTGGAATATTTGGTATGTTGTCTGATTCTACATTCATCATTTGAGCGTTTTCTAAATCAAACTTGTAAATCTCATATATATCGAGTTGGTATTTTGTTTTTAACAATTCTACTAAATGTTGACTCAACGATGCTTTTGAAATTTTTATGTTGTATTCATATACAAAACCTTTCATAAAATCACTAATGTTTGATTTATCTGATATTTCTATTTCTTCAATTATAGTCCTGCCATCGGGCAGTGCTTCATACAATTGAATATCTGCTTTTTTTTTCGGTTCGTTAATATCTAGGAAATAGCCTGTTCTATTGATGACGCTGTATTCTTGAAAATTTGCACCTTTTATTTCATTTTCTGCCCATTCTGGGAGGCCGTTTTCTTCCGATTTTGACTTTGCTGCTTTTCTTACCATTTGATGTACTTGAATTATTTTATCACTTTTTATTAAAACCTTTTTCAAACATTATTTTTATTATGGGAAAGCATTATCTATTGGCTTGCTTTAATTATGCTAACTTTGACTTTGGACACCGTTGTGAATGGTGAATATTTATGCCGTCTGATTGATACTCAAAATCCAAATTTACTTATTGTGGACACAAGACCTTTTTCAGATTATAATAAGGGGCATATTCCGCATGCCGTTAACATTGACTTGATGAATTTCCATTGGTTTGATACCTCTAAGGAAGGTATTGTGCAGTTCAATAAACAAATGAAAATATTGTTAAATTATTTGGGTGTTAACCCACAAAGTATTGTAGTTTTTTATGATGGTGTATCGGGTTCTTCGGCATCAAGAGGTGTTTGGTTATTAAATTATTTTTCTCATGAGGATTCATATATATTAGATGGTGGTTTTGAAAATTGGTTAAAATCAAACTACCCGGTTGAAACAACAACTAATCCATTCATATCATCCGATACTGTGTTTAACATAAATAAGGATGTATTAGCGGATGCGGAATATGTCAAAAACAAAATTGAGAAAAATGCTAATGATGTAGTTATTATTGATTGCAGATCCAAAATGGAGTATGATGGATTGGTTGTAAGGGCATCAAGAAGAGGACATATTCCATACGCCGTTAACATTGACTGGATTAATAATCTTGAAAATGAAAAATTTAAAGATCATGAAAAACTTTCTCAACTATATTCCTTCATTCCTATGGATAAAGAAGTCATTACATATTGTCAAGGTGGTTATAGAGCAGCAAATACATACCTTATCCTAAAAAAACTTGGCTATTCTAATGTTAAAATGTACCTGGGTTCTTGGGGCGAATGGGGAAATATTCCTTCCCTTCTGATAGAGTGATGGTTGTTCCCATAGGTTTTACATTCCAATTCAAATCATTCAAATCACTTTAATTTGTAAGGCATGTGAAAAGTAATTTCCTAAAAAGTTGAATCTAATTTCAATGCCTAAGGATGTCAATTAGCTTGTTTTAGATATTTGATAATAAAATGAAATTTATTTGAATTTAAATCACTTGTTTGTCTTGTTGTATATGTATATAATTCCATGATGTGATTGATATACCATTTTTAAGCTAATGTTAATTATATTGCAATTTATATACCTATTTGTAATGAGTTTTAGTTACTAATTAAATGCAACAAGTACATATTTGATTTTCTTATCCAAAAAATTGTATTCAAATAATAATGTCAATAATATCAATAATATCCATTAAGAGTATCATAATTATACTTTTCAATATCAAATGTCAAAAACAAAATGCCCGGTTTAAATTAATGGTAATAATTAAATATTTACGTTTAGGCTAACAAACGTATAGAATAATTATGTAAATTATCAAAAATTCGCAAAAATTATGGATATGTACATGTAAAATAGATTCAGACATGAAATAATGCATTTCAAGAAGGAAATAAATCTAACGGCTTATAAAGTTTGGTTCAAATAAAATGGGAGAGAGTTTTAAATTCAAAAAATTATAATTTGTTTATTTTTATATTATTTAATTCTTGTAACTCATTTTCTATTTCGCTGGAGCTTTGGTTCCCATATGTCACCAAAACCCTGTCATCATCATTTAATACATAACCCATTATGTCATTAGTCTGATTCCCATTCACATAAAATCTTAATTTTGAATTTTCATTATCACAAAAGCGCTTATTTTCATCGGTTATGAAGCAACCGTTTGATATATCCATTCTAAGGCTCTTTACAAATTCTCCAATTGGAACCTTCGCAGCGTGTTTATGTAGGGTTGTCCCATCTAAAGTGCCATTATAACTTTCCATGTGTATATAATTAGATCTTACCATGTATTTTTGTTGGGCAAAATCAATTTTTGTTCCATTTAAATTAACTAAAAGTGCCGCATGTTCGTGAGCGGATCCTAATGTTCCGTATGTGGCTGAAACATCGTTTCTTGGAAATAATATAGCTAATACTATGGTAATTGCAATAATACCTACTATTGCAGGAATTATTATTTTCATATATTGTTTTCTTTTTCTTCTGCCTTTTGCGAAATAACTAGTATTATTATTTTCTTCTTTCATATTTGAATTATTTTTATTATTATTGTTATTTCCAGTGTCTTTTCTTTTTCTATTCATCTTGGATTGATTTTTATATACAAGTCTCTAATTTAAAATTAATATTGTAATTATGTTGAGTTAATTATTTATTCTTTTATTATCTCATTAATTATATGTTGCAAATTTTTTGAAAAAGGGTGATTTGGATTATTAACTACTGTTAAAAATTCTCTAGAGCTAAATTGAATGTCGCAATAACAAGGCAAAGGTGTAAGGTATTTTATACCTGTCACTTCTTCTAATCCTTCTAGAACATTTTGTGGATTCTGCATTTCTAATTTATTATTGTTGTCTATTTGCTTAAAATATGTGTGTGCTGGATTAGTTTTAACTTCATGAGAATTAATTAGTGTTACAGGCACGCAATACCCTGATATTCTGTTAAGTAATATGTATGTAATAGCTCCGAATTTTACGAATGTTGTATAGATTTCATTTAGTAGTTTTTTTGTTCCTTCTATATCCAAGTCATCCATTTTCATGGTGAGTATTAATTTATCCGCTATAGACAGAGCATTTATGGACCAATGCCTGATACCTGGACTGGTGTCTATTATTATATAATCGATATCCATCTTTGTTATAATTTGCTCTCTTAAAAAGACTAATTTTCTAAATTGTTTTTTCCAGTATTCAGATCCATTGCTAATTTCAAACTTGAATATGGCATCTCTGTTAGGATTTGAAAATCCTGCATAAATCTTGCCTGAAAGTGACTTTCCATTATATATGGAATCTGTCATGTCTATTATCGTTTCTTCAACATCTGCATTGTTATCCAAAAAGTCATTTATCCATTTTTTTGGGGTAATCTTAAAGTAATTGTGTAAGCTTGGAGCGTATATGTCTAAATCTATAAGGGCGACTTTTTTTCCTGTTTCTGCAAGCAATGCCGCAGTATTTGCAGCAATGGTGGTTTTACCTGTGCCACCTTTGTACGAATGTATTGCAATGCAATGGGTCATTCACTTACAATCTATTACTTTATAATATTTAATAATAATCTTTTGAAATATTTGTTTTATTTTATTAATTGTCATTATTGTTTTAAAATTAATGCAATTCTTGGTAATTTTTGGAGTTTTCCTAATATCATAAATGCAGTATTTTAAAAAAAATATGGTTTGCAAATAGGAGCCTTAATTAATTTACAACGAATTTTACATTTTAAATACATGATTTTTCTCTAAAATATTGGATTGATAGTTATTGTCTTGTGAACCCTGCTTTGGTATTGCCTATCACTTATTTTAATTCCTTTTTTATTTTAAAAGAACAGAAAAAAAATTATTTATGGGACTCATCAATTTTCTCATAACCAAGTCATCAAAATCATCGATATCTGGATCCAATGTTAAAATCATAAGAAATTCTAATCTGTTGTTTTGATTAGTTATTGGTATTGTTATTCTTAGAATCTTTTCATACAAAGAACAAGTATAATGTAATTTACCTAAAATGTTTTGCCATCTTAACCTGGTATATTGCCTTGTAGATGCAGTTATTGCATATTGTTCTGTCTCCTCATCATTTAATAGCGGTACTATGTCCTTTCTTTCCCCTTTAGTTAGTATTATTCCGTGTTTGTCTGCAATTCCGACAAACCTTATTCTGGAATCCGTGTCTATAATTTTATCACACAAACCTTTAAACTCTGAATTATTGTTTACCATATTTTGTTATTAAAAGAGTTTTGTGTGTTATAAAACTTATATTTATCTCTCCTCCTTTTCTAACTTATTATGAGCCTTAGTTGGTTATCATGTTATATATTATGGATTTACTGCGTATATGCCATAAAAAAAATGTTGTTAGTTAAATTACCAAAATTTTATCCCTATCAAATATTTACCAAATAAATCTGTTTATCAAATTTTAATTATGGTTCTATATTAGAAAAATGGTTGCCTATTGTTTTCAACAAGATTTTATCATGTTCATCTTAATGTATTTAACACCATTCTTGTATTTGTGTCATGTTGACTAAAATAGGTAATATTTCAATAGGTTATAATCACTGCCCAAGAGTAATGGGAATAATTAATTTAAGCCCGGAATCCTTTTACAAAAAATCTATAAAATTAAACTCTGATGAAATACAAAATACTGTTTTGGATATGCAATCCTCAGGTGTTGACATAATTGATATTGGAGGTATGTCTACAGCCCCTTATTTGAAAACATTTATCCCAATCGATTTAGAGATTGAAAGGCTGCAATATGCAGTATCTGCAATCCGCCAGATTAGTGACATACCTATTTCAGTAGATACTGTTAGATCTGATGTGTTAGAATCCCTGTTGAAGTATGAAATAAATGCAGTTAATGATGTTACTGGATTAAAGTATGATAAAAAGATGCCTTTAACTGTTTCTGAATCTGATCTACCAGTTATTGTCGGTGCTTATAGAAGCAATTCTGATTCTTCAAATCTATTCACGGGCGATATATATGATACCATTAACCTATTAGTAGAAAGTATTGATATTGCTGCTAGTTACAAAATCGAAGGAGAAGGGATAATAATTGATCCATCAATTGGTTTTTTTAGAAAAATTGGTAATAATCCCTTTTTTTCAAAGATCGATGGAATGGATTGGTATATCCGTGATATCAATATACTTTCTAATATTTCATTATTATCTTCCTTACACAAACCTGTTTGTATTTCGGTTTCGAGGAAGTCATTCATGGGTTCATTATTGAATTTAAATTTAGAGGAGAGACTTATACCATCAATAATCACAGAGATCCATTGTGTATTAAATGGGGTTTCCCTAATACGAACCCATAATGTAAAAGAAACTAAACTAGCAGTAAATATGATAGGCATATTAAATTGATATATTTTGTATTTTCTGTAACAATTATAACTATAAAAAAGATAATATTTTGTGATTTGATGTGAATAAAATTAAAGAAATTGATCGTGTGCTTCCAGGAAAACCTCTTTCGGTAATTGAAGAGTTTGAATCAGGAAAAAATACTTTTGTATATGATGGGGAAGTAAGATCATCTGTAATAGGTAAACCTGTGGTTAATATGGTAAATAGAATATTAAATGTTACACAAAGAAATCCTCCAATGATACCTAAAATTGGGGATATTGTGACGGGTTATATTGATATGCTGTTTGGAAATATGATATCTGTGAGAGTCGTATATATCAATGACAAAAATTCTCATTCTGGGTTTTCCGCAATTGCATCAACTCGTATCTCTAATATGGGCAATAATTACTATTCTAGTTGGCGTGAAAGAAATTATAAGGGAAAGCTTATATTTAAAGTAGGTGACATTATTCGTGGAAGAGTTTATAGTTTGTTGAACTCTTCAATCCATATAACATTAGAAGACAAAGATTTAGGTTTAGTTTATACAATTTGTTTTTCATGTGGAAATACCGATCTGATTAAAGTTTCTGGAGGCTTGAAATGTCCAAATTGTGGTAATTATGAGGAAAGAAAAGTTTGCGTTGATTATGGCAAAGAGGCTTTTACATCACTTTATGATAAACAATATATTATGGGATGAGAAAAATTGTGAAAATTGGATTTCAAGGCGAATCAGGATCATACAGCGAGATAGCTGCATTCAGGTATTTTTCCAATATCCGATCTGAATTTATTCCATTTAGATCTTTCCAGGATTTATTTGATGGTGTTGAAAATTCTTCCTTGGATTCTGCAGTAATCCCAATTGAGAATTCTATAGAAGGTAGTGTAAATGAAACTTATGATTTACTTGTGGAAAAACACTTGTTTGTTATAGGTGAAATTTACCAAAGGATAAGGCATTGTTTAATTGCTAACAAACAATCTATTGAAATAAAAACTGTTTATTCTCATCCTCAAGCTTTGGCCCAATGCAGAAATTATATAAGGAAAAAATCTTTAGACCCAATACCATCATATGATACTGCTGGTTCTGTAAAATTAATAAAAGAGCATTCTTTGGTTAACGCATCGGCTATTGCTAGTAAAAGAGCCGCAGATATTTATGATATGAAAATAATTGAAGAAGGCATTGAAGATAAAAACAATAACTTTACTAGGTTTTTAGTAATATCGAAAACACCTGATTATCAAAACAATGCAGATAAAACCTCGATAATTTTTTCTATTTCCCATACACCTGGTTCCTTATTCTTAATTTTAAAGGAGTTTGCATTAAGAAATATTAACTTAACAAAAATTGAATCGAGGCCAACTAAAGATGTTCCATGGGAATATTATTTTTTTGTTGACTTTGAAGGCAATCCAAATGACAACGTAATAATGAACTCCCTAACAGACATAAAAAGGGAGACTCTTTTTTTTAAAATACTTGGTTCTTATAAAAAGGCCGAGATTATTTAGTTTAAGCTTGGTTTCTCATTCTAATTCCGAGTATTATTATAATTATTCCTGTTATTATTAGCATCATTTGACCGCTAAAAGCTATAGAACTGGCCTTAGAAAAAGCTCCCAAATTCAAATTGATATCGGTGTTTCCTGTATTAGTTATAAGAATCTTATATTTTCCATCTTTATCTGATTTTATTGTTTCATTGAATAATTTGTTATTCTGGGTTTTGTTTAATATTACTTTGTCTAAAGGATCTGTTACTACTATTGATGCACTTGATTTATTGAAAAAGATGTTTGCAATATTTCCAGTATTCATATCTGGTGTAAAAATTCCAGACTGATTGGGTTTAATTGTCTCTGAAATTTGTACAAATCTAGGAATATTGGAATCTATTACTGAAACAATGCCTATTCCTATAAATATACTACCTGCAATAAAAAAGATTATTAAAGATGTTTTTCTTGAAATATTAACCATTAATTGCCTTTGATTGATTAACTAATTATATAATCTTTACAAAATGACTTTTTGTAAAGATATCATTCCAGACCTTTATTTCTGTAAATTAATAATTGTACTTGATACCTTTTGATACCATGTTAAATGAATGAATGGATAAAAAGCTAATGTATTTGTTATTTGACTCTTTATCGTTGTTTTTTTTTGTCTTTTATTAAGGCTTTTACCCATCATAACCAGTGTTGGATTTTGAAAAATTCTTCTATTGGTTCTTTTTTTAGTAATTTAATTAAGGCTAATGATTGTGGTACAGATAAAACGGGTTTTGAGAAATAATTGTCAGTTCCTAGCCTTGGACATGCAACCTGTATAAACGCGTCTATGTTCTTAAAATTAAGTAACTTCTCGTTAGTAATATCTGTTAGGGCTATCAAATGAGTTTCTATTCCTAACTTGGATAATTCCTTTTTAATCTCGAGAGCTTTAACGTTTGCAAATTGTCCCTCTTTTAAACCTATTATTATTCCAATTTTTCTTGAGTCTAGTGCTTTGTATATTGATAAGATAGATTTTTTTTTGACCACCTCTGCTTCTTCATTAATTAGTAAAAATTCTTCAAAATACGGATCTAGCATATATGTTGGCTTTTCTATGGACAGGGCTACTCCAATGGAATGAAACCTGCTTTGACCAAGAAAAACAAAAGCTTCTATTTTCTTGGTTATGTTGTGCACCGGGTAAAATTCACAGCCAAACACTTGAGCATCATTAAGCTGTCCCTTGCCCTTCCCGATAAATACTGAAAATCCTTTTTCTTCAAAGATGTCTTTCACCCTGGAAATCTGATGAATGTGTTGGCTGTCTGTAACTAATGAAATGTTACTAAATTTTTCTTTTAATGCGTTAGCACACTTTATTGCAACTTTGTCAAAACTGATGTCATCATACGCATTTATCATAAATACTTTATTACCAAATTTTTCCATAGCTATTGTATGTCCTATGTTAAACAAAATATCTGCATTTAACATATCGGCAGCATGTGTATTTAGATCACAGGAGCCCCAACTTTTCTCCCCAATTATGTATGAATTAATGTTGTATTTTTTTTCTATTTCTTCCGAGACGATTTGAATTTTTGGAAGCAGTGGCTCAGGTCCATTCAAAGCTACTGATCTGGGTTTTTGAGACTCGATTATTTGGAAAATCTTATTATCATCAATTTTTATCATTTTTAACTTTTTTCATTATTGTTATTATCTCTCTTAATTAATATTTTTTTATGTCTGTAATGTTAAACTGTTCTATGCCTTGTTATGATTTTTTATCCGTTTATACTAATAGTATTATATACATGTTATTTGATGTCTTTTCATCTATCTTTATCTATTGGAGATTATGTGTTAAAGTGTCAAATTAGTTGTATTGCATATATCCGATAAAATATTCTCACCTTAATTCTTCACAACTACGACGATAATTTTGTAAAGAAATGATCGTTAGTTTTGCAAATCTTTTTTCAATTGCTTTGATTCTTCTCTATTGTTTTAAAGATCGTTGTCGAGATGCGTTTAGAAATAAAAAACCTCCAATCCAAATAGATACAGCCACAAAATGTATCCAATCAATAGAAATTGCTAAAGATGAAAGATATGGCAAAGTATTACTGTGACTGATTATACTGTTTGAAAAAAAGATTTTATTATCTGATAAATTACAAAAGAGGCGAATTGAATTCAAATCACTTTTTAAGAACGATGTTTGTTGTTTTTTCTTAAATTAGACAACATGTAAGATTTAGGCTTAGGCTTGAGGGGGGGGGATCCATCTTATCTACTTGATCCCTGAATTCCAGAACACTTGGTGTCTATCTGACGACATTGATCGCATCTGGATAAAAAAAATCATGTCATTGATATAAAAAATATCCGATAGTAATGGATGAGGTTTTATGATGATGAGAAACCTCAAAATCTATATAGCATTATATAAATTAAATAATTACATATTGATTTGATTGATAAGATAAAGTCGTATAATGATGTTAAGACAGGTGTAATCAATTGCCACTTGTGCAAACTATGTAATAGCAGAAATAACGCCGTTCCGGGGCATGGAAGCCTTGATGCAAAAATATTGTTTGTAGGTGAAGCGCCAGGGAAAAACGAGGATAAATGGGGTTTACCATTTATTGGTTTTGCAGGTAAACTGTTGGGAGAAGCGTTAAAAAAATCCGGAATGGAAAGGGATAATGTATACATCACCAATGTTGTAAAATGCAGGCCACCAAACAATCGAGTTCCAGACAAAAACGAAATTGATACATGTATGCACTATTTACAAAAAGAGATACAGATAGTCTCTCCTACTATTGTTTGTATCCTCGGGGCAACTGCTTTGCAATCGATTTTAAATCTTAAAAATATGAGACTGTACCATGGAAAAACAATTACCCACAATAATATTAAATACTTTGTAACATACCATCCAGCTGCAACTATTTATAATAATGATCTGAAAGAATTGTTTTTTAAAGAAATAAGTTTAGTGGTCGATATGGCAAAAGAAAAGTTGTGATTGCTTTATATGCTTATCTGAATGCTTCCTACATTTAAATCAAATGTTATTGTTTCTAGAGTTTTTATAAAAATTTAGATTATTTGAACATAACATTTGATTATGCTAATAGATTGATGATTTGCATTTTATTATAAATGTTTTAAATAATATTCCTATATAATTATAAATTGTTTCTGTATTTTTTGTTTTTCAAATTTATGTGACAGAAACAATGGTATAATATACAAAAAAAGAAGAACCCCTTGCAATTTATGACTAATGTTTTATTTGGTTATTATTGTAGGTTATCAATACTGAAACATTTTTTATTTAACTTATCCAAGAAAAAATAACGGAATTTCAGTTTGATAATTCCGGTCTATGTATATTTTTAATGTGATTGAATGGCCCTGTTAACTTAAGCGTACATCACCTCCTTG
>JADDOW010000058.1 GCA_016782225.1 Nitrososphaeraceae archaeon
TGCTTAAGTTAACAGGGCCCCAATTGTAGTGCAAATGCATATGTAGTTAGACTTTAAAGCCAAATCAGTTATCGCCTTCCTTATTTCGTCCTGGTTTTCCAGTACCTCTGTCTTTGCAGATTCCAATACCTCCTCGATATCTTTTATTTTCTTTTTGGATGGGGTGGCATTTTTCCAAAATGTATCAAATACATATTGGCCTTGATCTTTGACTTCTTTGACGTTACTGTAGATAACTTCTGTTAATGGCTGTGATTCTTGTAGAACGGTTGTTGCCATGTATTCATTTTCGTTAATTGCAATGCCGCCTTTCATGCCATCCATGTGCCTTAACTCGGTGACTATGTCCATTAGCTTCCTGCAATACTAAATGTTGTCTTTTGTGATTCCTGTTATGCAACGTATCTTGGCGCCTTTGATTAGGATATCCTTATAGCCATTTTTATACTCTGGAATGTCAATTACTATTGAGGGAGCTTTATAATCAAAAGTGATATCCATTTTTAATTTGACATTTTTCATAAAGGAGACTCCCCTTGATACCGCATTGTTAGCTCCATAAAGTATATCTGTTCTTTTTTTTGATATGGAGTCGCCATAGGAAGGGAAGTTACTTTGGATCAAAGATTATAATTGAATGGATAAGTATAATATATATAAATCATTTAATGTGGACCTCATAATGGAAATATATTCATTGATGTGTTTTGTTAAGTGCTCAAAAAGAATAAAAAAATTCCCCCTAACCAAAGATTTTGGGCAGGGAAAATATTGTTATTGGGCCATTTCCTGGGCTTGGAAGTGGTGCGGGAGGGGAATCATTGTAGGTAATAGTACATGTACTTGTTGCACCTGAACTTATAGAGCCAGAGCAACCCTCAGAGTAGCTAACTGTGTAGCCAGTATGGGGGGTAGTTGGGTCTTCAGACACCTTGAAAGGTACATTGTGAATACTGCTAACTACATTACCCTGTTCATTCCCAGAAGAGCAATATACTCTTGAACTGCCTGGACTAGAATAATCAACGCAGCTTGAAAAGTCTGATGCCTGTTTGGTGCCCCCATTATCATTTATGACATGCGTTATGATTTTTACAGTGCCAGATGGCGGGATGCTTTGAGCGTATATTGATATAGCTGGACTTGATACCAGAAAAAAGAATAACATAGTCATTATAAGAGGCTTGTTTACAAATCGAGCGTTTAAAATACCGGATACGTTCATATGCCATCTCTTGTGAACATGCATTAAATAGTTTATTTAACAAAAGGTTGGATAAATAACCTGTTATAATCCTATTAAAGGTAAATTGGAAATTCTGTTACCATTTAATTTATTGCAATGATGTTATAGTTTTATATTTTACTGTGAGGTGAATGCGTCCCTCGCAAAAAAAGCGTATCTTGATTTATGGAACTCATATAATAGAATGGGGTTTGCGTATAGGGCAAGTTCATCGTTTCTGACAAAATGCCAATAGCCTCAATATTTGAATTTAATTAAGATACATTTCAATTTATTTAGAATGAGTGTAGTCAAGTGATTGTTTATTGGCTTACCTATGCCGAATTATTATTAAATGGCGAGCATGTATTGATTGCAGGCTGCTATGTATGAATGAGTTGAATTGCTACTATTCTGAATTTCCTATTTTTTATTTATGGTATTATCTGTATTTTTAAAGGAGAATTTACAGATGCTTTGTTTATCACTTATTTAAATTGAAAAAGCCATATTATGAGTATCTGGCCTTATATGACAGATTGTTTCTATTCTAAAGTATTAATGAGGGTTGGTATTTTGGGCTCAGGAGAGATAGGCCAAAGATTGGGAGATGGATTGACCCAACTTGGCTACACGGTAAAAATTGGCACACGAGATCCAAATAAAGAAGAGATCCTTGAGTGGATTAGCAGCCATGGTGGTCAGGAGGGAAGCATCATCTGGAACTTTTGCAGAATCTTCGTCCTTTGATAAATAATTGTGTTGGCGACATCTTGGTCTGGTGCTTCCAATGCCATAAGGCTGGCTGATCCAATGAATCCTGAGGGAAAAATCTTAATAGATGTTACCAATCCACTAGATTTTTTCCAAGGGTGTGCCACCGCAACTTGCTCTAGGTCACTCTGATTCTGGCGGTGAAACCATGCAGCGCTTAATCCCTAAATCCAAAGTTGTAAAAGAATTTAATACTGTTGGCAGTCCGCATTTTGTTTACCCAGACTTCCCTAACGTGGGGCCACTCATGTTGTTATATGTGGTAACAATGAGGAGGCAAAATTTGTAACAGATAATGTTCTTGGCAAATTTGAATGGGAAACGATTGACATTGGTGGTATTGAGGGATCACGGCTTTTAGAACCTTTGGCGTTTTTATGGATTACATATTACTTTAGGAATGGAACGGGTGAGCATGCCTTCAAAATACTCCAAAAATAAATTATAAAGATTGTCTAAATAAAAGAACAATGCCAATACATTAGGGTCTTGCCTTAAACTATGCTACAACAAAACCATATAAACAATTGGTTAAACATATCCAGTGAAGGAAACGAAAGACCATGAGAGTTCGAGTATTTTTCTGTAGGGAACCTGACCCTGAGATTATCTTTAAAGGCTCCAAAATTGGCAGGCAGGCATTTGATACAATTTATGATTTAGTGTGGGAAAGTGAATTCAAGAATATTCTTAATGTAGGGCGGGTTTGGATAAAGTTTAGAGACGAGGAAACGCCATTTGGGACCCCATTGAAAGAAAGGAGGAGTCATTACAGGATTTCTCGTGGAGATATCATACAGATAGGCAGTGATTTTTATATGGTGGATTTGGTTGGAGGGAAAAAGGTCGAGGTTGTTGATTAAATTGTTATAAATTTTAGTTATGTTTAGAAATCTAAAAACTGTTTGCCCTGTGATAAAAAGGATAGAAAAAAAGATTCTTGGTAATTTTGTTAAATGCGGTACATTAGTTTTTGTGATACCTTTAGGTTAGTTGGCGATTTGTTATCTTAATCAATTATGCATTATCTTAATTGATAATTTTGAACTCTAAATCTATAATGAATTTTATACTTGGATTTTGGTTTAGTGCTTTTTTGTGATCCTTTTTGTTTTTTTTATTTTGTTTTATGTCTCTTTCAGGATGTCACTTTAGTTTGATAAAATATCGGTTTTATTATCATTACAACAAAAACTATTAAAAAAACACGGAAATAGGATTGAATCTGTATCCTTGGGGGTTTTTACAATTACTCTATTTTGCTTTTAGTCAATCTTCTACCAGTTATCAAAATTATATTATGTAACTTTTAATAAATTAAAGGCATTAAGATAAATGAATAATATTTGAATCAGCAAGAAAAAAAAAATAAAATTAATAACGATGGTGATAGTAATGCAGATAATACTGAACTAGAGATTTTAGAACAAGGTGATATTTACTTTTTCTATAGGCCTAAAAAGAATTCTCAAGAGGTAAAGGGCATAGAGGATGTAAGGCGATTTTTCATGGTTACATCCACAGAAACAGATAGTAGCACCAACAGCAAAAAAAGCGGCAGCAGAAGTAAAGGTGAGGAAAATCAATTCTACAGGTTGTTTGTTATAGGTAAAAAGTCGCTTCCAGAAATTAGAAAGAGTGAAGCTAGATCATCTGAACGCTATTGGGCCAGAGTAGGCGGTATTTTTGAGGACAAAAACGAACTCACAAAAGAGCTATTTTCAGATGAGTTTCGAAAAGGTGATGCTGCAAGACCTGTTGGAGCAGGCAAATACGTTATTGTGAGACACCAAAATCATGCCGAAATTGCGTATATACTTGAAACACCAGAAAAGCCAGGGGAAGCTCAGCAGGAACTAGGTATTGAAAAAGAGGCAAGCTATATAATATCGGTAATTAATCCAAAACAACCATCGCCATCGGGCTATCCCAGTGCAGAAGAATCGCCTAACTATCCAGAGGAGGTTTTAAAAGAATTTGATAAAAATGAAAATTTCGTTTCATTGACAAAAGATACAAAACTAATAAACTACCAAAACGCGCAAATTATTCTTATTGGGGCAAGAGAAGGGAAGGACACAATAAGCAAGGAATTTGGGTTAGAGATAGGGGCAGAAGAGGAGGGAAAAAGAAAATCAAGTGATGTGTTCAATAGGCTCAGCATAAGAAAGGGCGAGGTGCCAACAAGACCATTGATTGAGGGTAAATTAGAATAAGGTATTTCTAAAATATTTTATTTGGACCTATTGCGCAAATGATAAACAAAATCATGTTCCATCTCATTTACAGATTTGTTTTCGATGCAAAGTGCTTTCCAACTGATAACGGCAAAACATGACAACAATTCCCACTCCAAGGTCTTTTTGACTTTGTGAAGCGAGTATCTTATTTTTCTTGATTTTTATGCTCTTCAACCGCTAGTGTATTTTTTACTAGTGATTTACAATGACATCGAGTAATGCCAATAGCGGGAATTTATTTATCATCTGCTTTCAGCGCCAAAATTTTAGTTACTATCATTATTTCTTTTAACTACGCCATTTCAAAAAGAATGGATAAAGCATAATTTAATTAATTAATCTTAAATGAGAATCCTTTTTGTTGTGTGGATTACCGATTCTATCTACAATAGCCTTCCATATGCCTATGGGTATTTCTTTAGAAACTGTGAATAGGGCTGTATCTTATTTTGAAATTTATAGAGTTAATTTATAATAGCAGCTAGTATTTTTATTGATAAAGATTCTGAGCAGATTATGATGGCTGTAGAGAGGTTTTTCTTAAAAACTTATTTAAGAAAAAAGGTCCAAATAACAAAAGTTGGCCCATAAAGAAAACTGTTTTTACTTGCACTTTAATCATTATTTCCATTTCTTTTGCAATATTCTTTTATTTTCAGAACCAAACAGAAAGCGAGATAAAAGAAAGCATTTTTGAGCAACAACAGAAAATTCAAATAGATTAAACCAAAACTATTGCTGAAAATGTTGAGTCTACTTTGAACCTGATAATGGCAAAACTTGAGGGCTTGTCCACATCCGAAGTTTTGCAACATGGCAATTTTCAGTCTACCAATACGGGTGAAATCCTCAATGACCGTTTTGAACAAATAAACGATATTACCCCTATAGATAGGCTATTTTTAATTGATAAAAACGGCACATCAAAAATGAACGCGGCTGTAAAAGGACTTCCACCGTATATTAAGGTTAATTTTCACCATGTCGAGTGGATTAGAGTCAAAAGATTCACTATCTCCTGTGTTTTCCGATACATACACTGGGATGGATAGGAAATACAAATAGGATTGGCATATCCTGTTCTTGTAAAAAGCACAAAAGGAGGATATGTTGGTTCAATAGTTGTGGTGATTCCCTCAAGTGAATTCTTTAAACATTTTGAAAATATATATGACATAAGATCCCCTAGCTTTCAGTTCTAGACAGCAAGGCGGTGCAAATAGTTCACCCATTACCAGATCCAGTGGGAAAACCTTTTTTTGGTGATGAGACACAGAAGATTACTGGCCATAATGAAGAACTCAATAATCATTTAAAAACTGTATTGGATGAGTGAAAACTTTCTTCTCTAATTTATAACTTTAAAAATGATGAAAGACTAAACACAGGATACCCATTATGCTGAATGGGGATCCTCATTATTCGCTCTTTATCATAACACCAATATCAAATATCTATTCGAAAATTAATGAAATAATCCTTACCGAAAGATTAGAGATGTTCTCATTAATAGCTGGGATTCTGCGGCAATAACGATATTAATCTTGTTTTTATCTAGGTGGAATAACATATTGGATAAAGAGGTAAAATTTAGGACAAAAGAGTTGGAGGAATCAAATAAGCAAAATCTTTGGCCAATAAAAAACTATAGTCTGCCAACGTGCAACTTCAAAATAAAGATAAAATGCAAAGGGAGTTCATCAACATAGCGGCCCATGAGCTAAGGACCCCAATACAGCCAATACTTGGCCTAACGGAAATCGTCAAAAATAAAACAAAAGACCGTGAGCAAAAGGAGCTGCTTAGTATTGTAATAAGCAATGCAAATAGGCTAAAAAAACTGTCCGAGGATGTTTTGGATGTAACAAAAATCGAAAGCAAACACCCTGGACCTGAACAAAGAAAGATTTAACCTTGTCAAGTTATTGTTTGATATCATTAAGGAAATTCAAAACAACACATTCAATAACAAAAAAATAAATTTTGAGTATAATTTTAACAATACCGAATCTGTTTTTGTATATGCCAACAAAAACCGAATATCCCAAGTCGTTTCCAATTTGATAAGCAACTCCATAAAATTCATCCAAAATGATGGCGTTATCTCAATAAGGATTGATAAAATACAAAAAGCAAAAAATGATGGCAATGGCAGCAAAATTGCTGTTGTTGAAATTAAGGATACAGGCATTGGCATAGATAAAGAAATAATTGCAAAATTGTTTACAAAATTCACAACAAAATCCTTTCGGGGCCAGGTTTAGGACTGTACATATCAAAGAACATAGTTGAGGCTCATGGCGGCAGAATTTGGGCTGAAAACAATAAAGAAGGGAATGGATCCACATTCTCCTTTTATTTGCCTGTTGAAGATTGATTGTATTTTTCTTTGACTTTTTTTTAGGGCGATTAACCTTCAAATAAACAATACAAATGTAATAAAAATGATTTGAGGTTTAAGCCACGCCGCTTGGGGGTTTGTGTTCGGAATGTTCCAATTTTATGTGCTCTTCCTTTTCATCATTAGTGCTAAAGGTAATTCCACATTGCTCGCATGTGAATCGTGGTGATTTTGTTTCGGATGAGTTTGCTTTAGACATCTTCTAATACATTATGTATAAAGGATATTATAGATATAAGGAATTATAATACTTGAATAACGTTGAAATCATAAAAAAATAAATACAAATGAGTGACCCATCATGCCAATAATTTATTAAAAACATACCCTCTCAATCAAAAAAGTATGATTGTTTTTCATCTTAATGATAACTCCTATATTATAATTACTAATAAAAAAGATGGTGTCAGCTCTTTTTCTTGACAGGAAGCATGCCGCACAAGAACTAGTGAAGAAACTAAATGATGTCATTATCAATATCAATAATGATGAGCTCGTTGTTTTGGCAATTCCAAGAGGAGGTGTTATCATAGGAGATGTTGTTGCATCTCATTTCCATTGTGACCTTGACATAGTAGTTTCACGTAAACTCGGAGCGGAATTTAACCCTGAACTTGCAATTGGAGCTATAATGCCGGATGATAGTTATTTCATTAATGAACGAATTACTAATATTGTGCCTGTCTCCAAAAGTTATGTTGATAATCAAATAAAGCAAGAAAAAAGGGAAATTGAGCGGAGATTAATTGAATTCAGGGGAAGCAAAATCTATAGCAACAAACTGCATGATAAGGTTATAATCCTTGTAGATGATGGCATAGCGACCGGAGCAACAATTATTGCTGCTTCACAATGGATAAAGAAAAAACATCTTTGCAAAAAACTCTATATTGCGGTACCTGTTGCACCTGCCAGGGATGACACTATCGAAAAACTCAAAGAGATAGCAGATAAGGTTATTATCCCTCACATACTCGATAATTTTTCTGCTGTTGGTCAATTTTATGATAATTTTAGTCAGGTAAGTGACAGGGATGTCAAATCAATAATGAAAAGATATGGCTATAACACCATGTAAAGAAATTTAATTAACTAAACCTAAATAAATCATCCAAATAGTTTTGTATATTATATTTACAAACTCCCCAGGCCGTTTTAAACTTCTTTCTATGCATTCCCTTTGATAGAATATGATGATGCATTGTTCTACATCTATTTTACTTTCGGTTTTACCGCTGACTCTTCTTTGCCATGGTCCCGATAACATTTGACAATGCTGATTATAAAACACAAAAGCCTTTATGCAATATATTAACGCAATATGATGAATTTTTGTATGCTGTATATTCTTAAACACATTGTACCAATTATTGAAAATTAAATCATGGTGTTAATGCGTTAAGGTTTCTTTTTGCACTCTTATTTAAAATTAGACCGGGTATTTTGGAAATGTTTAGCTAATGAACTTTTTTATAACCACGAAAACAAAATCCATTGTTATTTATGCTTGATAAATGAGAATTCTCTAAGGGGGATTTATAATCTGTCTAGCAAATTTTCACTGTGGATGCAAAGCTGTTGCAATTACCATCAATTGTAGTTAATCTTTTAATAATGTTTGAATCCATATGCATATGTTTATTTTGCCTAGGCAGTTATTAAAATACAACTTGATCAGTTATTTCTGATTTATATATCGCATTCATTTTTAACTTATAGTTGAAAGCAAACTTTGTTTATTCTGATTTGAATCCCTGTGGTGGCGGCGAGCGATTGACGCTTTTAACAATGCAGGCCGTGTTAGATATGGGTTTTGATATTGACCTTACTACACTTGATACACCCGATATCGCAAAGTTGGAAAATGCTTATGGTAAAGATATTGCTTCTGCCATCAAAAGCGTAAAAAAAATCAATGTTTTGCGGATATTCGATGAACAAAGTATCCGAAACAATATTGAGAAAAATAGTTATGATTTAATAATAAATACCCATGGCGATATAGATCCCTACTATAGTGAATCTTTATCAAAAAAAAATGCCATCACTTATTGTCATTTCCCATCTGCAAAGTCCTATATTAAATCTGAAGATAAAATCTATCTTGAAAGGCACCTTAAAATAAACAGGACTTCACCTCTTAACTCTAATGATATTGTATTAGAGAAACATAATTCTAAAATTAATGTTGGTGATAGATTTAGCCTTCCAAAATATCTTAGATGGCTAAAGGATATATATGATAACATGATGAAAAATTCTACTTTACTTACTAATTCCGAATTTAGCCGAAGAGCAATCTCTGAGGCGTACGGCATAAATCATATTATTGTGCTTAGCCCACCTGTTGATATACATACCTTTCGTAATTCTGTGTTATTATCTTCATCAATAAATGGTAATGGTGATGATAAAAGAGAAGATCTCATTGTAGTGGTTTCCAGAATAGATTCATCTAAAAGGGTTGAAAATGCAATCAAGTTTGCAAAATTGCTGAAAGAAAATGATATTGGCAAAGGAATGATAATTGCAGGGAACCTTGACCCTTATAACTATGATTATTACCTTTACCTAAAGCGAATGATTTTTGACTTTGGTTTAATTGATTTTGTTAAGTTTGAAATCGATGCTAGCTTCGATAAACTCCTGTCAATTTTGAAAAAGAGTAAGGTGTACTTTCATCCAAGGTCGGGAGAGCACTTTGGGATGTCAATAGTGGAAGCAATGAGTGCCGGATTGATTCCTATTGTATCTGATGTGGGAGGCCAGACCGAATTTGTTCCTTCTGAATACCATTTCCATACCTTGGAGCAAGCGACCCAAATTGCATCATCTGCCTTTGATGTGTCCTATTCTGAACGTATTAAAATAAGCAATTCTGTGAGCAGGTTCTCAATACCAAATTATATAACAAACTTTCAGAGGGTAGTCAATGATATGATTGTGAAATAGTTTTAATAACCGGATTTATTTTCTTTTCTATTGTTTTTATACAAATTGATAAATTTTGATTTTGTTTTTGGGGTGATGTTATCACGATAGACGCAATAATGATAACAATAATGAATAACTTTTTTTATTACTTTATGATATGTCAATCAAACAAAAGATCAAAACATGTCATTTATATCCTTAGTGAAGAATCGTATTGTTTTGGCACTGCTTTTAGTTTCGCTTTGTTTCACTGTTTTTTTATGTCTTTTCTAAAAAACAATGGTATGAAACTCTTGATTGCCTCTTCTTTTTTCACAAAATTTTTTTGTTTTCAAAAACCCAAATTATTATGACAATCGGGTTTATCAAATGTTGCATAAGAAGCAGCTGACGATAATTTTTTAATATGATTGTTTTTACAATCTAATTATCCTGAATATAATATTGGTTAAATGCGCAAAAAAATAGAAAACAAAAATAAACTATATTTTAACTTGGTATCTTTATTTGAATGGATTTATTTTTTCTAAGGTTTCATCAAGGTCGGTTTTCTGCTCCGTTTCACTGGTATTAGCAGTATCGTTTCCTGATTTGACCTTTATTTCATTTATATTTGCACCCTTTAATTCTGCTCCTGTGATGTCTGCTCCTGTGATGTTTACGCCAGTCATTTTGCCTTCAGTTACTTTGGCATCAGTTACTTCGCCATTGGTCATAATTCCGTTTGATATGGCTGCTGAATTTATTTTGCCCCCTTCTATTTGGGCAACTGATGGCTTACTTCCATTTTGTATCACCGATGTTCCATTTTGCGAAGTGATTATATCGGCGTTGTTTATTGTAGCATCAGTGATGTTCACACCAGTTAGCTCGCCACCATTTACTGTATTGTTTTGTACTTGACCATTGGTTAGGTTTGCAGCTGTAATGTCTCCTTGGACTACGGACCCCTTTGTTATCTGCCCGGTAGTTACCTGTGCAGAAGCCATGGCAG
This sequence comes from Nitrososphaeraceae archaeon, assembly GCA_016782225.1. Lineage (GTDB taxonomy): Archaea > Thermoproteota > Nitrososphaeria > Nitrososphaerales > Nitrososphaeraceae > Nitrosocosmicus. Next base: position 10,569 of record JADDOW010000058.1, read on the forward strand.
GTGAAACAAATCCTACTAATAATAATTCAAATATAACTGCAGTAATTATAACAAGAGTTATTGGTAAATTCTCTTTGTAATTTCTTATACCCACAATATTTTTTTAACGGAATATGTTATTTAAAAGTTTAAAATATCTTTATGGATCATTTGGCTTGGCAATAGTTCCTTCCATTGTCATAATTAACTTTGGATTAGTTTCATTATTTAATATTTATCAATTAGTCGACTCCCAAATAACTTTAGTACTATGTATCAAATCATGTGAATCAAATTTCGCATCAGTTTTATTTTGTTTGTTGTATACGCTTTTTGAGTATAATCTTGCCGTCTTCATAATGGTATTACTAAACAACGATATGTCTCCATTAAAACTTGTCCTTTGATGATTTAAGATGGATTTTGTTTTCAGGAAATGCAATTAATTAAAATACAATATCAAAAAAATTTATTTAGCGATATTTCCTTTATCAATCAACAATGAAATCAACTTTACATTTAATTTATTACATAAAAGATCTACTTTCATACCTTGATTAACTTATCATTAAACCGCAATAGGATTGACGAAAGTTATACCTGTACGGCATATACAATTATTGATTTTATTTCTAAAATATAAAATAGGGTTTTAGATATGACTTGAAAAAAGGTACATGTTTTCTTTTTATTTTTTATTTGGATAAGTGTCTAATAAAATAAAAATGATACGTTACTGGGGATATTTTTTTTGATTTGGATTATTCTACTGTAATTGCTTTTGAAAACTGTGTACGGGATAAAAGGTATTTTACTATTGAAGGTTTATTGCCTATATGAATATTTATGTAGTTTAAAAAACATTATAATGTATATATTCATTAAAGATCAATATCTTTAACAAAATAATGTGCTATTGCCCAATTATTTTCAGTATTTGGTTAATGATGCTGTTATGATCAGCTTCAACCTCCATGCTTATTAGTAGAAGGTAATCTTCATTTAATGGCAGGGTTGCCCGCTTAATTTTTTCATATTCTGCCATAGCATATTTTGGCCTACCTGTTTTAGGTGAGAGTGCATCGCGTAATCCCCATCTTCCTATTGCTAACTGAACTGATTTTCTTGTTTCATCAGGGGACAGATGACTTGTAATTCCTTCCCTCATTCCACCGTATAAGATCTCACCAGTATCATCGCATATACCAGCAAAACGAATCTTCGGATCTAGATCAATAATATCTTTGCAGACTTTATCATAATCCATGTTTCGCACTTTAATAAAGTCAAAGGATTCTATTAAACATTTAAAATAACGTTATAACTTGTTATATTGAATTGTCAGTGATAAATGTTTTTCTGCCTAGGATTTGGATGATAACCCTCGATTATTGAAGAATAACTGTTTTAAAAAAATTTTGTTATTGATTCAAATTCTAAACACAAATTCTCTAACAAATCATAACAATATCATTTGACCATCTTTTGAAGTTTTCATTTATCACTGAATCTATAAAGACAGGTTTTTTTCTTCCTTGTTATACCTAAAAGACGGGCAGTTTTTTTATATGTGATATTTTAGTTGTGCCAAAAGAATATTTTTTTGATATGGGATTGCATTTTTAAATGCATGTTTTACATTGGTATAAATCTGGAACTTTTCAATATGTGAGGGTTAAACCCATGTACAAAAAATAAAACCCTCACAAATATCAATTAACAAAACAAATAATACTACAACATTACCAATTATTTTTTTTATAATCTTGCCCATCTATTACTATCATCGTCAGTGTAGAGCGGACTTTGTCAATGTGTTTTAGGTTCGTTTTGATTATTTTTCTCAATTTAAACATATCATCTGATGAAACCCTAACAATAATATCGTAGACTCCTATAATGTGAGTCACCTCTACTACTTCTGGAATTTGTTTTATTTTCTTTATTATTTCGCCTTCAGCACCTAAATCACAGTTTAATAATACATAGGCAGTTGGCATGAGGACTTTAGTTGGAATAAATTATTAAACTTTTTGCAATCTTTATTATTTTTTTATTGGTGCCAAGTAATTTACAACATATATAATGAAATAAAAAATTTTCTAAAAAAATATATCAAGAATAATAATATACTAAAAGATAAAACAGAACAAAAACTATTCTGTTATTGTTTTGCTGCTACTGTTGTTGTTGTGTTTGAGTATGTTGTAGTGTTAACGCCATTTGTATTGCTGTTGTTTTGGATTTGTTGGTTATTTGATTTAGGTTTTGAGACTGCTGATGATATTTGCCTTGAGTTTTGCTCAAAGGTTTATGCCGTATTAACAGTTAGGTTTGATAGGTGTTTTGTGTAGTCTTTTGCCTGCTGTAGTGTTGACTTCATGGAGTCAGGGTTTGAGAAGATGAGGTTATTTGTTAGTCTTATTGCTGACACTGAGTTGTCCGCAAGGTTGCTGACAAACTTGGTGTATGCCATTGTCATGGAGTCTGGAGACGCAATGGTTGTGACCATGCCATTAAAGCTTTCACTGTATGGTTCCATGCTGACTGGAGTGAGTTGATCACCGCCTTTTGAGACTCTGTGTATTCCTCAGAGATCTATTTGGCTGTTTGCTGTGATTGCTCTTGGTAGATGTTGACAATGTTGTTGTAACGGGGGATTTGGTTTCTTGAATCGTCTATTGACCTGTTGATGTTGTCCTTGGTTTGGAAAGTGACCTGCTTATTGATGCACTCAAATCATTAGAGTTTTGGCTGTTGCTTGTTGATGTTGTTGTTGAATTATCCGTTTTAAATGTCATCAACATCTATTAGTTAGCCCAAATATAAACAAAGACAATGTAGGGTATTTAAAACCATATGAAACCATTATAAAATTGAGCAACTTGCAAAAAGATGCAAAAATAGTATTTCATTTTATTCTTATTGTGCTTATTATAAAAATATATAGAAAATCAACATATTTGATCATGTGAATAACCAATCAAAGAAATACAGGATAACTTGCCTTATGTGCAATGAAGAAATTGGATACCTTAGTAACACTGACTTTGCTGAAAAGCATATAGCTACTAACCCTGGACACTTGGAATACAGAGTAGTTGTAGAAATGCCTACCTCCTAGTAAATGATCATTTTAACTAATATTAGTAAACAGTTACCAAAAAAATACATAATTGTTTATTGTTGTTAAATCCCGTATTACAGTAACTTCCATAATAAGTAAAGAAACAAAAATAACAGATTATTCGTCTGTATGCTGATTTATCTTCAATTGTTGGATTTGGCTATTGCATTATTAAATAAGGAATATCCAATCAAACCTGAAGAGGTATACTTTAGTAAAGACTTGAACGAGTTTCTACTGCCTTATGAGGCGGTCAGAACTGCAAAGTCCCCTGATGACGTATTAATGGCTTTTACGCAAAGCACCTATGAAGCTGCTGCTAACCTTGCAAAGTGGGATAGGCATGAATTAAAGCGTATGTACTGAATGTATTTGGAATGACCATATTGGTTTCTTTGACGGAGATATACCCTATATTATTCTAACACTATCCTCTCTGAAAGGAGCAGTAAAATTCCATCCAAAGTATATTCCCTCCCAGTTGCAGACATATTTATGTATGATGAAACATGGAGGTATTGGAAGATTGGAGGCATTTTGATTGGTTTTAATTAATAAGGGATACTACCTATAGTAACCAAAAAGCCATTTTTTTACCTCCAATGTATCTATGTTATTGTTTTGCAAAACTCCAATCGTTATCTTTTCTTCTGAATTCCATTAATTCGCAAATGAGATGACAACAACATATTATAGTTAGAGCCAATAAAGAATAGCTAATGAAATAAGCAAAGGTGTTCTCAGGCATATCCTACTCTTTTTGTAATAGCCTTTATACAACAAAGAATTAACAATCCGGCATCTCTAGAGGCGAAGAATTACCATTAAATCATGAAGAGTTTATCATATCGGAAAGCAAACCTGAGAATTACTTTTATACCATATAAATGGTAAAACTCCTATTACAAATAGGATACTTAATGGTAACGTTGCAAATATGGTGGTGTGAAAACGAAAAAAAATACCATATGAAAAATAATAAATTCACTCTGGCCACCGCAAGCCTTACCAATTAAATATATTAATGACTATGATGCATAATTAGACAATTGCAGAATGAAAGAAATACTGCAAAATCACACAGGTATAGGATATTGTTGGTAGATGACGATCCTGACATTACGTTTTCTTTCAAAATCGGATTGGAAGATAACGACTTTGAAGTTGATGCCTTTAACGATCCCCTACTGGCGCTATCGTCTTTTAAGGCTGGATTGTATAACATGGCAATTTTTGACATAAAGATGCCAAAAATGAATGGATTTGAACTGAGTGGTGAAATAAGGAAATTGGATGACAAGGTTAGAATCTCTTTTATTAGTGCATTTGATATTTACAGAGATAATTTGAAGGCAGAAGCACCAACACTATATGAGGAAAAACCTCTTATTATGAGAAAACCCATATCAATAGATGATTTTGTATTAAGAATCAAAGAAAACCTAGGATAGATGCACAAAAAAACATTGCCAATGTTATTTTGGTAGTGTAATGAATCCCAAATTGCGTTTAAATTGACTTTAAAACATAAAAAATTGAATAAATCTATTTTAAAAATACATTATATGGGAAGGCAACTGCTCTAGTTAGGGACATCACAATCAAGGTATATTCTCAAAACAAATGAGAATGATATCTTTTATAATATTGGCATTGTAAAAATTATGAGATGAATGTTCTCATTAAAGGAATAACACAAAAGGAAAATATATCCGTTTCAATCAATAGGGATACAACACCAGAATAACTATTTGATATTTTTATTAATTGACAAGGAGTTTTGCTCTATTGGACTTAATCTAATACTTTTATATCAATTAGATCAAAAATGCCTGTAGTTTTCATATTGATTTGAACAAATATTCTCTAAATAAAGTCTAGTGGCCTGCCAGATTACTTTCAGAAATACTGTCGCTATTGCAACCCCTAGATAAAATGCCAGATTATGAATATCTGCTACATAATATGATGACATGTATTCCTATTGAATAGCAAAAAGAAACGCGAAAATTGCGTAAAAGATCAAGCAGGGTTTTACATCACCGAATCTCGTAATCAAAGTAATAGTATCCTGCTAATAAATTGTTGGATACCTCCATCTCAAATTCCACCTTATAATTCAAAAGAAACGATTTGGTAAAGATGAATCTAGATATGGGCACAACAATAGAAAGCGTTAGTGATTATGATATTAACCATACATTACAAATATTGTATTTACAACATTAACATTGATTGGTTGAAACAAATTTTTGCATGATAAATTAATGACTGATTCAAAGGAATTAAAAAAATAAAAAAAGTTATTCGGTAATATTGAGGCATACAACATAAGGCGTTATTTCTATATCACTTCCCTCTACATTTGTTATCCAGCTTTTATTTTGGAAATTTGGATAACTCTCAATTTCATTGATTTCTCCCCTGTCTTCGTCATCTGTGCTGGTTATGCTATGACCTCCACTTATAGGAATATCGTTATCATTGCATTTTGCAAATGTTGAAACAGGTGATTCATCTTCTGCGAGTACTACAGTTCCATTATTGACATATACGTCACTTGCAAGAATTTTTGCATCTGTGCCGTTTACGCCTGCCGGTCCTCTTTCACCTTGGGTGCCGTTTACGCCCGCTGGCCCTGCCGGTCCTATTTCACCTTGTGGCCCTGCCGGTCCTATTTCACCTTGTTGCCCTGCCGGTCCTGCTGGCCCTGCCGGTCCTATTTCACCTTGTGGCCCTG
>JADDOW010000042.1 GCA_016782225.1 Nitrososphaeraceae archaeon
GATTTTCATAACAAAGAATTGAAGCTTAAATGAACAGAGCCTCGTTATGTCTTTCCCATCACGTCCCTCTATAAGACTTTTAAGCCCTTCTTAATGATCAATAAACAAGAACAAAGTAGTATGATGAACGAATGCGTAATACAAAATGGGGCAATAGATTCAGCGCTGCAGCCACAATCCCGGGGGGGGGGGGAATAATGACTTCAATGGCATTATCGATGGTGGTGTCTCAATTTGTTTTTGCAAATAACCTAAACATGATACAGTTTCTATAATTGACTTTTGAAGGGCTTGGAAAATGGTTTTTTCTTGGAATAATATTTTACCCTGTTCTTATTGTCGCCATAGCGGTTACCGCCATTTTTTACATGCATCTGGAAGTCAATCTTAAGAGAAAGATTTCGGGCATGCTAAGTGTTCTGGCATGGATACATTTGGTTGGCATGAATATTGGGGGCCCTTTGGCAACCATGCTTATGATATTTGCGGGGTTATCAGGCTCTGGTGTGATGTCTGTTTTCACCGAAGGAAAAATAGGTTCACAGAATGTTGAGATGTTGGATACATTAATTACCCCAATAGCCTTTTCTGTAGGAATAAAGTATAGGTGTTATTTATGGAGGTTTAGCATATACACTGATTTATATAAAGGGAAAAAACATTAGATTAGCCTACAGATATTATATTATTTATTAATGCGGCTAGCTTGTGATTACGGGTTATAGACTTTGAACATAAAAATTGAATAATTTTTTAAAATGCCATAAAAGAAAACAATGAGCAATAGATAAAAAATATTTGTTATATCCCTATTTCATTTGGCAATAGGTATTCACACCGATAGTCGGAGAGTGTTATGGATGATCAAATGATATGCCTTTAACCTTGTTGTATATGATGAAGGTTTAACTAATATTGGCGGCCCTTCTATATGCAAAGTGCCGGTTATGTCCGCAACTAATACTCGGGGTCATATGTTGTGGTTCTTTTTATGTGCTCAAATAAAGCATTATTTTCAATTGAGTTACTATTACTGATACGGGTAATGTAATGTTTTGATTGTTGAAGTGCAACCATAAAAAATGAACAGAATCTTTTAATTTATCAAGGCACCTTATAAAGACACAGGTGAATAAAATGTTCACAAAACCAAATGAAAAACCTGTGTTCTAAATTGCCATAGTTAGATATGCTCTATAAGAAAAGCCAATAAAACAGATTTAGATGATTGGTAAATAAACGTAAATGATTTGAAAATATAGATAACGGCGGTTAGTTTACTATTTTGTCACAGTAACAAACAATATTGCCAGTGCATTATTTAGTTAACTTGCCTTTTAGTACGACTATGTGTAGGTAAAGGAATTATCGCCTGCCATCTTAGGCAGGTAACTGAGGCTTTCCAAACTTGTCTGATACGTTTTTGTACATGTCCAGCTCCTGCCTTGACAGTGGGCGAATCTTTCTCATGGCATCCTCAAAATGCTTCATGCTGATTTTTAGTTCCTGAGCGTGTCTTTCGGCTTCCTTGGGGTCGGGGTATTTTGCTATGTGTTCCCTCAACGCAAGCATGACTGCCGCAGATGACAGTGATGCAATGTCCGCGCCGGTGTATCCGTCTGTTTTGTCCGCCAACTGCTCAATGTTGACACCTTCTGCCAGTGGTTTCTTTTTGGTGTGGATTTTTATTATTTGCAGCCTGGAGTCGCGATCTGGAGGCGAGACATAAAGGATTCTGTCAAACCTTCCGGGCCTCAACAACGCTGGATCTATGATGTCGGGCCTGTTTGTTGCGCCTATCACAACAACATTGGTCAGTATCTCAAGTCCGTCCATTTCTGTCAAGAACTGGCTGATGACCCTTTCTGTGACATGGGAGTCCCCATGGTCCCCTCCCCTTGTCGGTGCTATGGCGTCCAGTTCGTCAAAGAAAATGATGCATGGAGCCGCCTGCCTTGCCTTCCTAAATATCTCCCTTATTCCTTTTTCGGACTCCCCGACCCATTTTGACAGCAGTTCCGGACCCTTTATGCTGATAAAGTTGGCCTCGCTTTCATTTGCTGCGGCTTTGGCCATCAGTGTTTTGCCTGTGCCGGGGGGACCGTAAAGCAAAATGCCCTTTGGCGGTGTTGCGTCCGCATAGGTAAACACCCCCAAGTACTTTAAGGGCCATTCCACAGCCTCCTGCAACTCCTGCTTTATGGAGGATAGGCCACCTATGTCATCCCACCTTATGTCGGGAACCTCCACAAACACCTCCCTCATTGCGGAAGGCTCCATTTCTTTGATTACATCCATAAAGTCCTGCATCCTGACGATGATTTTCCTTAGAGTCTCAACGGGTATGCCCTCACTTGAGAGGTTTATGTCTGGCAACACCCGTCTCAAAGCCCTCATCGCAGCCTCCTTGGCAAGTGCCTGCAAATCCGCACCCACAAAACCATGGGAAATGTCCGCGAGCTTTTCTAGGTTGACATCCTTGTCTATTGGCATTCCCCTGGTGTGAATCTGCAGCACCTCTAGCCTGCCGTCCCTGTTTGGAACCCCTATCTCTATTTCCCTGTCAAACCTTCCTGGACGCCTTAAAGCCGGGTCGATAGCGTTTACCCGGTTTGTTGCGGCTATCACCACCACCTTTCCCCTCGATGTCATGCCATCCATTAGCGATAACAGTTGGGCAACGATTCGCCTTTCGGTTTCCCCTGTCACCTCTTCTCTTTTTGGGGCAATGGAGTCGATTTCGTCTATAAAGATGATTGAGGGTGCGTTTTTCTCGGCTTGCTGAAACACCCCCCTTAGCCTCTCCTCCGACTCCCCGTGGTACTTGCTCATTATTTCCGGACCCCCGATGGTGTAAAAGTTTGAGTTTGTCTCGTTAGCTATTGCCTTTGCCAATAGGGTTTTCCCTGTGCCGGGAGGCCCATGCAACAACACTCCCTTTGGGGCCTCAACCCCAAGTCTCTTAAACAGCTCCGGATGCCTCAGGGGGAGTTCTATCATTTCCCGGACCCTTGTGACTGCGTCTCCCAACCCGCCAATGTCCTCGTAGGTGATAGAGGCGTTTTCGCCTTCTTTTGATATCTGCTCAGCCTTTGAGCTTTCTTCAGAGACAACAATCTCTGTCGAGTTGTTTATGATGACTGGGCCTGAGGGATTTGTGGAAATTACAACCAAATCTACCCTCCTGCCCATGACGTTGATTGGTATTGTGTCCCCTTTGGTCATTAGGGTTCCATTCAAATACTCGGCAAGAAACTCTTCTGCCCCCATTATTCTTAATGGCTCAATTGGGGCAAAGGTTATGCTCTTGGCCTCCTTGGACTCGACAACCCTTATTTCTATCAGGTCATTGATGCCGACATCCAACCTGTTTCTGATAAGCCCGTCTATTCTGATCAACTCCTTTCCCCTGTCGCTTTCCTTTGCTGGCCAGCTTAGGACAGTGGTTTTTCTTCCAGGGGAAACCAATTCCAGTGCGTCACCGCTACTAATGTTTAAGCGTTTGGCTACTGATGGGTCAACACGGGCAATCTTCCTTCCAACATCACGCTGCTCTGCCTCAGCGACTTTTAGGGTTGCAGTTACTTTGGATACTTTGTTATTGTTATCTATGGGTCCTATGCTCATATTCCTATCACCTACCTATGTAATATACATTACACTATATAAATTATTTTAACATATTGTTATATGTTTGTAAAGAAAGTAAATATATCTTTGATCCTGCATATACTAATGCTCGGTGATTAGGTTATGAGTAGAGCAAAGGAAATCATAGGCAAAAAAATTATCAATCCAATCAAATCAGTTGGCAAATCTATGCCTAAACTATTTTCAGTTAGCCTGGTCTCGCTGCTTGGTACATCCTCTAAAGGAGATTAAATTGTCTTTGTGGTGATCCTAAATTTATATGCCATGCATTCGTTATCTAGTTATTTGTGGTATGGAGATTTATTGAATATTTACCAGCAAGGCAGAACATCTATTTTGAGTAAATGGAAGAACGACATAAATGCCGCATGATTGCAGATTCCTAAAAGTATAAATGCCAAGTACATGCTAGTTAAGAGAAAAATATCAGGTTAGGGACTATATGGCAACTTGCATTAAATGTAATCAAAAGTTTTCATAAAAATAAACAAAAGGATTTTGATGATAAAA
>JADDOW010000020.1 GCA_016782225.1 Nitrososphaeraceae archaeon
ATAACGGCAACACCAACAACGGCGGCAACACCAACAACAACAACGGCGGCAACAACAACAACGGCGGCAACACCAACAACAACAACGGCGGCAACAACGGCGGCAACAGTTAATTGAAATAGTCATATCGGAACCTGCCAGGTTAAACCGATTGAACATAATCAAATCTTTTTTTTTAAACCAATGGCAATGTGCCTACAAATCTGTTTTTTGTTTGAATGGCCCATATTGGAATGATCCGCCAAATAATCCGCTGCATTTTAGAAAAGCAAAAGTAACTGCTTTATTTTCATAGGGCCAGGCATTGAATTTCAAAGAAACATAAACCCTTCTTCAAACTGTTTCTTAATATTTGTAACCTCCAAGAAAGCATGAGGTTTAGTTTCTGTAGTCGCAGGCTCAATAGGATTTCATTTTGAAGACTTTTATATGTGCAATTTTAAGTAGGACAACGCAGTTTCAGCAATAAGACTTACAAACAACATGATCTTCTCAAACATTGACTCATGGCAATCAACACTACAACAAGCAAGAGACGCTCATTAGTCTCCTATAACTTAAATTAATTTTAGGTATTTGATAGTTGACTCATTATAGATTTAAATATAAAAGTTCGTTCATATCATATCTCAAATAAAAAGGCAAATTCACTTTAAAATTAAATAGTTTTCACACAAGTACCATAGTCAATAGTCAAACTTCCGACATACCTTTCATTAATAATCTCTAAAACATATTAGATTAGTTGCAGTGAAAGCACTTAGTAACAAGCATGTGAACTCCCATGCCTGTAGATGTCAAATCCCGGTGACCGCATTAATCATAGAAATTCATATACAGAATTTTCGGTAATTGTTTTAGGAAATCTGCATATGGCAAATAATTGTTGTTTATGATTGTTCCTATACTTTAAAGTCACATATATGTTGGTATGGGTTATTCAATAATCATGCGCATAGGATCCTAAAATGGTGCTGGATTCTCCTTCTCTTGGCTTTGCATTTAGGTTGCGATTAGTTGAAGAGTCCAAATATTTGATAAATGACAAGATATCACTCGTGTGGTGGCTTTGAAAAAATATTGGCTTATCTGATTATGAATATGGCCATACTTTGGAATGGTCTTGCCACTTGTTTGCTTATGGTGATTACCTCGTTTTTTGTAATTGCGGAGGTTAATGCATATAATGTTGCATTTGCTGATCATCATGTGGATATAAGGTGATTTTTATACTGGAATGCCATTAATTTAAAACTTATTTGTGGGTTCAAAACTTTACTTTTTTATCAATCTGCGCATCAAGGACAATTATAATATGATATTGAAAAAAGACATGAATGAAAATTATGATCCCTATTCTTCTATCCAACAGGACTTGAACAATATATTCTTAATTCTGCAAAAAACATTTGAAATCCCTGCATTCAAAAGAGATTATGATAAAGTATTTGAGTCAATTTCAAAAATTCTGTACCGGTATGGATTAAAAGGAAACAACAGAAATCTTCGCTTTCGATTTATTCTTTGCATGCAAGAGTTTTTTGATTCTATTCCTCAAGAAAAATGGAAACTAAAGGATTCGCAATTATTAAGCAATCTGAGGAATTCGCAATAAAACGATTCAGAGACTGGATATTGGAGCAGATCACCTGATGAACTCAATGGTTGATTGCTTTGTAATTTAACTTGGTCAGGGGTTTTGTCACCAACTTTCCTTTATTGTTTTTTTCATTAAAAATACCTTGAATTTTGATTTCTATAAGTAGAAGTATAAACAAAAAAAATTACAAAACAGTAAAACGATTCAAAATCTGTTGATACCTGGTATTTCTATATCAAAGCAATATTTTGATGATTGTTCCAAGAGTAATTCCATATACTATGTGGCCACAAAAACTAACTATTGCGGGTCCTCTCCCAAGCGGGTGATTCCACACAGATAAACCCTGTAATGGGTTTGTGAATGGGAAGAAGAGTTATTGTCCAAAGCAATGTTCCATACCCTATTCCAAGCATGATGGATAAACTGTAGTCATTTATAAAAGATATTGAGATGAAAAAAATATAAACAAAATGGAAAAATTATTGATTCAAGCACGCCATTAATAACATGCAGAAACAATATTCCGGTGTAGCCAACAACATTATTGTGCTCATCTTTTGCGAATTTCCTTTTTAGTTTTGATGCCAATATTTGGTTTTCATGCCATTCAAGAACTCCTACAATTACCCAAATCCTCCAAAATGGTATTTCAAACATTGTCATTAGACAAGAAGTACCAAACCTGCAACTATTCCGTCAACGATATTTGTTACAATCAATATACTACAAGTTAACAATTAATCTTAAACTTAAAGACATTTATATTATTCCGTTGTAGGTACAATGTTTTGTCATCTGAAATTTCTGACTCAAAATTATCCGTTCGTTCTAAAAGTGATCTTATTGATAAGGTGTTTGATGCTATCACGACAAGTGGCGAGGAAGGCATTTTTCAAACTGAGTTATGCAAATCATTTTCCCTAGACAGTCGTGATGGTTCACGTCTGGTGGGAAATTTGGAAAAACAGTCTCTTATCACACGTGAAAAAGCTCTATACAACGGTAGATGGACGTATAAGTTGATAGTAAAAAAATCCATCCCAATTGATATTGTTGAACAAAAACCAATCGATCTAAGCACAGTAGAGGGTGCCCCATGCATTTGTTGTCCTTCCCAGCATCTGTGTTCAATAGAGGATGAATCAAACCCTATCAGTCCAGCAAAATGCCAAATTATTGAAGAGTGGGTTACAACATCTTTTAATAAATTTATGGTGACTCAACAGACTGATTTAATATAGCGAAAGGGATCAAGTAACTCACAAAATCTTCCTCTATACCTTTAATTTTTTTTAAAATAGGTTTTTTGTTGATGACTCCATTAGAAGGTTATTACTACCATGAAGCGGTGAAATTTTTGATAGTGGAGCTAAATCCTGATTCTATTATCGCTGACCCCTGAACCTCCCAATCTATGTTTTGTAGCGTTTTATTGTTATTGTTTAAATCTGTAACAAATCTATGCTCTACTAGAGGCACATTAATTTCATGCTGCAGAATGCTATCTCTGTTTGCTAGAAACTGCGGTCGACCATTGATGGGGATGTCGGCATATGAATTTGTATAGTCTCCTAGTGATTCTCCATTTGCAAATAGCCTGTAGTCTATTTTTGATGTGGTTAGTGCTTGACTGGTGGGGTTTGTTACATTTAAAGATACGTTCAGTATGGCTGTATTGTTTTTTTCCTCAATTCCCTCAAACTCTATTTTATCGATTGTTATGCTTAATTTGCTTAAATCCGGTAGGGTTACTGTTAGTATCAATGGAAGTAATATTATAGTACCTATGACAATTGCTGAGATGCCTATCAAAATCAACCTTCGTCTGCTTAAAAACATTTTGTTGTTGAACTATAAGTAAATTGATGGTATTAAATACTTTTTTTATAATAATATATTATGGAACATTCTAGAAAAGTGCTATATAATGTTAGTTTATGATTCCTTCATTTTTTTTATTCACCTGATTTTCTCTTCAATCTGGGTGGGGGGATCAATTTTTTTAGGGTTTGTGTTAGCTCCTCTTCTCAAAAAAACCATGCCTGATATAAATAAACGAATCTCTTTCATGGTTACTGTTGGCCGGCGTTTCAATTTTATTGCTGCGTCCTCGCTGTTAGTTCTTGTTATTACGGGAATCTACAATGGGCGTTTTATTTTGTCTCAACCTTCTATGCTTTTTGATTCTTTTTATGGATATGTTTTGTTCTCTAAAATCATTTTAGTGTCTGTTACAATTTTATTGTATGCTGTGCATATTATGATACTCAATAAAAAAACTGAGACTAAAATATTGCAAAATAACGTGCCTGATTCCTATTTTAAATCATTAAGAAACAAAATAATTATCCTGGGCCGACTGACTGTGGGCTTGTCTATCGGTATCTTGTTTTTAGCTGCCCTTTTGAATTCTGGTGTTAGCGGCCTTGGATTTTTCTAGTTAACTTAAAACATGGATTAAAAATTTTTATTTTGCAGAATTATTTGCTTTATTGTGTTTCCTATCATGTCTTCAGTGTCTAGAACTACTGAGACGGGATTGTTTTTTTTTGGCGCTAAATTTATTATTACCATTTTCTCATCAATTAATATTTCTATATTTATGTTTTTTCTAATCACAGACACATCCTTAATTACAATTGTTTTTCCAATTAAGCTGTCTTTATTGCCATTAGGCGATATTGTCGTTAAATAATACAGTGTTTCTATAAACAATTCTAATAGATAAAAAATTGTTTTTATTTCGCTCTGGATTATTAGCTCTTCTTTGTCTCCCAATTCGGATTCCTTTTGTTCTTTTCCTGTTGAATCTGTAGTTGATGATATTTCATGATTTACTGTGATATTTTCCTGCAGTTTGTTGTTGTTGTGTGTGGAATTACCTGTATTCCATTTTATTGTTTTTGTGTCACTGCTAAGTTCATCAAAAAACCTCACAAAATCGGGAATTATTGATTCTAGCAGTATGTCGACAATATATTTATCTGTAATTTTTATGGTTACCTTGATTGTCTGGTATGTAAATTCATAATGCAAAAACTTTGTAAATATCATTGGTTTGCCATATTTTACCCTATGTGTTTTACAGCCTTGTATGTTGTTAACTATTTCTTTGAGATATTTGACAGATGTTTTGTTTGTCTCTTGACAATTTAACTTTGAAATTATGATTAATCTTAATGTTTTGGAAAAAAAATTCCTAAAATGCTCTGCATATTCTGTGAAATCATATCGTATTTCTTCAATTGTCAATAGTGACAGATCCTAAAATTTTTTATTTTATCTGTTAGTGGGTATTCTGCTTTGATTCATACGCTTGTATTGCACATTGTATTTTTATTCCGTTTTTATTTGCTGTGGTGTCTTTTTGTTCTTTATACTGGTTGTCTATGTTGTTTAATTGCCTTAAAGTTATGGCTTGTACCATTCAGAAGATTTGTCTTGTTTGTTGCTGATTTTGCGTTTAAACTGAACAAATAAAAATCCCAAAACTTTGTGATATCTGTATAAATATGCCAATATGATGGAAACTATCCCGGCTATTGTAAACCTTGTGCCTACCACTCTAAGACCCTCTGTAAAAGAATGCACTATCCAATCTATCATTACAAAAGTTACACCACAAACTAAAACTAAAATTCCTACCGTAAAAAATACTTTAAACAAAGGCAATTCTTTTTTTGTTGATATTTTGTTTCACCCTTATTATTGATGGGCAATAATATTATATCTGCATTATTTTCTTGTTCCTAAAATGAAAGTTTTTCTCTAAAAACCTGCAATTATCGGATCCTCTGGTTTGATAATTTCCCTTAATAGGGTTGTTGCATAGGTGCCTTTTGGCACTGCAAATTCAACTTCTGTGAAATTCACTGCCGTTTTGTATTGGAAATCTTTTGCTACGAATGCGGCCTGCCTAAACCCTCCAGCCTCACTTATCTCTTGCATCTCTTTTATGAAAAAATCTTTGGCAGCAATGTTTTCATAGTGCAGTATTTCTTTAACCGTTTTATCGAATCTGTTTTTTCCCGGTTGAAATGCATACCCAGGCAATCTGATTATTGGAATTTTTTTATATTTGGATGAATTTGAATTTTCAAATTTTCGTATTTTTCCGAAAACTATTTCGT
Organism: Nitrososphaeraceae archaeon; assembly: GCA_016782225.1. Classification (GTDB taxonomy): domain Archaea; phylum Thermoproteota; class Nitrososphaeria; order Nitrososphaerales; family Nitrososphaeraceae; genus Nitrosocosmicus. The sequence goes on from JADDOW010000020.1 coordinate 5,734, forward strand.
CAATAACCTCAAAACATAGATCGTCTTTTTCACATTTTGTTATCGAGAAATCATTTTCTATGGCAATGCTCAATGTTTTGTTAAAAATAAATGATTGGAAAGCCTGTACAAATAGCCTTCTTATGTTTATTGGGATGGATCTCAATACTGAAACGGGTTCTTTGCCTTTTGTCATTTCATACGCGATTTTTCTTTCTATATCCATTCCTTTTGGGATTATTTTAAGAAGATTGGGGTTATTTCTTATGTCTTTTAGTTTTTCCCGTATTTCTACACTGAACTTTGAATCAAATCTTGTTGTGTGTGTTAAAAGTATCTCTATTGCCTCACTGAATTTTTTCTTCAAAATTGCCCTTCCTACAAGATGTGTTACCAATCTCTCACTCCCAAATCGTTGTAAACCATAGTAATTTCCTACATTGCCGATTTCTGAGGCAAATACTGACAAGTTGTCTTTGGAATTGTCTTTTGGATTGCTGATTTGTATCCTGAATTTATTTCCTATCAAAATGGATTTTTCAACTGGTTTCACTGAAAAACCCATTAACTTTAAAGAAATTTCTCCGATTTTTCTTTCTTTTAGTATTCTTTTGCTGTTGTTTGAACTTGCGTACTGTGTGGTAGTTGCTTTTGCATCCTTTATGCCGACTATTTTGAAATTCATTCCTAGTTTCTCTTTCAAAACCATCACCGCATGATTTGAGTCCATTCCCCTTTTTTCTATTTCATATATGGGAAAGACATGGGTGTCATTTTTTTGATTTGACAGTTCTTTCAAAAAATTTGGATGCAGTATTTCCTTAACAATAAAATCTTTGTTATTGTTTTTTATTTTTCCTCCTATTCCATCAAAACTTGTAGAATAATACTCTATTCCTGCGAGCCTATCTATTTCTGGAGATGTTTTTTTCATTTGCCAAATCGTTTTATATCTTTTGGAAACCTAGTAGGTAATTATAAGGTTATTTTATGTGTGGTTTAGGTTCTGTCTCATCATCGGGTGTGAGAATGGGTGTTATTTTGGGAATAGGTTTTGAACCAATCCAAAAGTGTTTTATAACTTTGGCAACAAATGACATTGTCTCATCATCAACAGAAATGTCATTTTTTGACAAGTCTTGATAAAAGATTGTGAGAGGTGTCCAAAAGATTCTCATTTAGATACCCATTTTTTAAGATATGGTCTACTATTGGATTCCCTGAGTTCATTTTTTTATCCTTCCCCAGGTGCCATTGTTTAAGTATCCTTGAAGTCTTTCAGGTTTTGCAGCCCCTCTCATTGAATTGAGGTTAACATTTTGGATTCTAACGGATCGCATGTTTCCCATTTCCTTCTTCTGTGTCATCAAAAATCTTGTATTTCTTGTATAATGTAGCTTCACGCACACAAAACCATTCTTTTGGTGAATCAGGACATAACTATTTGTTCTTTGTTTGGAGTAGTAGAGTCTGGTTTAGCCAAAAACTCTTTTGCTAGTTCATCAAACATTGTTACTGTCTCCAAAGTTTTCAATATTTTCAATATTTTTTCTGGTTGTCCTTTTCTTTTGCAGCAAAACAAAGGCAAGTAAAAAACTTTCCATCAGACTATGTCGTACACTACGTTGTAGAATTATATGGCATTTAAATAAGATTCAGCGATAGATATATTTAAGGTGAATTCTTATAAGTCCGGTATACCTAGAGCTACAGGCGTTTTCCAATGCAAATGTAACACTATCATAATACCATGAACTCATATATATTTAGTTTGAGGGCTTTCGAATCGACGCAGTAGTCTTTCCACAGGAAGTTTGTGATTTGCTACAGCGCTTATGTGCAAGGATGCAGACTGTGCCAATAACATAACCAATGACCAACATGCCAACACCTGATCCCGCAACAGGTCAAACAGCTCCAATGTCACGGACGGGAAAAGTCAACGAGTTTATGCATGGTGCGATAATGCAATGATTTTACCGATTGTTTTACAAAACCCAAACTTTTGGCTCTGTTTCACCCTTTGGCGTTGAGGATGGGTGCCTGGTTTTTGGCAGTGCCGATTTCCGATATGGCAAAATTGTCTGCAAACAAAATTTTATAACTCAAGGAAATTTATGCCAGGAAGGCTTATCGGTGGATTTTCTGTTGCATGTGGTTCACCATATCTAGATACAATGTCAACATAATTCCAGTCTTCACAATAAGGTCGGTCATCATCTTTTAAATAAAATATTTTGCAACCTGAAAGTTTTATGAATAGACATGACCTTTCCCTATGCCAACCAACCATTGGAGTGGGATGAAGTTTCTTTTTATTGTAAGGCATACAATTTTTTATCGTGTCTGATCACTTGTCGGTGTCATTGAAGGACCAGCATCTAAATAAAACTTTAATTTGATATCGGAAAAATTCTCGTGTTTTTCACTTTTTTTATTTTTTGTTTATGCGTAATCCACTTAATCAATTTCCCTATTTTTTGTATTGCAAAGTGTATTGCAAAGTGTATTACAAAAGTGTATAAGTAGTAAGGTGTTAAATGATTCTGTAGTAATCATGTCTCAGAGTAATAACCTTTCTCTAAAGGTGCTTGAAGCTTATACGCGAGATGTAGGCCGTGGAGTTGCTAGAATTGATTATGATTCTATGGATTCTTTGAGCGCATCTACAGGAGATGTTGTTGAAATAAAAGGAAAGCGCAAAACCGTTGCAAAATGCTTGCCACTTTATCCTTCAGATGAGGGAAAGGGTATAATCAGAGTGGATGGTCTGGTTAGAAACAATGCGGGTATAGCCATTGGTGACACTGTGCTTGTTAGAAAGATTAAAGCAGTTCCTGCGGAAAAAGTCATTGTTGCGCCATTAGAAGCAATCCCTCCTATAGATGAGCGATACCTAGCTGATGCTCTTGAAAGTGTTCCATTAATTAAGGGAGATAATGTCATGGTGCCATATTTTGGTGGCAGACTTACCTTCCAAGTTATAGGGGTTACACCTGGACCTGGTGTGGATGCCGTTTTAGTTACACAAAAAACGGTTTTCCATATCGCTGAACGTGGTGAAACATTGCGTGGTGTGCCCCAGGTTACATACGAGGATATAGGGGGATTAAAAGAGGAGATTCAAAAGGTGAGGGAAATGATTGAGTTACCCTTGCGTCACCCTGAAATATTTGAAAAACTGGGCATAGAGGCACCAAAGGGTGTGTTGCTTTATGGCCCCCCAGGCACGGGTAAAACATTGGTTGCCAAAGCGGTGGCAAACGAAAGCAACGCACACTTTATCAGCATCTCAGGCCCCGAAATTATGAGCAAGTTCTACGGTGAATCCGAGGCAAGACTTCGTGAGATATTCAAGGAGACCAAGGAAAAAGCCCCGTCCATAGTGTTTATTGATGAGATAGATTCCATTACTCCAAAAAGGGAGGAGGTGACAGGCGAGGTTGAGAGAAGGGTTGTATCGCAGTTGCTGTCGCTGATGGACGGCCTTGAGGCAAGGGGCAAAGTTATTGTCATTGCCGCTACCAACAGGCCGAACGCCATTGACCCCGCACTCAGAAGGCCCGGTAGGTTTGACAGGGAAATTGAGATTAAGGTGCCCGACAAACGCGGCAGATTGGAGGTTCTCCAAATCCATGCGAGAAACATGCCTTTGGATGCTGATGTCAACCAGGAAAAAATTGCAGCGGTGACCCATGGGTTTGTTGGTGCGGACCTTGAGGGTTTGTGCAAGGAAGCCGCAATGAAATGCCTGCGCAGGCTATTGCCCGAACTCAATCTGGAGGATGAAAAAATCCCTCCAGAAACACTGGAAAAACTAATTATTACTATGGCTGATTTTGACAACGCCATAAAGGAGGTAATGCCATCTGCCATGAGGGAGGTTTACTTGGAGTCTCCTGACGTTAAATGGAGTGATATTGGTGGCCTGGATGAGGTTAAACGAGAGCTGCAAGAGGCAGTGGAGTGGCCGTTAAGATATCCCGACCTTTACACCAAATTAGACCATTCAATGCCTAAGGGAATCCTGATGCATGGGCCATCAGGTACAGGGAAAACCATGCTGGCCAAAGCAGTCGCCACAGAGTCTGAGGCCAACTTTATCAGTGTAAAAGGACCTGAACTACTCTCAAAATGGGTTGGCGAATCTGAGCGCGGAGTCAGGGAGATATTTAGACGCGCAAGGCAGGCGGCTCCTTGTGTTGTTTTCTTTGATGAAATTGACTCCATTGCACCAATAAGGGGAATGGAAGGGGTAAATGCGGGTACGGAAAGAATGGTTTCACAACTGTTAACCGAAATGGATGGAATTCAGGAATTAAATGGTGTAGTTGTCATTGCTGCAACTAATAGACTGGATATGATTGATACCGCACTATTAAGACCCGGTAGATTTGATAAAATTGTTTTCGTTCCAAAACCTGACATCTCAACAAGATTGAAAATATTGCAGATTTATGCAAAGGAAAAGCCAGTTACCGCCGAGGTCAATCTTCAGAGAATTGCAGAACTTACTGATGGTTTCAGTGGTGCTGATATGTCTGCAGTTGCCAACACAGCGGTCTCTATAGTCCTACACGAGTATCTTCAAAAATACAGCACCCCTGATGACGCTGCTAAGCATGCCACTGAAGCCTTTGTCACAATGAAGCATTTTGAGGATGCGGTTAAAAAGATAAAAACTCAAAGAGACATGAAACCTGGAGAAAAGGTAACACTGTCACAATACCGCTAAATCTCCATCCATTCATTTTGTTTCCTAAAATGATGTATATCCATCTCATGGATAATGCAATAAATAATTACAATTTTACAAGTTGATTAGGCAATGGCCACAACAGCTGTTTAGTATAAACACGACGCATATGAGACGGTTTATTTTTTTTCTATTCAGATTTATTGATGATGGATAAACTAATTTTTTTATCTTTGATTAGAATTGGAATTGTATAAGGATCCTGTTGCAGTAAAAAAGAAAAAGGAATCCATCTCAATTGTAGATCTGGGGTATAATTCTATCAAAATCTCTACTTTTGATGTTTACAAAAACGGTCAATATAAAAAACAGGATCAACAACAAGAATATGTTCAAATAGGTTATAATCTGTCTAAAGCCAATAACATAATCAAGGATCAAAATATTGAAAGAGTCGCCAAATTTCTCAATAAATTTAAGTCTGAATTGAAACAAATGAAAAACAATACGGTTATTCCGATTGCCACAAGTGCCGTGAGGGATGCAGACAATGGAAAGGATGTTGTCAAAAGCATAAAAAAGAAAACCGGATTTGATTTTAATGTATTATCTGGCCTTGAAGAGGGTTTTTTCTCATATTTGGGAGCTCAATCTATAATGCGTGTCCCAAATGCAATATTTTTTGATTTGGGTGGGGGAAGCATAGAGATAATCCATGTGCAAAACTACAAGATAAAAAAAATTATCTGTCTTAATCTTGGTGCTTTAAGATTATCTGAAAAATTCGTAAAATTCAATGAAAATCTGGAGGAGGAATCAGGGTATAGGCAACTTGAGAGATTTCTTTATAAAAATATGCCTGCGATTGACCAATTTAAAATTGACGAAACCATGAGAGTGAAATTGGTAGGAATAGGGGGCACCGTTAGAACAATCCATAAGTTTATTGCTGGAATTTTCCAAAGGCCCCCGTCTTTACCGCGCAATCACATTGCAATGACTAAAAAAATGATGGATGTTTCAAATGACATTTTCAAAAGACTCTCTCAAGAAGAGTTATTGCAGATAAAATTGATTGATAAACAGCGATCTAAAACCATCACTGCGGGCAGTTGTGTGGTTAAAATATTGATGGATCGATTGGGTTTTGATGAGTTACTTGTATGTCCTACCGGGTTAAGGGAGGGCATTTTGGAGAATTATCTTTATTTCTCTATGGACAAAAAACACCGATTGAGAAAAAAATTTATTGGATTAAACTATGATGATATACATTCTATTGACTATTCAAATAGTTTAACTCGATTTTCCGCATACGATATGAAATCCTCTCCATTTGTTTTGTTGGGATCGCATGGCGATTTTTTCCCAAAAAAAATTATTAGCGCAAGATTGGACAAAATAAAAAAAATAAAGGATTGACATTGATGTTTAACAATTTTGCATTATAAAACTAAACAATCTATAATAACAGTTATCGTTTAGATTTTTATGATGGATATTGAGGAAAAGATGTCTCTTGTTCAAAGGCCTCCAACAGACGAGGTAGTTACTGCAGATGAACTGAGATCCTTGTTTGAAACTAACTCTTCGCCCAAACACTATATTGGACTTGAAATTTCCGGAAAATTGCACCTGGGCAGTCTGATACTTACAGGTTTTAAAATCAATGATTTTATAAAAGCTGGCATTAAATCAAATGTTTTTCTGGCCGATTGGCATACTTATATAAATAACAAACTAAATAATGACTGGAGTCTAATATCTAAAATTTCTAAATATTACGAAAAAGCTTTTAAATTTTTTTGCCCTGGTGTCAACATAATCCATGGGTCAAATCTCTATGAAGACACAGACGACTATTGGAAAAATTTTGTTCTTTTCTCAAAACAAATTACACTCTCAAGGATACTCCGCTCTTTAACCATTATGGGGAGAACTGAAAAAGATGCCTTGGATTTTTCTCAACTTCTATATCCGTCAATGCAGTCTGTGGATATAAAAGCACTTGATTTAGACATTGTTCAGGCTGGAACCGATCAAAGGAAAATCCATATGTTGGTTAGAGAGGTATTTCCAAAACTCAATTGGAAAACTCCTATCTCTGTACATCATCATCTCCTACCCGGGTTATCAGAGCCTGTAATTGCCCCACCTGCTACCCATAAGCCTTCCATCAATGCAACCCCCACCACCATCACCAACACTACCACCACCAACGAATCATTGCCCACTCCATTTAACCCTGAAATAAAAAGCGAGGATGCTAAAGTTTTTAGCAAGATGAGCAAAAGTAATCCTTCTAACAGTATTTTAATTCATGATTCTGAAAAGGATATTCTCTATAAGATAAACAAGGCCTATTGCCCTTTGGGAGTTTCAGCTAATAACCCTATACTTGAAATTATCAAACATGTCGTTTTCCATCAATACGACGAATTCACAGTGGAACGACCCGCAAAATACGGTGGCAATATGTCCTATTACTCTTACAATGAACTTCAAAAAGATTACGAACAAAATAAAATCCACCCAAAGGATCTAAAGATGACTACGTCTAGATATCTAAATGAAATTATCTCTCCAGTAAGGGATTATCTGTATAATGAAATTCCGGATTAGGCTTTATGGTTGTTTTATTTCTTAAAATCACCTTTTTGATATCTTTGTAGTTATGTTGTTCTGATCAATTATGTTTATATCAAAAATACTTTTTCTGTTCTTTTGATGTATTTTGCTTTTGTCTGTTTTTGCATCATTTCCTTCCCATGATGTTTAGCCTGACACATCATTCTTTAGTAAATCCCGGTTGGTTTTTCTTTTCTTTCCTGTGTCTTGTTATTTAAGCTTGTCTAAAAAAACGCCAATAAATGAATTTCTGATTCCGGTATCATTATCATCATTATCATCAACTTATGGCAGATATGATAAATAAGGTTTCATCACAACAGTTTTAATGAACAATATGTATTCCTGGTAGTTTTCAAAATTGACTGTACTTTTTGTCAGGAAAACCTTAACACCTTTAAATCCTGCATTGTTTATTGTTTTTATTGTGCTGTCGGGGTTGCAAAATTCCACGGATTTTTCCAATGCCCAAAATATTGTTTGAACCTTTTGCTTTTTCAGATTTCCTCTAGTATGATGTGGTTGGAACCGAGGTTACCTTTTCCTCCACCCTGAATCAAAAGTTCTCCATCTTGCTTTAGTGATTCCCAGAATTTTGTGAATATCTTTCTGTGATCCAAAATCCAGTGTATTACTGCATTTGAGAAAACTTAATCCACTTTTTCCGGCAGATCAATATCCGGCAAATCTGATTTGATGAATACTATGTTTGAAAAATCCTTGAGGTTTTTTTTAGCGTTTGCTATCATATTGGCATCCTTATCAACTGCGTAAACTTTGCCTTTTTTTACTGTGTCTGCTATTATTTTTGTCACACGACCAGTCCCACAACCTGCATCCAGCACAATTTCGTTATGCGTGATTTTTCTCCTTTCCGTAAATCTATTGCCCATGATTCCTGGATATTTGAAACTTTGTGATAGCTTTCCGCATCCCAGTTGCTGTTCTCTTTGTTTGTCGCACTCAGGGCAGTTCTATTTTTATGGTTATGTTGTACCTTGGAATTGCTTTTTTCTAAACCATTTTATAGGCACGATCAATTATAATTTATATTTATGAATACTAAGGTTGTTTATGCTGCTGGTTTTGTGATATTGATAATTGGGATCGTGTTTTATTTTGTTAACGCTGGAGTTCTCACCTCAGAAGAGTCTTCTCCGTCCTCCTCCACCTCCTCCACCTCATCACCCTCCATTTCAAATAACACTGAAACTGGTGGTGCTAGTTCTGTTATACCTGTCTCCTCATCCTCCCAACCCTCCCCAAATGACGTGGGCTCAAACTATGAAAATTTGTCAGTATCGGCCAAATCTGTGGATATCTTGCCAATAAATGATGTACCAACTGTACAAATTGCTTTGGATATGCATAACCCAAATAAGGGTGCTGCAATTTTGGAAACCTTAAGCTATAGTGTTTATTTTGACAATGCGAGATTAGTTTCGGCTGACATTGGAGTCAAGCCCGAAGGATTTGTAGATTCCCTTGCTTCTGTTTATACCATAATAGGTAACCAAACGATAACCTTAAGGGATAGGCAGCCACTGACCGAAGAGGGTACTTCTTTGTTTAATCCAAATGGTTCCTTAATACGGGATTCCAATGACACCGTTTCCACAACGCAAATTACACCCAACTCATTTGTTATAAATGGGACATTTGCAACCACTCTAAATAGGGGAAGCCAGGCCCAAGCTTCAGAGCACGTGTTTAACTTGCAATATCCATTAAAACAACAATAACGAAAATTGTAGCCTATTTTTTTTTATTTCCGCCCTTTTAACTTTTATATCGACAAAGAAACTTTTGGCAATGCTATTTGTATTCAATATGCGGTTAGACTCATATGTATATAGTATTGTTATTGTTGGCTGGTGCAATGGATGTTGATTTGGAACATGTGGTGAAATGCAATCTTGGTTTTTTTTAAAAAAGTTGGCATTGATTAACCGGTGATGGTGATGGTTTTGTAAACCTATTGCTCAACAAAAGTATTTTTGTTTTAGTTGTCACCCAACAGAATTTCATAAATTAAGACTTGTAACAGTGGACAAGAAAGGGCAGAATGGGGACAGGGGAGAAGATTCCATTAAAACTCATATAAAATTCTTTATTTATCATTTTATATTAAAATCCTGAAAAATTGCATTTGCACAAATTCCTGTGTTTGTTTTTTGTTAATTGTTATTAATATGGACAATGGATGTGCCCCTATATGAAGAAACCGTGTCACATTTTTGTATTCCGTGGATAAAAAAACAAATATGCTTGAAAACGGGTCTATAGACTGTTGTTACCTGATCTTTACCTTGACGCAATTAAAAACAAAGAAAAAAAATTATCCTTAATACATGATGATTCTTTTCCCGATATTTTAAAAATAGCTTCTGATAGGTGGGTTGAATACTTTCCTGAGAAAAGAGAGACATTTTCCGTTGGCATTGACAGCAGTTGGAATAAGAAATCCTACCAAGGCATAGACCTTTTTGTAATAGATTCTGTTGCTGTTACATCTTTTAACCAGATTCTGTCTACTAGGTGGAATTATGGCGTTAGCACGGTAAGTGGTGATTCACTCAGCTCGGAAGCAATGATTATGGAAATTGATTTGTCTAGTTTAGTAATGGTGGATATGGATAAAAACCCCGATATTTTGTGCATTGACGGATCAATAATATCCAACATGCTCCACAATAAAAGTTCCCGTTACACAAATAAAGTTCAAAGTTTACTTCAGGAAAACAACAAGGATTGCTTGATATTGTTCATTTCAAAGAATTCGAACACCAAAAATCAGTTCAAAGAATATGGCGCAAAAGCTGCTGATATATATTATTTTAATAAATTGGGATCAAATCCTGGTTTTAGCTTGCCCAATACCAATACCAATTCTAACCTTGCTGGCCTTGTGGATGTGGTGGAAATTTATGTTAGGTTGTCTCCGTTTGTGCCCCTAATCAAAATCGAAATAATCAATAATCCATCATTATCTGTAAAAGAAATCCAAAATATAGTGGATAGGCTTTATTATCATAGCATAAATGGATATCCTTACTGTTTGAAATTAGCCCACAAATCATGCAAAGTTACTAATACTGATGTAAAAAGAATTGCAAGTGTGTATGGGTTAAAAAACGAATTCGGTGCAAGGGATTCGTTAAACGAATGACATATACACACGCAATCAATGAGGACAAAAAAGATGTGTCACAAATTGTAATAGACCAGTCAATTACACTATCTTAATTTCTCGGTATCATCCACCCCACTACTTTTTCTTATTGGCAGCAATCACAAATTTTATAAAGATCTTAAAGGACAACAATGAGGATAATAGAGGGCCGGTGGTCTAGCTTGGTTAAGATACCGCCTTGACGTGGCGGGGTTCGTTGGTTCGAATCCGACTCGGCCCATATAATAATTTTATGTAATCATTAACTTCGTTGTAATTATTTGAATAATCATGGCTATCAGATAACATATTTTTGTTCTGAGCAACTATTGAAGTGTTGCCTTTCATACTAGAAACTGTATACATTTTCTCATTTACCGTATACAGTTTTTTGTCTATTCCATAATGAATATTGCAGGTGTTGCAATAGTAGCCTATTTTCTTAAGTGAACCATTCACCCCTTCTCGGATATAGGTAGAGTTGATGCCATGGTAACAATTTTGGCATTTGGTCATACCTATAATTTCTATATTGGGATTAAAGAAGATATTGGAAAAACCTTTGGAGATTATAACGGTGGCTGTGATGGCGATTATCTTGGATTTGGGTATAGACTAAAGAACAGCAATTGAACCAGAACAATATTCTATATGGCGGCCACATGACCGCCGCTATCCAATAAAATCAATAATGCTGTTTAGCTCATTCAGGCATCCTGCATTATGGGAATATGAGTATTCTCTTTACCAAATCGATGGCCATCTTCTTTTTAATGATGGACTTTAACTTGTACTTGTAAGACTTTGAAGCCTACTTTTGGCCTTCCAGAAATTGAATCTATGACTTGGAGAGAAGAGACATATTTTAAGTAGGTGGCAAAAATTATTAAATCTTTAACCTACACATAATAATATGAACTTAGTTAAATAAAATAAAGAATTAAAATAATTTTTGTATTAATTTTATTATCTTTATCAATTAATATTGATTTTATCCAAAACTTATGGATTTATCAATAAAAAAGAAGGTTGTTTTTAATAGATATTGTTACTTTGTAAAGTCTTCTTCTTCGAAGTCAACAAATCCTATAAAGTCAACATCTTCGCATTTATCTTCAACTTTGTCTAATACGTTTTGCAAATTATCTCTTATTTCATCAACATTATCAGCTATTTCGCCTTCTTGAAGTTCTTCCTATAATTGAATAATTCTTCTTCACCATGGTTTCTTAAGCCGGACTTTGCTGCAAGAGAAATGGCACATGGATGCAGTCCACGTTTACATTATTTCCATTGTTTTCATAATCATTTTCGCTCGTATATGCCGACCTAAATATATCATTATTAGTATTACTATTATTTTTACTAAGAACAAATCTCTAATAGTTTTAGATTATTTTTTTATTGTTATATTATTGTTTATTTCTACAAAAATATTAAGCAGAATAATTTTATATAATCATGTTAATAAAATTATAATAATTCTTAATACTCAAAGAATTTAATGCATAAATATCCAGTTTTTTTGGCTCTAGCCATAATTTCAGTATTGGCTATGATAAGCTCTGCTGTTGTGCTAGATTTGGCATATTCACAAGGAGCGCCACCACCAGGCGGAGCGCCACCTGAGGAGGATACGCCATTCGTAGCACCAACTGCCGAATTGCCAACCCCCGAATTGCCAACTGAAGAACCACAAACTGAAGAACCACAAACTGAAGAACCACAAACTGAAGAACCACAAACTGACGATGGACCCCAAGACCACGGACCCAAAGACTATGAACCAAGCAATACTAAAGATGACAATGGTAAAAATGATGATACATTTGGTTACTTGAACTTCGAAATAAAAGATAATGATGAAAGAAACAATAAAGATAATGATAGAAAAGGAAGTTTCAACGAGGACGACTTTAAAATAGAAAGATTCGGGTTAGATTATGATGGCAATCCTTATCTTACAGTTAAAGGAAAGGCAGGCGGAACAGTACCAGATAATAAAAACATCATCTATGCGTATGTCTTCTTTACCAAAAACGACAATGGACAAGGAAAAATATATGCGGTAACCTCACATCACCATGAAGATAGTAATGAGGTCAATGATGATATTAACTATCATGCTCACCAGGTCAAATTTAACGAAGATAGATGCATCACATCAATCAATGATAGAGCAGAAGCAGATTATGCGGATAACATAGTTACTGTAGAGAAAACAAACACTGGCAGATTAAACGGAGTAGCAACAGCTGAATTAACCGTAGATGATGGAAGTGTTTGTGTGACAGAGATATTTGATTCCGCTAAAGAATAAGTAATTACTCATTCTTATTTTTTAATTTTAATATTTGGTTAGGTGGTGTTAACTTAATATCTATGTAGCAATATTCACTATTCCTAACTGTAAACTACAAGGTTAGTTCAAGTTCGATTATGGTTTGCAGTTCCTCTATCTCCCATATTTCGGATTCAAGGTATGGACTAATTCTCTTGCTTTTCTTTTCTTTAATAATAACAAAAGAAGGAGTGGTCCAATCAGATGGTTCAATTTGTTCTAAATCTTTATCAATCCTTTGCTTTTCGTTGTGTAGCCACCTTATGAAATATTTTATTAGTTGCAGATAGTTATTCCCCGTCCTCATCCACTTTCCATAAGGATCTGTTTCCTTGCTTTTCATCTTTGTATTGAGAAATGCAAGTATATGTCTTCTTTTTTGGTTAGTTGGTAAAAATCTCTTGTTGGACCTAAGAACTTGGCAAAGTTAATCAGTGCTTTGATGTTTTGATTTTGATAACTTTCTGAGGTATTATTTAATCAAATATAGTTATAGAATTCAAGGATTAGTTTAGAGTTTACAGGACTTTGCTAAGGATTTTATGGGTAAGCAAATCGGATACACAACAATAGAGGAATTTACTGAGAAATATTTTAATGGATTTCCAGCTGCCGCAGGCAAGATGTCATATCTGGATACTATGTATTATGCTGCTCTCATTGATCACCAGGGTCAAATCTATGCATTTAGTTATCATGATGTTGCAAGTGAATTTGCGGATATTGAAAGTCAAGAAACAATGCTAAAAGTGATTGGTACTTTTGGTTTTATATAACCATTTTATTTGAGAGTTGGTTGTAAAGGATTTGTATGTCTAAATATAACAATTTAGTTTTATGTTATGGTACGGTCAGGGCTATAGAAGTTGTTTAGAGATTATTTTATCAAATGGGTATTATTGTTATTCAATACCAACATTAAGTAAAGCATAAATAAATGTTCTATTATATTATACTGTTGTAACAGTATCTTCAAGATATAAAGCACCTATAACAGCAGCTTTCATAATTTGTTCATTAACGATTTTTTCATCGCTCTATTCTACACAAGTTTTCGCCGCAAGTCCATATGACTCAGGCTATGACCATGGCTGCGATGATGCTGGGATATCCGATCCATCCGATCGATACATAAACCAAGAAGAAAAGGGACCATCTTACCATACCTCTGAATTCATGGATGGTTATTATGCAGGCGTTGAAGCATGTTCTGCAAGTAGTAGTGACGATAATGAAGATGAGGGGATATCTAACGAACCAAGAGAAATAGGCAAAGGATTGAAACTCATTGTGGGTTCAAATTTTGATCCATCCTATATACCTTCCAATTATGATGGACTTTATTTTTCGATTAACGGTAGAGAAGAAGATACCTACATGGATATTAGGGACGCAATTTATCCTGATGGAGGCGGTATTGATGCGTATGTTGAAAGAGCATTTGAATTTGCGGATAATTCTGTAGAGGTTGGAGAACCAGTTTAAGTATGCGCGATAATAAAAAATGCAAGATATTCAACCATCGATGAAAAATGCAAGATAGTGATCAATGGGGATGAAAATGAACCAGAAAGAGTGGAATTTAGTTTTCCATCTTAGGTTTCACACCACCTATTCTTCTTAACCCTTCTTTCGAATTCTTCTTGCGAGATTTGTCCCTTCTCTTCCAGAATCTCGGTTAAGGCAGTAATCATAATATCATATATATCAAGCTCGGATGCTATTTGTTCATGAATGTTGCGTATCAATAAGTAATAAATGGCCGCAACTTTGAACTATCAAAAAGTACTGTCAGGTAGACGTATAACATTATCAGATGATATTTGTAAAAAATACAACATTAAGGAAGGTGATATTGTAATAGTCGATGATGAGGATTTTATAAAGATAACCCGCTCAAGTGATTAAGCGTTCAGGTAATATGTTATAGTGAAGATCAAAATTCTTATTATAGAAAATATATAGTTACTATATATGATGTCTGATATTATGAAATGTAATAGTTGTGGTGCAATAAATGTTATAAAGCCAAATAAGGATGAGTCTTTGGAACAATATATGAGTCAAAGAGTTTGTCCTCATTGTAATACTAAAGGCAATTGGACACAACAGACTGAGGATGAAGCTTGATGGCGATAAATTCTAATTAATGTCTCTTAATCGAACAGACCGATTTTAGAAATATTTAATATTGCCATAAACCATAAAGAGATTTTGTTGGTCCCATAAGATAAGACTCTGGTAATTGCCCTTATTTCCTATTTGCTGTAAGACAATGGTTTTTGAAACATGTGAAAAGTTGATAAACTATTTGTCATATATTGACAAGTTATAGAACATCTGGAACATGCTAGAACATTTAGTGATGTTCTAGACTTGGCAACGATATTCGATACTAATAGTCCTACATTTAAATTAATTCGTTATTATTTACTATTTACATATAATATGTATCATATTATAATGGATATAGTTGTTGTTATAATAATAGAACATTAGAACATGAATATATCTATATCATATTACATTTTTGTATCAATATCCACCATCTCAGTAAAAATATTATTTGTTAAGGGCATGTGATATAGGGATGTTCCAGATGTTCTAATGTTCTAGAGAAGCATTTATGAATAGTGTTGTTATGTCTCTATAGGGGCGTTATCAATTTTTCAACAATTGTTTTCTTTCAGTTGATCAATCATTGAATTTTGACCGACAATCAAAGCAATAATCAAAGGCGTAAACAAGCTTGGATCATCATTTTCCATGGACTTTATGGCTTCATAATGTTTGCAGTAGCTATTTGAAACCATTTTTGACAAAAGATGCCTGTCTTCCTCCGATGGCAGGTGTTCCATAAAGTCATTGAGTTGTTCCATTATTTTTTGATAGGTTTTGTCTTTTGGAGTTTCAGAGTTGTCCAAATATCTATACATACACCCTAAGCATAGATGAAATATATAAAAATGGTTTATAGCCTGTAAATGACCCCCCCACTAGGACAATTCCTTTAACAATGTGTCCAACACCGGCTTTATCTTGTTAGTTATTATCTCCTTGATGTCTGGTCTGTAGTAGTGGTTTACAAACACAGAGCTTGCAATCCTCCCCTGCAGCAAATCTATTATCTCGGGTTCAACACCGCTGTTTCTTAAAAAGGTAGCAAAAACCTTGCGGCAGTAATACATGTTCATGTCGACACCCCTTCTGTTTAGCAACAACTTTAGCGCATTATAGCTTTGCTTTGCAGGACATTCCTTTGCTATGTCAATGATTGATTGATTTGCAATGCTTATGTAAACCTTCTTGGTCCGCCTTATGAATTCGTTTGCAAATTTATAGTGTTCCAGTATTTCCTTGTCCTTGTCCCATTATTCGTTTAGGTTAGAGTGGATGCGGTAAATACACCTGAAAACCTCAATGGGTCTTAATCCTGTTACTGTATTAAATATGAATAGATTGCCCTGTGGTTTTGGTAGGCTTGAAATTGTATGCTTTACCTGTCTTAGCATATCCACATAATTGGTACCGTTAATTATTTTCTCAAATACCTTGAGGGAACCCTCTCCTGTTGACCATTTGATATCATATCTTTTAATTGCCTGCTTCCATAAATCATCACATCCACAAAACTTGGATAACGAAGATAAAGCCTTCATAATGTGGATTCTTTTGTTTGGGGAAAAGGTCAACAATTCACCAATTGTATCAGGGTTTAGGAGATAGCCACAATACCTCATGGAGTAATTGTATCTATCATTTACTGTTCCTGTGTTACCATTTCTCTGTAGATATGTCCTATAGTCGGACCAGAAGTTTCGATTTGTGTTGACTGTGAGGGAACTCAAATCACGCCTATTGGTATCATACGCCACGTCAGACTTGACGTGGCGGGGTTCGTTGGTTCGAATCCGACTCGGGCCATACCATATATGTCTCTTTATGTAGGCCCAAGACAATATTATATTATAGATGCAGTCCTCTTTGAATTTGGAAAATTCTGAGTATGGTGATGATGCCAGTCCTCTTGAAAACTTTCTTTTTGCTTTAAAGGCGCCTGAGACTAAGAGACAATATCCTAAACGCCTTGAGGTTTTCTTGGATTTTCTAAATTTGGGAGGCACTTTAGAAGACAAGGTGTTGGTTTTCCATCAAAAATCCCTCAAAAATCCTGCATGGTTATCACAAAAACTAATACAGTTTATCCAATATCAAAAACAAAGGGTTCAAAGAAATGAAATATCCGAATCTACCATTCCAAATTACTTTAAGGCGATAAAGCTTTTTTGTGTTATGAATGACATTACCATCAATTGGCAAAATTTAAGCAAGGGGTTGCCTACTGGAAAACGTGCAGCAGAAGACAGGGCACCCATTATCTCGGCGGTTATGTAAAGAACTACAAGCCTTTTTGTGATGTGTTTTGTAGCCAGCAAGCCCAATGTTACTGCGGGGTTAAAGTTGGCCATCGAGACTTTGCCAAACATGTAGACACCAATTGCAACACCTACAAAAGGGGCAAATGCAACAAAAGGAATGCCCAATGTTCCGTTAAGTCTGGCATCTATGACCACAGAACCCGAGGCCAACACCACTACAATAAAAGTGCCAATAACCTCGGCAAGAAACTTCGTTTGATTGGCGATAGGCTATTTCTTAACACCGTAACCAGACTTGTTCTTTTAATCATGCCTTCGCTCTTTTTATTTTAAATATTTGTATCTGATGGCGGATGAGACGTTTCTTGATTTAGCTATTCATTTTTTCTTTACCAATCACTTCAGCCATTTCCTTTTTTTTTCTCTCAATCTCGTCTCGTGTCTCCCTTACCTTTTCTGTTGGTTTTCCTTTGTGGTCCTCTATTCCCCAGTCCAAGACTTTGGGAACAAACAATGCAGGACAGAAATTCTTATCCATGCATCCCATATTGATGATTTTGTCAGAATTTCTTATCATTTCTTCGTTAATCTCCTTTGATTTTTGATTGCCAATGTCTATGCCAATTTCCCTCGTTATTCCTGAAGCAAGAGGATTAACTTGAGATTTGGGAATGTGTCTTGCACTTGGCTCATAATCATCAGGGCATATTTTCTAAAGAAACCCTATGCAATTTGCCTCCATTCTGCATTCTCAACAAATGCAAATAGAACATTCTTTTTACCTTGATTGATTGGTTGGATAAACCATCCAAGAACTTATATAATAAACCAACCAAGAACCCTCTATGTCTTTATTCGGTCAAAGAAAAATTATTGGAGAATATGATAATACAAAATTAGCTATTGGTTTTTTAGCAGCTATTGTATTGTTTGGTGTTTTTGTTGTGGGATACGACCAAGGTCAGATATTTAGTATTGTGCAAGGCAATGAGGCATTTGATGCTAAATACCTGCATGAAGTTACCCATGACATGAGACATGCTGCTGGTTTTCCCTGTCATTAAGTTTTTTCTGAAATAATCTGTGGATTTGATTATGATGAAATCTTTAACATTTGTTTTAATCTCAATTGTTTCAGGAGCAATAGCCGGTGTGATTTTGGCAGGAATGAACATGATTATTGTCGAACCCCTTATAGACAAGGCCATTGGAATTGAAACTGCCAATGCTGTTGCATCGGGTGAGAATGTGGATATGAATGAGCAGGACTCATTTAGGGTTTGGCAAAAGGCAGGCAGCGTTGTTGCTGGTTCCATCTTGGGAATGGCATTTGGCTCTTTGCTTGGCATAGTTTATGCTTTTAGCCGTAAAGTCCTTCCGTTTTCAGGCGACAGAAAAAGGGCGGTTTTTTTGTCAGTGGTTATGTGCTTGGTTTTATTTGTTGTTCCGTTTATCAAATATCCTGGAAACCCTCCTGCTGTTGGAGACCCAGAGACTATATTGATAAGAGAAAGTCTGTACCTTGGATTTTTAGGGGTATCTGCAATATCGGCCTTATGTCTTGGGATTTTATTTCATAGGCATAGGCAAATATCTCACATCTCCATAATTTTGCCATTGATTTACGCTGCAATAATGTCAAGTGCATTTGTTTTATTTCCACCCAATCCCGATAAGATTTCCATACCGATGGATTTGGTAAACTCGTTTAGAATCGCAAGTGGATTAACTATGGTGGGGTTTTGGATAATACTTGGCACAATCTTTGGGCTATTATGGTCCAAGTATGGACCCAATGAGTATTCAAAAATAACTGCGATATGACCAAATACCATTTTCCTTGTTTTATCAGTTTTTTGAATAACCTTTTATCCATTGTTATTTAGACAATATTGTTCAGAAAGGTGAGCTCATTTGATTCTAATTCCAACAACAAGAAAGATAAAGATGGGATTGGAAACACTGAGGACAATAAAGACAACACTAAAAATAAAAAATATGACGTTCAGAAAAGCAAACCCTTAGACCCGGTCTTTAAAAGACTGTTGTGGCACCTAATTTGCAGCACCAGAGGCGGAGTGAACAGGGCAAAAATACTGCATGTTTTAACGGAGAACCAGTCAAATGCCAACCAAATCTCAACTCATCTAAAACTTGACTACAAAACCATTACCCATCATCTTGATGTTTTGGAAAAAAAACGGGTTAATCATCACAGAAAATGAGGACTCTTACGGTGCCACGTATTTCACTTCACCAGTTTTGGAAAAGAACTATTTTGCTTTAAATGAAATTATGGACAGAATTGGGAAAAAGTAAATTAAACGAGCGGTACAAGGTTATCTAACAAGCAAATGGATTTCATGATTGCAGCGGCTATTGCGGCTATACTCAACATTGGGCTATTGGGAGCAATAATAGTGATTTACGCTCAAAACGCAAGGCTAATCAAATCATATTTTACGTATGGTTTGACAACTGTGGCATCATCCTTCATGGTTCAAAACATTGTAATTGTCATATTTTGGTTCAACCTGTACTCTGCCGGGCCTGCAATAAAAAACATTGTAGACGCGGCTGCGCCATACCTGTTTGTAATAAACTTGGCCCAAACAATAGGTTTAGCGGTATTGGTATGGATAAACAGTAAATAAAATTAGACAACTGTTTAAGATTATTGATTAGAAAATTCATTAAACTACAATAATTATAAAAAATAGGTTAAAAATGCTAGAGCCTAACTCAAAGTTGATAAAGTTGCAATCACTGAACTTTTTCAATGTGGTGCAATTATGCATCCTACATATGCACCCTCTGATATAATTTAGTTTTTCATTCTGCAAAAAAAAACAGATTGAATATATTTTGTCATCGATTATGATATTACTTGATTCCATTTCTCCTTGGGATTATATTTGAGAGCGTTCTTTTGGATTCACTTCCAGGTTGATATATGGATCAGCATTTTTTTTCAATATGTTATAATACTTTTTGACAAATCCTATAATATGGTTGATGTTGAAGAGAAATCATGATCCGATCGCTCACAGCAATATCTTGCAAATGAAAGAACATTCTTAGCTTGGGTAAGGACATGTGTTGCATTAATTGGGCTTGGCTTTATCATTGCAAAGTTTAGCTTCTTTATGGTGGAGTTTAGGCTATTAATACGGGGATACTTTGGTGAATCCAGTACACTACCTGTAAATCAGTCACAATCTCCGATAGATCAAGTATCTTATTTGATTGGAACAGGAATAGTGATTTTGGCTGTTGTGTTGATATTGTTTGCATTGAAAAACTATCTTGGCACACATAAATCAATAAAAACTCAAACATATTCACCAAATCATAAGATTATTTATACTACAACAGCAACAATTGTAATTTTGAGTGTAATTGTTTTTATGTATCTATTGTATATCCTAATAGTTAATTTGTAACCATTAGAATCCTGAATCTAAGCAATTTTAGGTTATAAAAGACCTTTTTTATATACCTCACTCCAGTAGATGTATCATTACAGGAATAGGGGGAGAAGGAGATAATGATGAACAAATACGAATTCGGGGGAAAAATACAATGAGTGATGACTTTTCAGAATATTTGATTGACACCATGACAAAGGCGCATTATCTTTGATGCTGTCGATAGGGCATAGAGCTAAACTGTTTGATGTAATGTCTGCTTTGCACCCATCATCCATTAAAGAATTGCAGACAAATCCAAACTAAACGAAAGATATGTCAAGGAATGGCTTGGAGCGATGGTAGCTGGAAATATTGTTGAATTTGATCCTGAAAACAATACGTTTACGCTACCAAAAGAAAAGGCACAATACCTGACCCGAGAAGGTGAGATATATAATTTTGCAGCGTCAATGCAATGGATTCCGGTGTTAGCTCAGGTTGAGGATGAAATTGTAGAATGCTTCGCAAAGGTGGTGGCGTTCCGTACTCTTCCCATCATCGGTTCCACGAAGTTATGGCCGAGGAAAGCTACCAAACAGTAGTTGTTGGTTTGACTGAACACATTCTGCCATTAGTTCCGGATTTAATTCGAAAATTAAAAAAAGGAATCAAAGTACTTGACATAGGCTGTGGAATGGGAAAGGCTGTCAACACAATGGCCAAAAGTTTTCCCAATAGCACTTTTTATGGATATGATTTATCTTCGCAGGCAATTGAGGTGGCAAAAAAAGAGGCAACCGCGATGGGAAACCCAAACACCGTTTTTCAGGTGCAGGATATCCTCAATCTAACTTTTAATGACAAGTTTGACCTAATCACCGCATTTGATGCAATACACGACCAACCAAAGCCAGGCGAAGTGTTGAGAAATATCTATAAATCACTGAACAATGGGGGCATATTTCTTATGCAGGACATTCATGCGTCTACCCCTAAAAGACAATATTGAGCATCCTCTTGGTCCTTTCCTCTACACAATTTCATGTCTGCATTGCGTTTCTGTTTCATTGTCCCAGAATGGTGCAGGTCTTGGCGCAATGTGGGGTAAGGAAAAGGCTGTTGAAATGCTAAAGGAATCTGGGTTTTCAAACGTGGAGGTGAAAACCTTGTCCCACGACTTTCAAAAATATTATTATGTTGGTTACAAAGGCAAGGCAATGTTGTAGCATATAAATTAAAAAGCAATCAGTGGATTAGGATAATAGAATCTGTCTGTTTGCTTAACATAAACTGTTTTGTTTTGTATAACTGTGGATTACATGCATATACATGATGCAATGCAAACGACTTGGCTCTCATCAAATAATATGCCTCTCTCTCTCTATATTAATTAAATTTAAAAACACTGGTTATTTTACAAATGGGATTGGAAAACCAAGGCACATAGGTTCGCACTATTCGCAATAATGAGACTGAAAAAAGGTAAATATGCCATTTTATATTGCATTGATGTTGATATTGTAGCATCCAGCAGCTGTCTTTTCGAGATTTCAGCACATCCGATACAGAGATATTTTGTTAATGTGGCATTAAAACGAATTAGGTTCATAAATTAAAATAAAATAACCACGCAAGCTTGATTAAAAAAACAGAGATGGTGTCAAGGCAAAAGGTATGGGTTTTTAAGAATCTATTTTGCATGAATTCCGAAACATTCTGTTACCTGGTTAGTTAGAATGGTTTAATTTATGAGATGGTGGGATGAGATGATGAAAAAGGATCTTGTAGTGTTTATAGATCTGGTTAATCTACAAAAGGAGATGGGGCCTATCCTACAAGGTCCTTTTTTTTCACTCCTTCTTTTCAGTCTTTAGGATATAGATCTATTGACGATGAAAGGAAGGAGGGAAACATGGCCAAATACTTTCCTTCGTCTCTGTTTTGCAAGACCAAGGAGATTTTTTTGACTATTGTTACATTATGCAAAATATTTAATAAATTAATCGATTTTTTAGATGAATATGTCTGTTGAAATACATATTCTATAAAAATTATAAGATTACATCAATAATAATGTAAATATCTCATAATAGGTCATCAACCGTCAAAAACACATGTCATGCCAAATAAGCTTTAGGTTTGTCAATGGCATCAAAAAGAAAAATTACAAGGCGTTAATACATCGGTTAAAAAAGCAAAAGAATGGCATTAAGCAATATCCTGATTAGGTTATAGTTGCTTTCAACAGTCACTTTACCGGCTTTGACCCTCAATATGCCCATGATATGGTGTAAAATAATTGGCCCATCACCTGTGCGTATTACTTGTAACTATTGTCATGGTTAGCTATTCTTTGTAGTATCCTTTCTTTAACTGATGGCCATTCTGGTTTAATAATGATGTATGAGACGGTGTCTCTGATTCTCCAATCTCTCATTATTTTGTGGTTTCTCAGGATGCCATCTTGCTTTGCTCCTAATCTTTCAATAGCTTTTCTCGACAATTCTTTAAGGGCATCTGTCCTGATTCCTACTGCGGTGCAGTTTAACTTTTCAAATGCGTGTTGCAACATCAGAAATTTTGATTCGGTATTTACAGCAGTTCTGCGGTAAGATTTTGCAATCCATGTGTGACCTATTTCAAGGCGATAATTATCATAATCTAAAGACTTGTTTTAAATATCCCGTATTAATGATATGATCACAATATAGTATTAGTTATGGCAAAAATAAAGGGGAATGACGACAACAAACTGTCCTGTTTTTCTACTTTTGTTGATACCTGTGAGTTAATACGACTAACACCGGGTAAAAATAAAAAGGTCGATTTAATCTCCAGGTATATTTCATCCTTGCATGAGGATTCCCTGCATATCGCAGTTTTGTTTTTGTCTGGAAAAACCTTTCCACGGGGATCATCACATAACCTAAACATAGGATTCAGAACAATATTGCAATCTCTGTTGGAGATTTCTAATCTAAACGATGCAGATATCCGTGGAATTCATTTGAAACATGGTGATATGGGCACCATAGCAGAACATGCCGTATCCAAAAAACAGGTGGTGACTCTCTTCAACCAATCAGAGAGTATAGGGGGCGAACAACTGACATTAGGCGATGTAGCAATCCAATTAAAAAAAATCGCGAACCTTAAAGGACCGCGTTCCAACAATGATAAAAAAAACACCCTGAAGGCGTTGCTTATCAGGTGCTCCCCATTAGAGGCAAAATATCTCGTCAAAATAATATCTAACGAAATGCGAATGGGATCGTACGAGGGGCTTGTTGAATTAGCCATTGCAAAAGCCTTTGATAGGGATGTCGGAAATGTTAGGGATGCGATGCTTGCCACGGGGGATATTGCTAATGTGGCCTTATTGTCGAAGAGAAACTCACTGAACACAGTAACAGTTGAACCGTTTGTACCAATGAGTTTTATGTTGGCAGATGTCATGTTTACTGCATTAGAGATAATGGAATATTTTGAGAAACCACTCTACTGTGAATACAAATACGATGGCATTAGAGTTCAAATGCACAAATTCAAAAACCAGTGCAGACTTTATTCCCGGAATCTTGCGGACATATCATACGCATTTCCCGAACTGGTTGATAGTGCCATGCTTACCGGAATAAAAAAAGAAGAAATGCATCGAAAAAAGGTAACTCAGGATATTGGTGAAATTGATGGAGCTGATGACATTGATTTCATTTTAGACGGTGAATTAATAGCATTTAAAAACAACAAGCCTTTGCACTTTCAAGAATTGCAGAAACGGCTTAGAAGAAAAAACATGACAAAAGACATTTTATCTGAAATACCTATACGTTACGTTGTATATGACATAATGTTCTATGGAAAAGAACAGGTAATCAAGGAAACACTTGAAAACAGGAAAAAACTGTTATCATTGTTTTTATTCAAAGACTCAATTATAGTTAATGCACAGAGTGACATAATAGCGTCTGCAGACGAGATAAACTCTATCTTTAGAAAAAGCAAGGAGAATGGCCATGAGGGCCTGGTGATTAAGGATCCTTTATCGCAGTATCATCCCGGAAAACGAGGGCGATATTGGATAAAACTAAAGGAAGAGTCAGACACGGTTGACACCGTAATAGTGATGGCAGAATATGGCCACGGAAAGAGAGCGGGCACGCTCTCGGACTATACTCTTGCTGTTAGGGATTTTGGGTCTAAACCCGGTATTGATATGGTTGTGCCCGAAAGCGTAGATCCTATTTATGATGGTTTAAAAATTATCGGCAAGGCTTATTCTGGCCTATCAAACAAAGAAATTGACTATATGACAAATAAGTTGAGATCCCTGATTATACGGGATGAAGGCAACAGGATTATTGTGAAGCCTGAAATAATTTTAGAGGTGTCTTTTGATACGATCCAAAAAAGTAACCGACATGATGGTGGGTATGCACTGCGTTTCCCAAGAATAAAAAATATTCGATATGACAAGGAACTCAAAGACATTGATGCGCTGGAAAAAATAGAGTCTATCTATGAGAATCAATTTCATACAAAAAGCAATTAGAACAAAAAAATATCGGGTTTTAGGAACCTAGGGTAATTGAAGCAAATAAATTCAATTTAGTGAAATCAAAAGAAGGGTAAAATAATACTGAAAGACACAGCCGCTAACAATCTTAGATTCCAATTGGCTGACAATTTGGACACCAAAAAGTGGTCCTGGAGGTTAACTTTTTTTCAGATACAATTTTTGCCCCACATGTCCAACATTGTTTTCCTGATCTCCTGAAAACCCAAAGAGTGGCATCCCTCAAGGTTTTTTCTTTCTCTGGTATTGTTCGGGTTCTTCCCTTATTCTTGTAACCCTGACTCAGAATCTTGGGAATACAGAGAAGAAGCTCATTCAGTTCACATTCAGACAATGAAATGACCTTTTTAAAGGGATACATTTTGTTCAGAAACAATATTTCGGACTTATATTTATTCCCAATTCGCTTATTATCTGCTGATCCAATAACGCGTTAGCAATCATCATGTTTGTGTTTTTAGATTTGGATTTCAGTGCAGATCGAACTTTATCCTTGTCATAGTTGTCT
This sequence comes from Nitrososphaeraceae archaeon, assembly GCA_016782225.1. Lineage (GTDB taxonomy): Archaea > Thermoproteota > Nitrososphaeria > Nitrososphaerales > Nitrososphaeraceae > Nitrosocosmicus. Next base: position 31,423 of record JADDOW010000020.1, read on the forward strand.
GCTGTTATTTTGACCTCCGGACCTTCAGACATTCTCTTTTGTTATGAATGATTTTACATGGTGCATTTAATTTAGTGCTGCTCTAAAACCATGGTTACACGTTCATTGGTATTATTGGTTTGATGTTGTATTGGCTAAGGTTTTAGCTGGGCTTTGCGTGATCTTAAAAGTAGTCCTCCTGCTGCTAGGAAAGCTAAACCACCTACAACTAAAAATGTAAGATCAAACGCAAGTGGATTTGCAACATCTATAACATGATGCATTTCCAACACGAGGTGGTTGATTATTCCTTCAATAGTGTTAAAACCCCCAAAACCAATAAGGGCCAATCCTATGAATGACCTTTTGTTGGAAAGCAGTGAATTTTTGTTATTGGAGCTGGAGGCGTGCCAAAGAAGGATCACTCCAGCTATTGTTATTATTAAAGAGAATGAAAGAAATAATCCGTCATGCAAAAGGTTCATTTGTAGTGCTTCAATTGTATTGGGGATGATTACGTGGGAGGATGTATGATGCCATTGCAATATTGCATGAAATATGATGATGTCTATCAACCCCGCGAGGCCAATTCCAATCAGGATTGCAGAGGCAGTGGACTTTCTCTTGTTTACATTTTCCCCATATCTGTAATCATTCTCTTTGACATTATTGGCCATAAGTTAATGATCCATAAGTAACATACTATTTAAAAGTAGAAATATTTGAAAACGGTGTCCGCTTTTGAGGTATTTTCATAAATGTGAAAAGAAAAAGTGCTGAATATTTTCAATTGGGTGGCAAAAGACCATGGGGATTGACATGTTATATTTGTGCTTTAATTGAAAAGAAATTATTAATATCCTTATTTATCATTGAACAGTAAAAATGGATTTTCACATCGAAGTAAGTCAAAAATTCTGCTTCTCAAATTTTGGAAACGGTGAATTCAACAATGTCAACTGCTAGCATGTATTCCTGGTTTGAGCAATTTGCTCAGGATGCTCTTAAAGCCGATTTTGATCTCATAATGTCCGTTATTCTTAGAACAATAATCGTAACGTTGATAGTTTTGTTTATCTTTAGGTGGTTAGGCAATAAAGGGTTAGGGCAGCTGTCCACATTTGAATTGATAATCCTGATAGGCCTGGGTTCTGCAATAGGCGACCCAATGATCTATCTAAATGAAATGTCCATACCTCAGGCAATTACTTCGGTAGTGATAGTGGTTGTTCTCTTTAAGCTGTTTGACTATCTGACTATAAGGAGCCATCGATTCAGTAGACTTACCATAGCCGAACCCATTCTTTTGGCAAAGGATGGCCATACAATAAAAGAGGGCTTGGACAAGGCCCGAATAGACGATAGGGAATACCATTCCTATATGAGACTTCACGGGATTGAATATCTCTCGGAAATAAAACTGTCGTATCTTGAGGTAAATGGGCAGGTTAGTTTTATATGCAAAAGAAGGGATTAGGAATATGCGCATTTATGTATCCTTTTAAACCTGGTCTATCGGACTGCATATTGCGTGGATTGACTAAGGTAACACATTAACAATGCCAGAATGGGATTCTATGACAATTGGGGATCAACATAATGACAATGCCATTTGGATTTTCAAACTTACTTACTTGCTTTCCTTATAGCCCAAAAAAATATGATTATTTGTTAATTATTGTTTGCTCAAAACAAACTATTATATCAAAATAACATGAAATCTCACGGCAATCTATCCCAAATCCCAAATGTTGCTATACGCATCATGCAATACCATTCATAATGTACAAGATATTGTGCATAAATTGTTGAATGTGGCATAAAAAATAGCTCGCCATCAGAAACCAAAAGGCTCCGTCCTAAAAGACTCCTGTGTTTGTAAATTTTGGAAATTGAGGCTATTTTAAAACAACGCTTGGAATTGAGCAAAAAAGGAAAGTGGAATTAAAATAAAATAACCCTCTCACGATACAAATAACAGGATATACCATTTGGAAGTCATTTACATTATAATGTCCTTATTGCTTTTGTCAACCTCTCTTTCCCTTTTGATCTGGATGGTATTTATAGAGCGATTGTTTAGATCCTTTACCAAATCCCCTAAACTTAAATCTGTTGCCGATGCTAAAGATACTCCGAGGGTTAACGTACTTTTACCGTAAGAGACGATGAAGAGCATATTGGTAGATGCCTGGATGGACTGTTAAAACAAAATTATCATAACTATGGTATCATTGTTATCTGTGATTCTGACAGTGATAAACATGACAAAACCATTGAGATAGTTTCCAAATATGGTAAGCGATACCCTGAAAAAATAAGCATGGTGATGGCAGACCCAAAACCTGATGGGTGGGTGGGAAAAAATTGGGCTTGCTATAGCGGATACATAAAATCTGATTGTGATATCCTGTTGTTCACAGATTCAGATACATTGCATTCAGAAGACATCATGACCTTGGCCATCGGATATTTTCTTGCGAACAAGTTGGATGTTTTGACGGTGAGGCCTCGCCTATAATGTGAAGACATTTGGAGTAAAATAATTTATCCGATTCTTTGGACCTATCATCACGTAAAATATTCTGCGATTTTGGTCAATGATCCAAATAAAATGACTGGTTCGGTTTTTGGATGCTTTTTTATCATTACTAGAAAATCATATGAGAAACTGGGAACACACAAAGAAATCAAAGGTGAGGTTTTGGAGGATATAGTGCTCGGCGAAAAAATCAAGAAAGCGAAAATTGCACTAAGGATGGTTCATGGTGAGTATCACCTTAAACAAGCGTTATCGGGAAGCTTTAGAACAGCTTGGCAAAGATTGTCCCGAAGTAATAATGTGTTTCCAATTCAGATGGAAAATGTAAAGTACAGTCGAATCGTTTCGTCGCTTTCAGTATTTCTTAGCTTGATGTTTCCGTTTGCATTATTGCCAGTCTTAATTGGCATCAGTCAAATTGAAAACCTTTCAGATGTTGCCATCAATAGCCTATTGATACTATTTGTTATTGATTTGGTGGTCATAATGTTGGTAAGTATCTTATATGTCATACAATCAAAATTTGGGCTTTTCCAGAGTCCGCTATATGCATTAGTCTCTTGCCTTGGTGCTATGGTTATTGCTGTAGGTCTGATGTATGCATTTTTAGTTGAAAAAGAAAAGATAAAGTGGAGAGGGCGAGAATATGCAGTTAACAGGAAAAATTTCAGGTAGATTCAGGCTAACCTCATTATTATTTTCTGTTCTGGTAAATAGTTTATGCCATAAAATGCATTATGGTTAATTGAGGTAAATCTAAACTAGGCTATGGCTGAACATATAGTTTTCAAAGTAACTTAAGGCAATGTTTAAATCATTATTGAAAAATTCGTGATAAACCTGCCGCAACAGCCGTTTGCAAAAACTATGGGATACTCAATACAAACAAAAAGACGATATCTGAGAAATGAACTGTCTTCGAATATAATCATATTGTTTTGTGGAAACAAGTTTTTTTTTGTGTTATAAATAAATTATGATTAATTGGCAAACCGCACAGGGACATGACTAGAGGAAAACATACATACAACGGAAGAAGATGATGGACCTCAAGACAACTACAGAAAAACCAATAAATAACTATTGTAATTATGATATCCCTCAGTGGTTTCGAAAGTCTCCATGTGGTTATGCTTATCCTTTTTGAAGAAAACTGTCAACTGTCTGCTGCTGCTTTTCTTCTGATGATATGATGATTAATGGGTAAAACACATGTATCAGATACGTTAAGGAGCAAATTGATGTTACTGTTGATATATATGCCTATAATGCTGTAAATTATGTTGTTGTATTGGTTGTTTAAAGTTGTGGTAAAGTATTTTATAATGGCAAACTAAAAGAGAATGTCGCGCCTTTGCCATCACTGTTGTTTTCGGCCCATATTTGACCCCCGTGGGCCTCAATTATGCTCTTTGATATGTACAACCCAAGCCCAGTCCCTTGAAAGGATTTTGTTGCAAATTTTGTAAATAGCTTTGGCATTATTTCTTTATCTATCCCAATGCCGTTATCTCTGATACTGAATATAACTTCTTTTTTGTTTCCCGCACTGTTTCTTTTCCTTTTATCCATGCTAATTACTATGTCACCTTTTCTGTCAATAAACTTGATAGAATTACTAATTAAATTGGTGATTACTTGACTTAATCTATTCTTATCTGCCTCTATGACTATATCTTTGTTATTAAAACTGTTAAATTCAAACTTTATGCTTTTACTTTTATCAATGGAGTTTTTATAGTTTTTAACAATATCTGAAATAAGGTTACTCAAATTAGCTTTCTCTTTGTGTAGTTTTAGGGATTTGCCCTCTATCCTTGTTATGTCTAAAATGGATTCTGTTAGTCTTTGTAGCCTCTTTGCATTTCTGTTAATGGTATCTAATAGTTCCTTCTCTTCCCTGTCCCTGCCTTTTCTGTTCATAAGGTAGTTAGATAGTCCTAGGATTGGTTGTATTGGGTTTCTGAGCTCATGCGCTGCAATGTTTATGAATTCTTTTTGAATTTTGTCATGGTCTTTAAGCCTTTCCAATAATTCTGTCTGTTTACGTAAAGTTTCAAAGACTGAAATATATGATAATACTGTTGGTGGGCTGTTGGAGTATGATGCCAACCCAATTGCATCTGTTGATGGTTGTTGCTTTGTATCATCCTTTAATTCAACTGTTAGAGAATACCTTTTATCGACCACCAAAACAGATACTCTTTGCAATGGCTCTGTAAATACGACATCAAATGAGAAAAATTCTCTGTTGCTTTTTATGTCCTCTTCTATTTCAATGTCTTTGGGCGTGAGGACATGAATTTTTATCCATGGTCTTGTCTCTTGAACCTTTTTAATTATCTTAAAGTAGCCTGCACTCTTTTGCCGGTGGAATTCATTTGCTGTGGAAAAAATAACAAGTATTTCTTCATTTGCTGATTCTATAAGACTGAATGAGAGATTTTGTATTTCTTCCTTGTCCTTTATGGTTTCTATGACCTCTGGCTCTATGCCCTGTTCTAACTCTCTTATCCTTTGTTCAGCAGATATTGATTTTTCCCACATCAATTCAAAAATGTTTTGTTGTTGTTCTACAAATGCCTTGAAATTGCTTACTATGCATTGTGGCGAGTAGTAGTCTGCTATGGAAGAAATGCCGGACTCGCTTTGCTCTCTTTCGGTTTTAGTGTCGCTGTTATGTTTGCCAGGTGCACTTAGGTCGCCCATCACATGGCTTTGGAATATCTTTTTGTCTGAGATGGAAAAGTTTCCTACCACGTTGTCAAGATGACGGATAATGTGCTTGTTGTTCCTGTTGGATTTGACCAATCTTAGCAGTTCCTTGATATAGAAAACATTTTCTTCGGTAATTTCAAAAATTGTTCTTGTACTAATGTCTTTTTTTATTAGTTCAAGCAATTCTGGAAATAACGTTTTGTCTGTAATGAGTAATTTTGGTTGTAATTTGTCAATGCATGAATCCATTCTCTCTTCTGTATTTCTCCAGCGTTCTATTGCCTTGGCAATTACGTTATCTATTCCATATATGACCTGAGTTCTCTCATATGTGGTGTCATTTAGATTCGGAGACTTGGTGAAAGGACTACCCAAACATTCCAATATATTGTATTGTGGTATATAAGCAAATTAATGAGATGGGGCACATTTGAGCAAGTCTTTTCCTCAAGTTAGCAGAGGCCGTCAGCTCATGCTATCATATCAATAAAAAATGTAGTGTTATATTCTTTGTTGCCCGTTGTTATGTGTATAATCAATATGGCTGCATCAGATAATGATGGCAATAAACCCTGCACTCACGCAGATGGTCTTGATGAGGGTATTCAACCAAGAACACAAGGTTGTGAGGAATGTAAAAAAGAAGGAACCCACTGGGTCGCATTACGACTTTGTTTAGAATGCGGTCATGTCGGATGTTGTGATTCATCTATTGGGTTACATGGGACTAAACACTATAGGGAAACAGGGCATCCGGTAATTATGGCACTACCAGATAAAAAATGGAAATGGTGTTATGCTGATAAGGCGTATATCTGATACAGGTGACAAATTCTTTACGTGGGGATTTATTTTATTTTATGTGAAGCCCACAGTTGCCCATTACCATACGTGTTATTGGGATTGCCAATTCTGTATTTGATTTATACTATTTTTCAATTTAAACCTTTGGCAAAATGGTGATACAGTGGAGGATAAGAATCTACATCTCTCGAATATTTGGGGTAACCTATATATAAATATCTACTTTTGGAGAAAAAATGCCTTACAATTTGTTTCATAATTTTGCCATTGATATCTTGTGACTCTAAACTTTATCTTTTGCAGTAGTTTCCAACTTGCCTTTTGTCTTAGGATATTGCATTGAGGTGTTTTTTCTTTAGTCTGTGTATGGCTATTACCCCTGCGATAAATGATGAAAGTAAAGAGATTGGGATAAAGACGGGCAAAATAATGGGAAATAAAATTTGCAACAGGAATTCTTCTGTTCTTATTTCTTCTGACGGTTTAAAAAATCCGCCATATACATCTACACTCCATGGAAAGAAAAGCGTAATGAAAAACGAGGAAAGCAACATAGAGGCAAACAAATATCGTTTCTCTGAGCTAAAAGTGAACTCTGTCTTGCGGTTTCGTTGCTCGTCATGCCTTTTGAGTAAAAACAGATCAGCAACTATCGCAGGCACTATATTTAAAATATAAAAAGGGAACAGTCCTGAAAAATACGAGTTTGATGTGATTGTGGCAGTTGCTTGTATGGCGATAATTACTGCAGTTACGCAACTGAAAAAATATGGAATCTTCAAAGATGACGATACTGATACTAGAGAAAAGGTCATAGCAAACGGAATGAGGATGGATGCAGCAAACATTGCAGTAAATGGCTCTGGATTAAAATTAAAGTATTGACCGTTTGAGAATGGAAGCGTAAACATAAGAACCAAATCCACCGCAACCATTAAAAATACCCCAAACGCTATCACAAGAAAAGCTCTAAATGTGCAGGAAAAAGGATTGTCCCTATTATGCTTGATAATCCCGATTAGTCCTCCCAAGGCTGCTATAAGCATTCCTGTGGCAAGTACCGCATGGGGTGGACTTAGTAATCCATCAAATCCAAAGTTGTTGTGCCACCAAAAATCAAAAGGGCCTGCCATTAGCTGTAGTGATACCCCAACAAAGGCAAGTTTTATTGGAAAAGGGAATAATTCGGATTGTGATTTGATAATGTTGGAGAAAATGGATAGTTTTGAGACGCTGTTGTTTTTTATTGCCAGGATGGGAAAATATATCAACCTAAAAACTATGCTGCCAATTGCCAATGCGACACCTGTATAAATCACGGTATGCGGTGGAGTTAGGAACGATTCTACATTCTTAACGCCATGCCAAACAATATCCCAATTAGAACCACCTATTTGTAAAGACACGCCAATACTGATAAGAAAATAAACCAATAGGGAGACTGTCTTTGTTTTTGTTGATTTGGATGTTGGATCTAAATAGGACATTGAAATTAATTCATTATGTGGATACTAATTTATTTGTATTTAATCCGCAATCCACTATAGTTAAAATTGCTTTATGATGTTAGTAGCGGCTTTTTACCTTGTTATAAGATTTTGACAGTTATTAGAAAACCTCTGTTCTCATGTTCAATCGCTTTGAATCCTTATGGTGTTTCTTGCCAATACAAAAGCCATTGATGGTTACCGAATTAAATGCTGGGTTGCAATATGGGTTGGTTTTTTTTGAACCGTTTTTTGAATCTGTCCTTAGACCTTTTGTTAATCTTGTTACTTTTGAAATAGATATTGCGGCAGGCCTTATAATGGAATTTCTGCGCTTTTTGGACTATTCTCATTCTTGATAAAACTAAACAAATCAACTAAAGAACAAACACACGCCAAGGAAACCATAAGACTGCGTTTGGCAAGTGGTATGTTGCCTGCACTGGATATTGAGGTTGGAAGCGGTATAAACCACCTATAAAAGATACTGAATGTCCAAATTGCATGCTTAACCCTTCAGCGACTACTTATGCACTTTGGCCTATCAAATCTCCATACGTCATAAAAAAGCCCGTAGTAAAGCCCGCCATAATGAGTTAATCTGTAAGTACCAAATGTTGGGGCGACAATAGCTGGAGTGGTGAAAAGGATGTTTTTTTTATCCGTATTTAAAATGTATGATTGAAAACTGGGAGTATTGTGATAATATTATGATGGTTCTTTGCAATTATCCTGTATCATTTATGAAGATTATAATTAGGTATGTAAATATTTCATGTAACTGAGCATTCTAATATAAAAAAATGATTTTAGGAAATCTTATATCAAAGCATTATTTACTGTTAAATAGGTTACAATAAAAACCAGATGAAATAGTTGTCAGACACAATAATAAGATTTAGCGTTTTATTGGAAAGGGGGATAATGTGTTCAGAAAAAGTTTTTGGAATTTACACTGTTGGCATAATCATTTTCTTTAATGCAATGCCAAGAAAAAAACGTTTTACAAATTTTGTGACTGGATTCTATAGGATACTGGGAATCAGTATGGCGCTGCGAAATTATTACTTTTTACTGCCTAGATCAACGAATAAGGAGTTTATCTTACTTGGAATCTGACACCATTGTAATACCATCTGTTGTGGATACCGATCTCCACCATTATATTGGAGATGAGGGGGTTTCAAATTTCTCTCAAATTATGGCGATAGTATCTTGTGACTTAAAGCATGTATATAGCATCTTTGTTGTTTTGAGGCTTGCATTTGACTTTGCCTCGATTTATTTTAAAAGGAAAAACAGATAGCAAAATGATAACTGATCCTTTGGAGCGTTCTGTATTGTCCTATGTTCACGGTCAGTTTTCTGTTATAGATGAAAACGTGGATGTCGCAAGTGCTGTTAAACAAATCCACGCAAAAAATGCAGAAACAATTATTGTTTCTAAACATGATAAACCCATAGGCATTGTAACGGATAGTGATATTTTAGACAAGGTTGTGATGAGGGGTGCGGATTCGGATCAGACTCTGCTAAAGTCCATAATGTCTTCGCCCATTGTAACCCTTTCTTCAAAAGCAACCGTAAGACAGGCACTTAACATTATGAGGCTTAACATAATCAAAAGAGTGCCAATAGTCGATGATGAAAAGGTTTTAGGCATTGTAACACAGGAAGGGTTGGCAAATGCCATCAGGACATCCGTGCTAGAAAAGACATTTAGAACCTACAGGGTCATCATACGAGAGCATTACAAACCAATCCTAGCCAATCTTGGATTCTTGCTACAATTCTCTGGGATACTGATTATAGCGCCTGCTATTTTGGCCACTGCAATGGGGGAGACAATATCTGCCACCGGAATGTTTTTGGCTATTACAGTAATGTTTCTTACTGGATTTATTTTAAATGCCTATGGGGAAAAGACCCCATTAAACCTAAAGCAGGCGTCATTACTGATGGTCTCAAGTTTTGTGTTGCTAAGTCTTTTTGGAAGCATTCCATACATGTATGTCAACCCATTTTCAAGCGATATTGATCCATTGTCTCTTTTTGTCAACAGCTTTTTTGAGAGTGCATCTGGATTCACCACAACTGGTTTGTCATTTATAACATATCCTGAAAACTTGCCCCAGAGCTTTGACTTTTATCGCTCTTTTACCCAATGGGTGGGGGGTTTAAGTTTCGTCTATCTTGTCATTACCTTCTTTTATCCTGAAAGAAAGTTAATTCATATGAAAGGTATGATTGGTGGAGGCATCCTAAAACTAAAGCAGCTACTTTTGACAATTGGTGTCATCTTTACATTTTATACCGTGATACTGTGTGCGTTATTGTATTTGTTTGCCGATTTCAACATTATTCACACTGTTTCATTGATTTTTAGCACAGTTACCGGTGGGGGGTTTATTCCCGTTTCCACAGCAGTAACTGGTGAAAACTCCCCACACCTATTAGTGATAATGACCGGTATGGTAATTTCGGCTCTACCTTTTGCGTTTCACTATGCCCTATTAAGCAAAGAGGTAACAACTACAAAATATCGACCTGAAATATTTTTGTATTTTGGACTTATTGTTGTTTCAATACCTATTTTCTATTTGTTCTTAAATACTGGTGATGGCAGTCAATCAGACTGGCTTACATCTGCGTTTCATGTTGTAAGTGCTTCAACTACTTCCGGATTTCAATTCATTGACATATCGTTGCTGTCTACCGATGGAAAGATTGTTTTGATGATGCTTATGCTAATTGGCGGAACGGCATTCTCAACAGCTGGGGGTATTAAGGTTGGTAGACTAATTCAAATTTTCCAGAGAATAACAAAAAGAAACTTTGCAATGGACAATGCAATCAGGTCGATTTCCTCTGTATCCTCTCGATACAATGAGTCATATATAAGCTATGGAAAGAAAACAGATGAACTTCGGGCAAAAAAAGCTTACCGAGAATCAATAATGGTAGTAATACTATTTTTATCATTGTCTTTTATCACTGCATTGGTGTTGTTTTACTTGGAACAAAGGAGTTTTATGGATTCACTTTTTGAGTCGGTTTCTGCCTTGACCACCACAGGGCTATCTTCAGGAGTAACTTCTATGGACATGAGTGTTGTGTCAAAGATTTTTCTTATTGTTAACATGATACTTGGTAGATTTGAAATCATTGCTGTATTGTATCTTTTTATGGAAAACAAGAAAATTAAAACTCGAGGCACCGAATATTTAAAGCACTTGCATATGCCCAACAAACATCATCCAGACAAAACTGTAAAATAGCAAAACTTTTGGAAAAGTGAAATGATTGTTTTTATTATCAAAGCGCTTTTATTTGTTCTCAACTACTCGAGCAACTCTATCACAATGACCTAAATAGCATTTGTAGATGCTATTGTAATTTATGCATTATTTAATCACAAAAGATACTTAATAGAATATATGATATCTATCAGTAAGTTTTAAATGTATTATAGGTGCCTTTTATATCTGGTTAATAATCGAAGATACTGCTTTACAATTTAAAATGAATTTTCAAGCATTAGTTTGTTGCTCTTGGCTTTTTCATGTACTATTATGAGTCTTACTCTTTTTTGTAGTTTATTCTAATACTTTTTTATTTTTTGTTTTCTATGCTCTTGTTTTTACTGATGGTCATGGGTATTGTAAACTTGAATATAGTTCCCGTTTTTCTGTTGCCGCCATTGTTAGATGCGTCATCAATATCTGTATTGCTCTCTTCCATAGGCTCCTCATACCATATGTTTCCGCCGTGGGACTCTATGATTTTCTTTGACAGGTACAGACCAAGACCTGTGCCCTGGCGTGATTTTGTAGCGAACTTTTCAAACAGCTGGTCTTTAATCTGGGAGTTAATTCCGATCCCGGTGTCCCGCACCGAAACTAGCACCCTGCTGCTGCTGCTGCTGTTTGTTTGCCCATAGGCATTGCCATTACGGTTATTGGTGCTGCCATTTGCATTTGTTTTGCTGTTTATGCTGGTTTTACTGGCGACAGTGGCTGCGGAAGCAAAGGCAACAGTGTTGGTGTTTAGCAAACTGGTGTCATAATGGTCATTTGAGGCAGAATCTATATCTGAAGCGGAAGCGGGTGATGGTGATGACTGGGGGTGCTCATCCTTTGTTATTGTTGTGGAAACGTAAATCTTGCCGTCAAAGGTGAATTTCATGGCGTTATCCAGAAGGTTGAAGATGACCTGGGCAATCTTTTGGGAGTCGCAATCAACATACAGAGGCAGTATGGTGTTGTTGTAATTGCTGTATTTGTCATTGTTGTCATTTTGAGTGCTTTCACTTGTCGACTGCACGTTTTCCACTTGGCTTGCCTGCTTGGGTTGTGCTTGTGCGTTGATGTTGTCCCTTTCATCGCCGCCGCCCTTCTTCATGTCAACATTGTTGTTCTCAGTATTCTCCTCCCTCTTCCTCTCCTTGTCGTAAAGTGGCCGAAACACTATTGATATCCTTCCGGCCTTGTCGGTGTAGGCATATTTCTTCTCGACATCATCTATGACCTGCGCAATCAGGGAATGGATGTCTATGCCGCTTTGGACGCTTAGGCCAAATGTTCCGCTCTCAATTCTGCTCACCTGCAGGATGCTTTCGGCAAGTTTCTGCAGCCTTGACGCGTTTCTTGTGATGATGTCTATCTCACGCCTGTACTCCTTCACTTTGTCGCCAAGCTTATCCTCAAGAATCTCCATGCCGTTTAGGATGGGCATTATGGGTGTGCGAAGCTCATGGGCCGCAATGTCTATGAACTCGTTTTTGACACTGTCCTCCTGCTTTAGCTGCTCAAACAGGATACTCTGGTTGTAGAGGACCTCAAATATCGATGCGTATGACAGGACAGTTGACTCGCTGTTTGAGTAAAAGGAAAAGCCGATTAGGGCATTCGCATTTTCCTCCTTTAGGTGCCTTAGCTCCATTATCAGAGACTCCTTTCTGTCCACCACAAGTGACTTTATTTTGATGCTGATGCTGGGTGCTATGTCCTGGATGCGGATGTTGTGGCTATGGTGGTTTAAAAACCGCAAATACGATGAATCCCTAACTGAGGTGTCAATTGGCGTAAGGATGCTTATCCTCAGGCTGTCGTTTTGCTCGGCCATCTCCTTCAAAAGATGCAGGATGCCGTCTTTTTCCTGTATGTGAAACGCATTCACCGTGGAGTACATTATCTGTATCTCCCTTTTGGCGTTTTTTATCATCTCCAACTCCTTTTTGACAGCATCGCGGTAGTCTGAATACACTATTGTCTCTGCCGGAATAACTCCATGCTCTATCTCCCTTATCCTTTGCTTTGCGGGTGTTGCCATTTTCCAGAAGGAATCAAACACAAACTGCTGCTGCTCCACAACCTCGGGTATGTTGCTGAAAATCAGCTGGGGTATTGACTGGGACTTCTGCAGTGTGGCGACTGCAACATACTCCCTTTGGTCCGCAACCTCAAAGTTTCCCCTCAAGCCGTCTAGGTGCCTGATTTCGGAGAAGGAGAGCATTTGCCTCACATAGTCAATGTTGTCCGGGGTTATCTCGGTGACGTACCTGATCTTTAGTCCCCTTTGCACTACTGCCTCCTTTCTCTTTTCCCTTATGGCGTCAGTTTCGATGATGACGGACGGTGCGGTATAGCTAACGCATGAGTCTATCTTTGTCTTTGACCTGTCTATGAACCCCAAAAGCACGTCGTTTGCGTTGCCTGAGCCATGGTATACCTTGGTAAACGTATCCTTGGAATTGCCTGCTGGTGATGAGGTTGATGGCGATGGATCTGAATTTTCATCAGGGAGTTCACTATGATTGTTTTTATTGCTATATATTTTATCAGAAATTAGAACATGACCTTCCATCCGTTATCACGGGATACATATGCTACTTATTTGTAATTAAAACTATTTATCGAAGTTAGATTTACATTTTAAAATTTTTACTCTTGCACATTCCAAAAATTATTGTTTGTTGTATTGCAGTGCAGTTATTGTGTTTATTGATACAAATTAGAGGGTTTTAGAGTAGAGAGGTTTTAGAGCAATATGTTATTTTAAATAACTATATTCGCAAGATGACATTTAATTCTTTTTAGAACAAGTCAGCATATATGACTTTTCGTTGTTTTCGAGCAATAAAGTTAAATCTTTAATACTAAAGTTATCTTTTCTTTTTACCCAAAATTTAAAGATATTGATTGCAATGACAATAGGACTTCTTTATATAAAATAGTACTATATAGGTTATGTTGCCATTTATTGTCTAATGAATCATACATCCAAAATGTTTACAATTTTCCTCATTGCCATAGGATTAGTCATAGTCCCAGCAGTGAGTATGAATGCAGCAAGTGTTGCAAATGCTCAATCAGCAGCAGGAACAGAACAACAAGGTTCCCAACCGCCAGCAGCATCAAATTCTCCAGCTGCTGCCAATAAAACACAACAAGTAGGCCAACTGTTTACATTTAATGAGAAAAGCAAGCCAGCTAATGATCCACAAAAATGTGCAGAATTAGCCAGCAAGGTTAGCGGAAAAGCGTTACCTGACTATAACTTGTGTGATGTTGTCGTATACAGACAGGCTCCAGCAATAGTAAGAAACGACAATTTTGTACTGAATAACTTTTCAGGCATGGGTCACTATATAGAATTCATACCTGCAAAAACACTAAATGAAACAAGCCAATATATGAGTGCAGGCAACAACACCGCTGCAGCCCAAGGCAACAACAATAACACCAACCTAAAGGTCGCATTTGGCGAATTTGCGTTAATCGACTCAGAAGTGGTTCCAGTAAGACAAGTAATGAACAAGTATAATTGGACCGAAACATCCTTACATCACCACATGCTAAATGAGACACCGAAAATATTGTTCTTACACTGGACAGTAACAGGTGATGCAAACCAGCTGATTGGCCATGCAAAGGAAATATTGACTCAAACCTCTACATATCAAAACCTCACAGGCAATACCAATACACCAACCTCAGCAGGTCCATAATTTCCCCACTTTTTTTTAAAAAAATTACATTATAGTTTATCGTATCTTTACAAGATAATTCAGTAAGTTTGGTTGTTATGG
>JADDOW010000034.1 GCA_016782225.1 Nitrososphaeraceae archaeon
AATAATGAAGAACTTGGCATTTGGTCACTGTATTTATACTCGGTGAAATCGCCGGCAACCAGGGTTAAGTGGTATAATGGTGAGTGTTGCAAATGTGTTTGTCCATATTGTTCAAAAAGTTTCCATCAACTTCAGTCTTGTTTTATTATACCTTCATAATGACTTATCTGTTTTGTTTTATTATCTTTTTGTGTTTTATCGCTATCACCATTTTGACAATGCATTGAGATGAAGAAAGCGGGGTGAACAACCATTGTTAAAATTACATCAATTGGTTTCTTCTCTTGTTGAGGTGGTGTATTTTCTTTGTTGTGGCAGCATTATGTACACACATGCCCCCCACACATAGTGCAAGGCACATTGTTGCCAGCGTTTTGCCCGCTGTGACTGAAATGGATTTCCTTTGCTTTTTCGGGATCTATTGACAGGGATAGTTGTTTTTCCCAATTAAGTGTTCTCC
Organism: Nitrososphaeraceae archaeon; assembly: GCA_016782225.1. Lineage (GTDB taxonomy): Archaea > Thermoproteota > Nitrososphaeria > Nitrososphaerales > Nitrososphaeraceae > Nitrosocosmicus. The sequence goes on from JADDOW010000034.1 coordinate 461, forward strand.
TTGCTTCGGTCATTTCCATGTCCCATTTTATAGCCTTTTCTCTTATTTTTACCAAGTCTCCAGCATGTGCGGCTATCCTGTATGCGATTCCAATTTTGCACTCTCTTATATAAAAAAATATCAATAAAACCTACAATAATATATAGGATTATATCATTAAAGATCTTCGTAAAATAAATTCAGTATTATGTAAAATAACTTGAATATAGTTTATTGGATTTAATGAATCATGAATAAAAAACAGATTGGTAAAAAAGTGGTATACACGTTTATAACCACTTTTATAATGAGTTCTTTAGTGCTTTCAGGTAACAACTTAGCTTTTGCACTGCTAGGCTTTGGTCTCTTTGGCGGTGGTGAAGAAGATCAATCTTCTACAGCAACTTCACATGGCTCTACCTCCTTACAAAATGCACGATGTTATTCACCCACGGGTAGTATTATAGATTCATGTAACTCTGGAGATTTATCAACTAGCGAAAATACCGGCTATAATCCATTAGGGCAATAGCAATAACTACTTCTTTCTTAATATTCTAATCCTCAAAATGAAAACAATTTTTTGTAAAAAAATCAATGGACTAAGATTGAAATACAAGGATTATTTTAAAGATCTGAAACATAGTGGCTGTTGATATAAATTATGGAAAATTTTAAGCAGTGACTGTATCGGATCTAGTTTATCTAAACACTTATCCAAACCGCCACCAGCTCCAGAGCCATATCCTACCCTAATCCACAACCAAAACCCTTAGATTATAATATTTATGATTTAGATTTCAACAATGGTTTTTTGTTTGCAACAGGGAACTATTACAATAACTGCAGAAAGGAAGCCGAATATACAAGGCCAATGCAAAAGAATGTATTTGATGTTGATATTAGACAAAACATTAGATAAATAAACAGAAATAAGTTACATGTCAACATGCTTTTACCTTGTTGCATCATTTTATAGGGACTAGAAAAATCATAAAGTAATATTATGCCTCATTATAAAGAGACAATGTTGTAGTAATGACCATCCTAACTGAGATATATTAAATTTTGATTCTGGATTCTGATTACCATGAGTAACATAACAAAGAACCACAAAGTAGGCATATTCGCAATCTTCATCGCATCAGCATTGATGTTGGGAACAGTCTCTGTTTCGGGATTTGACTCTGCATTTGCAGGTGACTCCAAAGACAAAGACAAACACGAATCCAAGTACAGAGAATCAAATAGCTATAAGAACAAAAACAATGACAATGAAGCAGAGCAAGAAATCGAACAATCACAATTCAGCTCACAAGACTCACAATGTATATCTGGTAATACCACACTCTTCTCTTGCAACAACATAGCAGTGCAATTAAACAACAACACAGGCAACCAAGCCTTAGGACAAGAATAAACCCACCCTCTTTCTTATTAATTTTAAAGTTTAGCAATTAAGTTATCAGTTGTTGTTTAAGTTAAAGATAATTACAAAAATATTATTTTCATGATTTACTTTAATAATAGAATACAAATTCTTTTGTTAAGGTTAAATACTTAATACTTTTTTGTCACTTTCTTAAGACATATGTCTCTTCTCTCAAAGTCAGAGATTCAGTACCTACAGGGCCAAAAGAAGGTCTCAAGGTCATATGAGTGCAAGTTAAGGTCCATCATAAAAAAGAATATAGTCCACATTATAGGTAAAAAATTCCTTTGAAATCCCAAATTACAGGTTGCTGTAATGAGTGAAAACAGCATTATTGGTAGTATAGGTTAGCGACGGCCATATGGCCTTTCTATGCAAACTGCTCTAATTCCCTCTGTTATCTATTTAATAATACTCAAACTGACAACCGCCACCACCAAAGCCGTTACTGCTGCCATCGAATAAACCTACAGTTAAATCTTTTACAAACCTCTTTGCTTTAGTCAAGGTATTATACGGAATGCATATTTGATATTCATACAAAGAACATTTATTATTATTTATTCTAGGTATCGGGAATAGCAATGGTAGCATTATTTGTGCTCAAATTCAAAATAATAATAGCGATATCTCATTAGTTGTAAACATTATATCCCATTAGAGGCTCAAATTACAATTGGCTTTCGTAAATGAATAGATCTAGTCTACAGAAAATCCAACTGTTTGAAAGGACATATTAGTATAGGTCAACGTTAGGTTGCATACATGATTAAATAAAAAAAGAATGGATGATTAGTTTATGCTAAAATTAATCCAATGCGTAACCGGACTCACAATCTTCTTTTGATGCACCTGATACAATGAGTCAGTCAGTTGCAGATTCGCAAACGTCCTTTGTATTGCCTTCTACAGGCATGCATCCATCAATGAAACCTTTGTAGTAAGCGTCATCACCGCCTTTCTCATCTCCACAATGGTCGTATGTGTCTACACTAAAAGGTCCGTTTTGTCCATCATCATATCCCGCATCTCTACAACTATCATTCCAGTCATTTCCTGCATATGCTGTATTTGTTGTCAAAGCTGTTCCAATTAATATTGCCACAGCGACTGCTGTTATATAAATTTGTATCATCACATTTTTCTAGAATGATCTAATTACATTAATTTACAAAGATCCGTAATGACTTCCAACTACCTATTATACCATCGGCGAACAGATTCGAAAAAATCATTGGATTACCAATATCTGCTACTATCTGCCCTACTCTCAGGTTTGTTGAGATTCAACCAGTTAATGGAATATCTGCAACACAGCACGAGTTTCTCTTTTTTTACTTATGATTAATACAGTCTTTGAATACAGTAATTCATTTAATGCAAAATACGTGATTTTGTTGATACCTTGATATTTTGTGTTGCTATACTACGTTGTTGATAGGACCTTGTAAACCCATAATGCAATGAATATAATGACTGGTTAATAATGTTTAAAGTTGCAGTCTTTGTCCATATACAATTCATACATAAATTTGGATAAAGTCATGGTCTTACTTTAATATCTGCAATATGTGTAACCAATTGAGTATTGGTTGATACGCCTAATTGTAAGTTAAAGATATAGAAAGAACTTAAGATTATTGTGCATTAGAGGAAAAATCTTTTAGGTGTAATTGATCCTACAATATAATATAAAAAAAATTTGAAAATGGAAATAGAGACAAAGCCAAACGAATGCGAAGTATGTGACACTCAAACGAGTCATTATGTTAGGTAAAATTTAGATTTGGCAAAGGGGATCTAAAAGTATGCTCTCGCTGTGTGAGAGAAATGTGGAGTTAATGAATGACTAATTTCATATGTCTTTGCATATTGAAAAAAGAATAGATATCTAATTCTTCAGGTAACAATATAGTAATAATACAATGAAATCATAATCTTTAATTTGGTATTACCCTTGAATATAATGGAATCTCTTATAGAGAACCGATATCGGCATTAGCCCCCATGGGTCCGCGATAAATTTGACTAAAACATTGAATTTGTTTATAGAATAACATGTTTCAAATAATAATCAACTAATTGTCTTGCTATTAATTGGCTATTAAATTAGTTTATACGGTCCTGTTAACTTAAAATGATATAGCTTGAAGATGTTCTTATTCAAATATGATTAGTAAAAGACGCATAACACCTATGGAGTGCATTGGCTATGGTTTGTATTTGTATTTTCTTGGTTTGTCATTGAGGAATGTTGTCATCAAGGCATTGTCCTTTCTGCATATATTCAAGAGGAGCCATTCTAATCCATTTACCAACCTGTCTTTTCATATAACAAGATAATATACAGCTCGACGGGACTTAATCTGAGGTATAGGGAATAGCTGATCTCATCGGATGTTTTTGTTCTCATAACTATTTATGAATAGTTTAATCTGAACACTATGAATTGATTGAAAGGTGACACAAACTTTTATTAGTATTTTACTTGTGTTTTGACAAAAGAAAACAATTAACAAGTATCTAAAATCAATGCAAATTTACTTTCTTTTCTTTCAATTTAACTTTACAGATTCCGGATACTTTATGCAAGGCTAAAATTGGTTGTTTTTCAAGGTCAAACAACAAATAAATTGTAGAAAAATAGCAGTAGTATCAAGCCATTAGTCACAATATCAGTAATAGCTGATATTTTTAATTTATTTATAAACAAACCCTACTACTATACTCTATGTGATAATTTCGCAAAAAGAAAAAGAAGATTTAATTGTGAAACTACTAAGTGAAAAGCGCACTTACAGGGAGATTGCTAAAACTGCCAATTGTTCGCCTAATGAAATAGCACGAATAAGAAAAAAAATTACTGGTGAAAACAAGGAAACCAATGGGGATATGAAAAGCAAGTCTATCTGCTCCAGAGCATTTGACTTATTTCAAAAAGAAATACCTATTACTCAGATCGTTATAGACCTAGATATAGAGCCAGAACAAGTAAAAAAAATCCACGATAGCTATCTAGATCTATTAAATAGACAAAAAATTGTGTCTTTGTTAAAAGATGAAAACAGCACGCCTCTCAAAATTGAGATACTTGAATTTCTTCAAGAAAACCCAGATCTTCTGGCAAAAATCAAAGAATCTATAGACATCCAAATCCTGATTTGGGAGAAGAAGGCAGAACTGAACGAAGCTAATAGTGATCTAGATACTACAAATAATTTAATTAGGTATGCTGAATCAAGGTTACAGGAACTATATATGGAAATTGATAAAATAAATTATAATTAAATTCAAAATAATTATTTTTGATATCATTTGGATGGCTAATGACAAAGAATCCTGATATATGTAACATCTAAAGACGACGTCATAGTGTAATAACAGACCCCATTGGTCGAGACAATATCAGTCATTTAAGGCGGGTTCCAATCAAAATAAATAGAAGGTTATTTATATATTATCGAGGTTTAGTTAACAAATCTGATGTGTTTTATTCAATCTCTGTTATTGAATAAGACAACTCTGTTCATAACAAAAACAATACACGGGAATCAATGCAGGCGTTACATTTTACATCAGCTATAGGATTAGCATTAACATTGCTTGCCAATCCACCTATGGTTTAGGTATGCTTATAGAAACTTGTAAAAGGAAACGAAACACATGATTATAATGCAAAAACTTTGATTATTTGTCATATAATACATCTCCCAGTAATTTCAAATATCGTGATTTAAAAACAACTCTATGTTGTGCTATAAAATGAATTATGCTAGTCCATCTAAATTAAAAATTATTGTCATGGGTTTGTTATTGTACCGATGGGCTTTTCCCTCACTTGATAAATTACATTAAAAATAATTGTTGTTTGTGAATATTAATAAAAACACTCTCTAAAGCGATCAGATTAAAGGACAATAAAACACATATTTTCCCTGAGTCGACAAGTGTTTTCTAATTCCATACTCTTTTGGTTTTTAAAAGAGATTGTTTATCTTTCTACACTGTCAAAAATTGGAGAAAATGATGTGCTTGATTGTTTAGTTGTATTTGTTAAAACACAAAGACGTAACATTTTAATTCACTTGGATGTCATATTTTATCTATATGGGTTTTATGCGCAAAAAACGATTTTCACTGTCTTTTATTGCTTTAGTGTTTATAATGGTTTTCGGAATGTACTCATCATCTCAAACATCATATGGTGCATATTCTAAAGCCCCACTCTCACCAAACACACCTACCATAAATGATGATAAACTCACCGTAGAAAAGATAACGGATGGTTTGGACTTTCCTACAAGTATGGCATTTGTAGGTCCCAATGACATTTTAGTTACTGAGAAAAATACTGGCAAGGTTATGAGGGTTTTAAACGGTCAAGTACAGGCTCAACCGGTGCTTGATGTTGCAGTAGCTACCCTAATCGAGCGAGGCCTTTTGGGTATCGCTGTTTCGCCACAACCGGATGGAAAGACATATGTGTTTCTTTATTATACCGAATCTGGCAATGGTGTAGACGGTAGTGATGAGGTTAGCCTTGTCGAGCCATTAGGCAACAGGTTGTATCGTTATGAGTATGTAGATGGGCAGTTAATCAATCCGTTACTTTTATTGGATTTAACTGCTACTCCTCCCAATGGGAGAGGGGAACACAATGGAGGCAAGGTCTTGATTGGGCCGGATAAGAATGTGTATGTAGTAGTAGGAGAAGTGGGGGCACACAGAACTCAAGCTCAAAATATTGAGGATGGCCCACCACCCAATGGTCTTGGCGGCGTTCTTAGAATTACACAGGATGGCCAACCAGTGCCTTCAAATCCTATTTTCGGGGATGAATTGCCCCTTAACCTTTATTATGCCATGGGTATACGCAACAGCTTTGGCATGGATTTTGACCCACTGACTGGCAATCTGTGGGATACTGAAAATGGCCCAGCGGCGGGAGATGAGATCAACCTAGTTGGACCTGGTTTTAACAGTGGATTTGCTCTCATTCAGGGGTATGCTGGTGATGACCTTTCAGCTACCGGAGCCTCAGCGGATGATTTGGTGATGTTGGGTGACGGGTATTATGATGATCCCAAATTTGCATGGACATTTCCCATTGGAGTTACCGCCCTTAAATTTCTAAACTCAGACAAACTCGGAAGTGAATACGCAAACAATATGTTTGTGGGCGACATAAATAACGGTCTTTTGTACCGATTTACTCTAAATGGGGAACGAGACGGAATTTCTATAAAAAATGATACTTATGCTGGTAATACCCAGGCTTTGGCTGATAATAACGCTAATGACACGCCAGAAAACAGGGTTATAACTTTCGGACAGGGTTTTGGCGGTATAACCGACATACAGGTTGGCCTAGGTGATGGTTACCCGTATGTCTTGAGTCATACAGGATCAATGTTTAAAATATTGCCTGCTGCATCTGAAAGCGCTGCACCTCAAATAGAAAATCAGCCATCTGCTGCTGCTGCTGCTGCTGCTGCATCAACCAACGTTGCCCAAAATGATACACAAATGACAGGCTCCATTCCTGCAGTCATCATCGGAATTAGGGATGCTGCGTCTTATGCGCCTAACCCAATTGAAATTAGTGCGGGGCAAACGATAACATGGTTCAACGGGGATGCAATCTCCCATACTGTGACTTCAGGTGCAGGTGGTGATCCAGAAGAGGGTGATCTATTTGATTCGGATGCAATTATTCCAGATCAATACTATAGTTTGACGTTTGATAACCCGGGGAGTTATGGATATTACTGCATTTACCATCCCACAATGGTAGGTGAGGTAAATGTGGTCTCAGGCACAGCCGAAGAGGACACAGCCGAAGAGGACACAGCCGAAGAGGACACAGCCGAAGAGGACACTTAATAGGTGAACAACACCTTTTTTTAATTCAAATCTGAATACTGTGTTCTACTCATTTACTAATGATTGCAAGAAAATAATGTTGCAACAGTTTTTGCTACCTAGATTTTATCAACAATCGGTTTGAATCATGCCGACGCATTTGCATGATTGAAATATTCCATGCTAATCTCTCTGGCCAAAAAAGAGGTTATCCTACAAACTCCACTGCAACAAGTACAGCAAATTCACACCTATGCATTGTGACCCCATAACACATATTGTTAGTGCTTACAACATTCCTAACGTTGCAGCATGAAATATTCGTTCATAAATTCAGCGGAAAAACGGCTCATTCACAGTAACATTATCTGAGTTTGGCCCAGCTGAAAGCAATGCCTCGCCAGACAAATCAACAATCACTGCAGACATTCGGAAGCCTAGACACGCAAGGAAAGCAAAACATCTGATTTGCAGATACGATGAATAGCGGAAATACCTATGTTAAAACGCACACTACGCAAAATCCAGCGGGTGAAATTATAGGGCCCATTCTGAGGCCAACTCCTTAATTTTTTTAAATCAAGAGTGTAAAAATAAAAGGACATTCATTTGAATTCAGGCTAATCTATAACCAAAGATGTAATTATTAGTTACATATTTAAAATAGCTAGTGCATACTTTACAGTGTCGTCCAATTCTTTCTCTTTTGAAGAAACGAGACTGTCATATTATGAAATTTTTTGTGGTTTAATTATTTCTTTTGTTATTTTTCTATTTCTATCAGCGCTTTCAGGTTTTGAGAGTAATCATGCTGTTGAGGGTTCCTTATTAAAAAAACCTTTTGTTTTGGTTAACACTACGCAGATTTCTAATTGCTCATCGGTTCCTTCTAACGCTAGTGTTTCGTCTCTGGAAAGAAATGGCGAATATGTTGTCAGTGCGGTTTTAGAGAAACGTGGTGACAGTATTGTTGATAATGATAAAGATGGTGAAAGATGTCCATATTTTAAAATATTGGTTGTTGATCCATGTCCTGCATTCTTAAAGAATGGATCTAACATTCTATGTACAACAAATACCGTTGATAAAAAAAATAAACTCGGTGTAGATAATTTTGATGAAAATGGCCTATTAATAGCTGACACAAAATTCGACCAAATCTATTCATATGAGATGTCAGATCCCGTCAAACCTCAAAAAAACCTCAAAGTAATCTTGGATTTCCAAAGGCATAATCAAACACAGAATTCTGACATAAATTCACCCCGTTTGAAAATAGCGAGAGAGAATGGAGATGGGTCCGCTGACATGTCTTCTGCAAAAAACCAGGAAATTATATGGACCGGTAACATTAAGGGATTCTTTGAAGAACCGATTAGTAAGTATCAGGCTGAAACCTATGTGGTTTTACAATTTAATACTGGGCGTCATGGGAGCAATGAATCCGATGAGGAGAGAGGTTTTGGGGTATTGTATGATGCCTCTAATCAAAATAATCCAAATTTATTTGAATACCTTGCTAATGGGTCGTATTCAAAATATGACTTTAATCAAATGAAGCAACTAGGTGGAGGTGATTTCGTTTTCCATAACTTGGATGAAAATAACAATCCCAAATTCATTAATAATTTAACTTATAAGGAAAATGTAAAGCTAAAGGTAAAAACATTCTTGATAAATGACACTAAAAGGGTTATTGAAACATTTATTGATGATGGTTCAGGCACAGAAGTCCCATACTGGACCATAAAAGATCTTTCTAAATTAAAAGAACATGATGGGGTTAAAGATAAAGACGGGTTTATGGAGACTATAAGGCAAGGCTCTGGATATGTAATAGCCCGTACAGATAACATTGATACACGCCCATCTTCATTTCAATCACTTGGATTCTAAGCAATAGGTACATTTCATTTATTTTTTGGTTTTTATGATATTTGATAGAAAAAATATTGTCAAGATTGTTAATCTTTTGATGGGCGATAAATGTGATGTAAAAAACTTATGTCGACCCAATAATTTAAATCCGTTTCAATATTATGTATTTAAAACAGTGGTTACTATTCGCTATATATGTTAAGCAATCCGAATATCTTTGAGAACATTAGAGTGGCTAACAGAATGAACATCATTAACGATATTCAGTATATTTAAATTTAGCATTACCATTGAATATGCTGAAATCTCTTGTGGGGAACTTATATCGGCATTAGCCCCACTTTTGGCCCGTTGACTAGAAAAGGTCAAAAGATTGCAAGAAAATATGATGAATCCTCATATTGCCTATCACTGTTCCATAAAAACCTCGAACAGATGGTAACCGACATAAATGGTGCCAGAGAACCAAAACAATTGCATGGCTGAATATAGAAAATAGGATGCTTTGCATCAAAAGTTATTGAATAATTTCTATATAATGAAGGAGGTAAAATACAACTTGACATGCAAAAAATCATAATCCTGCTAAGGCATTTTTATAGGTCCTTGATTGGAGTTAAAGACCCTACTCATGATTATTGGGTTCAAATACCTTGATTGCTATATCTAGTCATTTTAATAGCCACGACATTAAAATGTTTTTTATTATATATGAAACAAGAAGATATGCCATCATCATTATCTTCAATTAAATGTGTATCTAATGAAATACGAAATGGGGATTTGTCTCCAGTTGATTTAGTCAGAATTTGTTTAGATGGAATAAAAAAGATGAATCCTGCATTAAGTGCCTTCATAACTGTTAGTGAGGAGCAGACATTATACAAACAGGCGCTAATGTGCGAGGAGGAGATAAAACAAGGGGATTACCGGGGATCATTACATGGCATCCCATTTTCAATTAAAGATGTTTTTTATGCAAAAGGTGTGCGATGTACAGCAGGCTCAAAAATACTGGCCAATTACATTCCAAAAGAAAATGCACCTGTCATAACAAAATTGAAGAAAGCTGGTGCAATTCTAATCGGTACAAACAACCTCAACGAGTTTGCTTCTGGAATAACGGGCATAAACCCTTTTTACGGTTCTTCTAATAACCCTTGGGACAAATCTAGGATCTCGGGTGGTTCAAGTGGTGGTTCTGCTGTTGCTGTTGCAACTGGTATGTCTTTTTTTTCTTTGGGCACGGATACAGGTGGCTCTATAAGGGTACCTGCATCGCTTTGTGGTGTTGTTGGGTTAAAACCTACTTACGGGTTGATTAGTAAACACAATGTCATTCCATTATCGCCTTCGCTTGACCATGTGGGCTGTATTACAAGAAGCGTATGGGATGCAGCAGCAGTTTTGGAATGCATAGTGGGTAGGAATGTTTTAGATAGCGCTTCAGAAGCAAAAAAAAAAGGCGTTTCATATACAAAAATTATTGAAGGAAAAAGGGATAAAAAAAATGTAATTGGAATACCGCTAAAGTATTTCTTTGATGTTTTATCCCCTGAAGTAGAGCGTTTGTTCTACAACTTTATAGAGTCTGTATCCGAATATACAATAATTTATCAAGAAAAAATCAATCTATGTAATACCTCAAAATACTTTAAGAGTTGGAGAGACATCCGACTTGCAGAAGCTGCGGAAGTGCATTTAAGATGGCTAAAGACAAGATTTGAGGATTATGGCACTGAGGTCAGAAATCTGCTATTAGAAGGAACAAAAATACCTGCAGTTGACTATATAAAATCCAGAGGCCTTGCAAAAGAAATAAGGGGCGAATTTATGTCCATATTGCACAACAAAGTGGACGCATTAATCGTCCCAACAACTATTATTCCTGCACCTAAATTTGAAGAAGAAACTGTTAATGTAGATGATAGTATTACTTTGAAAACCCGTGAAGCTTTACTCAGAAACACAATCATCTTTAACTCCACTGGCTTACCAACAATTAGTATTCCAATAGGATTGACCAATGATGGATTGCCAGTAGGTGCACAAATCATTGGAGCCGCATATGATGAAGATTTGGTTTTATCCATTGCATATGATTGCGAGCAACAACTAAACAACACAACAAAGAGATCTGTTCCTCCGATTTGCAGGGGGTGAGAACATGCGGTATACATAGATCAATTCTCCAGGACATGATGATTTTTAGCTTGCCACTAATAATAGATATTGATTGTATGGTGTGGTGATAAGTCATTCTCGCTTGGCAATTATTCGAAAAAGAGGTCTTATATCTAATGGTGATTGACAATTTGCATATAAAATTGATTTTTGTTTGTAAAATGGATTATGAGTTGTCTTTTGGTTTTTTATTATGTGTGTTTATAATAAATGAATGTGTATTGTGATGGTAATATATCAAAGAAACACTAACGGTAAAAACCCCCATCCACCCACTCTATTTCGACTATGATGTAAAATCAATGTTTTTGTGATGTTTTCTTTACAATGGTGAAATGACTAATGCTTTTATCATTCTCAAACATTTCATTTCAAATGAATTTGGGAACTTTATTGTTCTGTTTTGTATTATGGGAATATGTCGACAAAAGTTCTAATGAATTTTCTTTTGGCTATTTTAAGTGTCGCTAAATCATGTCGTTTTCATTTATTTTTTCTGTTACCATTTACCAATCGATACCATAAAATCTTGATTTTATGATATGTATATGTATATATCCATCAGTTTTTAACCTTGGTCTTGCTATTTTGGGGATAGAATCGAATGTTTTTGAAGTTACAGACCGTTGTTTCATTAACAAAAGTTATGCCTTCTTTTTTTAGCAACTCTTTTTTTATTTCTATTCCATGCATGTAGCCACCTAGTTTACCGTTAGACATCACTACCCTATGACATGGCACTTGGACTGGGCTTGGGTTCTTGCCAAGTATTCCCCCTATTATTCTAGATGCTGAGGGATTTCCAAGTGCCTTTGCTAGATCTCCATATGTGGAAACCTTTCCCGCAGGTATTTTTTGCAGAAGGTCATAGACATCCTCATATTTTATTACTTTATTAGTAATGACACTGGTTTTTTTAGTTTGCAACCTTGATGACAAATATTGCGATTCTTTTGTTCCTTTAAAAGAATCCATATTCGCATTACTACGATTAATGTACATCTCATGACCCTTCTCCATATATGATGATAATGTGATATCAATATATAGGTGATACAACCACTTGCGTGACTGATGAAAAATAGACCATAATAATAATAAAGGAAAACATTGTAATTATAGTCAAGATGGTCTGACAATCACTGCAAGATAATGTACGCTTTGGTGGATTGCTCACTGTAAACATCTGCCCCCCCCTTACAACAGTGGTTGAATTTACTTCTTGCCCAACTAAATCCTGACAATATGTGGTGACAAATTTCTTATCCTAGTTCCAAGTTTCCAATGAGACAATGGTGGTTGTTTAAAAAAACAAGACTTTACTATTTATTGAATATGTTTTGGTAATCTTGTAAATATAAGGATGCAATAATGCCTGATAGAGCCCAAACTATTCTATGACCAATAAATACCAAAAATCAAATTTATGCAATTTCCCTAGAATATAACCATCTGGTAAAACCATATTTTTGTTGGTTAATTCAAAAGCAGACCCATATGCAATGTGCTGAACCGGATTTGGTTTTAACATAAGAGCAAAAATAATGACAATGCATCTAAAATCGGGATTGGATTTAATTATGTGATTGCTTATAAATTCTGCCTGCACTACCATTAATTATGATGGTAAAGATGTAAAAATACCATAAAATAAAAATAATATGGTAATTGAAATTTAAATGACAATCAATGAGGGTATTTCAAAATCTTGTTGATCGTTATTCTGTGATTTATTTGCTGTACTAATCATAAATAAAGTAAAATTTAATCGTCAGTATGGAAATTTATATTTCAATAACTATAGTGATTTTCTGTCTTATAAATTTCTTAACATATCGCTTGTGATGTCTAACTTTATGGTTGAACGAGATGAGTATACTTCTTTTTCTTTAGTGTTTTGCAAAATGTCAGCCCCAGCACCTATAACGCATTCTCGTGCAATCCTGACACTGTTTCTTATCGTCGCATTCATTCCTATAAAACAGTATGGTTCGATTATTGTATTTCCTGCTATAGCCACATGAGAAACAATAAAACAATGATTCATGATTGTTGTATGGTGGCTTATCACATTTCCTGTCCATATTATCACATCATCTTCTAATTTTACAAATGGTTGAATAACGTTATTTTCAAAGATAAAGCAGTTCTCTCCAATTTGAAATTCGTCGTTGACAATAGTACTGGGATGTATATAACTAATTAAGGAGTATCCCTTATCCTTGGCATCTTCAAAAAATTTAGCTCTTTTTTTATTCATATCCGTATATCCAAGAGCAATAAACATATGAAACTCATTAGGGGGGTAAATTTGTTCTATTTTTTCAAACGGAACGACAGGAAGGTCATAAAGAACGCTTTCTTTAATGGCCCATTCGTTTGCCGAAAACGCTTCTATATGAAATGCAGGATCTTTTCGCAGATAAAGATAAACAATTTTTGCAAATCCACCAGTGCCAAAAATAACGACCTTTTTCATGTTTTAGAATAACAGCCTAATTGCTTAAACTTTTAAATTTTAATTTGCTATTGATTATGTGTGTGGTACTTTCCTTTGATTATGATGTTAGCCAAATCTATGCCTCTGCTGATTACTGTGTCTTCCTGACTGGATAAATATTCTAAAATATTTTCGTAAGCTCTTCCTCCCTTCATCTTTAATACGTTGTCATGCCAAATCACCGTTATCACATTAAATTCTTTATTTTGACTTTTTGCATAATCCAAAGTATGGCGAAATATATCGACAATTTTGTCTTCTTGTATATTCATATATGTAAATAGATACGCATCCATAAGGGTAACAGGAAACTCTATTATCCCATCAAGGATATTGTATCCCATCTCTTCTTTGTCGATTTTATCTTTGGATTTTCTATAAGAGGAATCGTATAGGAAGCCAAGACTGGTAAGAATGGTTGGTAATTTCTTGCTGAAAGCAAGGTAATGTGAACGGTTTGCCTTTATAGGATGTCTGATAAGCTCTTCAAGTTTCTTTTTTTCATCTTGAATTTTTGCAAGATCGTTAATGGATAAAGGATCGCAATGTAATCCTATCTCCCAGTTGCCTTCATACAATGCTCTAATATCATCTTCATAATCTTGATAGTTTCCATTTTCATAAATAGTCCTAAAGAAGAACGTAGATCTTGTGTTATATTTTTCTTCTAAATACATGTAATCAGGCAAGTTATAATATGGGTTTTTAATGTGGGCATTTTGTACAATTTTGGGATCAAACCTTTCTTTTCGGGCAACAATATGATCGATAGGAGCTCCCTGTCGCCTCCAGTCAACATCATGACTCATAAAGATGTATTGCAATACGATTTCATTGTAACAAATAATTTAAATATTTATAAAACTTTTATTTAATACTCAAATCAAGTAGTATCATAGGCCATTTTCAAGTTAAAACTCATTGCTGTACCTCTGAAACAACTTTGCCAAGAAAACTCAATTTATCTAGTGTGGTCTTAATCTAAATTTTTTAAAATAATCAGTTGAATAGTTATAATAAATTTATTGTTTTAATTTTGTGGAATTGTCAGTTGTTAGAGTTAATGCAAGTTCTGGACATTCTTGGCTCTGGGTTGCTATAACTGCAATATGTCAGATATAACTTTTTTTTGATGATTACTTTCCTTTTAAAAAAATGGCAAGTATACGTTAAAATATGTTAAAACATTTTGAATTATCCTTCTATTCTTCAGAATAAAGAATTTGTCTTAGGTTAATAGAGCCTGAAAGCAGAATTTTTTAATATTTTTCATATCAATTAAATGAAATACGTATATAAATTTTATTTTTTATTATTATTATTGTCATCTTTAGTACCATATATATATAACATTATTATAGTAATGTTTAGGATGAAAATTTCTCTTATATCCTCAATTACTCTTGCAGCAATACTTTTTGTTGCAGCAATGACACCAAGTATTATATCATTAGTTGACGCACAAAACGCAACTAACGCAACAGGTGCAGCAGGACAGAACGCAACAGGTGCAGCAGGACAGAACGCAACTGCTCCAGTGATAGTAGCTCCTAGCCCAGGCGGTGCAGGTGCAGGTGCAGGTGCAGGCGCAGGCGGCGAAGGCGGCGAAGGTGCAGGCGGCGAAGGCGGCGAAGGTGCAGGCGGCGAAGGCGGCGAAGGT
>JADDOW010000072.1:0-5351 GCA_016782225.1 Nitrososphaeraceae archaeon
GAAATAGAGCATCTTCAAGCTATAGATTTATCGTTAAGTTAACAGCGCCATAAAGACTGTCAATTTATTTTTATATGATTATTGGAGATTGGACACTTCGGAGGCAATCTAATTGTTATTAAAAGGACTAATATCAAATTTGTCCATAAAAAGGATTCAAATTTCTATCTATTATTTATTGTTGTTTTCACAGCCCATAGTGTGGAAACTATAAAGACACCATCAACTAAGGAAGGGGACAATAACCTTATAGATGACAAAAACAGAAATGATGATGGCACAAGTATTTCTGATAATGTTTTTGATGTTGCAATAATTGGTGGAGGGTATGCCGGTTTGTCTGCGGCATTGCTATTGGGTAGGTATCTTCGGCCCACTATTATTTTTGATGTTGCAAAGCATAGGACGTCTAGAATACATGGTTACCTGGGATTTGAAAAATCGCCAATTGGAGATGTAGTTCAAAAAGCATGGAAAGATGTACTCCAATACCGTTCTGTAACGAGAGTAGAAGAGCGCGTAGAAAGGGTGGACAAGGACCATGATAGCAATCTTTTTTTGATAACAACAACAACAAAAAAAGACGATGGTTTAACCAAAGATTACGCCATCAAAAGAAAGGCCAAAGCGAAATACCTTATTATTGCGACAGGCGTAACACATGTACAGCCAACAATAAAGAATTTTGATGAGTACCTTGGAAATGGTGTTTGGCACTGTCCCCATTGCGATGGATTTGAAACTACCGATAAAAAACTGGTTATAGTTGCGTCAGGTAACAAAGATAACCAGGCTTTAAAATATGCCAAAATATTTCTGGGCTGGACAAAAGATGTTACATTGTTTTTTCAACGCCCAAAGGATGGGGATGATGATAATAGCACCATGGCAACAGGGGGAGGAGACCATCAACTGACAGATGGGCAAAAGAACGAAGCAATGACGTTAGGCATCAATGTAATCGAAAGTGACGGCATATCTGAAATTGTTTCCGATTCAGGGGCAAATAAGATGAAGGGTGTTCTGACAGAAAGCAATAGGTTCTATGAGGCTGACGTATTGTTTTACCACATTGAGCAGATTATCCAAAATGAGATTGCAATCCAACTTGGATGCGAATTGGATGAGGGATATGTGAGGGTAGATAAAATGCAACAGACCACAATTCCAAATGTTTATGCTGCAGGTGACCTTGATACAGACAGACACTATGCCATATTGGCTTCAGCAAGCGGTGCATTGGCAGCAATATCCATTTATGAGGATTTGTTAAAACAGGCAATAAAAATAACTAAGGATGAAGGGACAGGAGGGAAAAAAGAAGAAGAAGAAGGAGGGAAAAATAATTAAACCTATCTAATATAAGAAAGGTGTTGCAACCATATCGCAACACTATAAATAATCTCAAACATCTTTTTTCCTTGTTAAAAGAACAAAAAATATAGATATAAAAAAATAACATATAACCTAGTGAATGGTCAAACGAGAAAACATACTATCAAATGCCTCGTGTGCGATGAAGAAATCAAAGAACCTTTAAGTCCATATTTTGCTGAGACGCATATAGCTGCCAACCCTGGTCATCTGGAATACAGAATAGTTATAGAAATGCCTTCTGCAAAGGTCCCCGATAGTAAACCAACTCTGGTATTTGATGATGGTACAGAAAAACATTAGATTTCAAAGAGTTACAATGTCATCATTACACTTTAAGAAGCAAATTATATGAAGATGCATTGTATATGTTTATTAAAACATTGCGTCTCTGAGTAGTGGATTACATTCAGATTACTATAACATAAAACCAGTAGTAGTGTATGTTTATATCTATGTTTAACCTAAAGCAATTCTATATTTCCATTGCTTTTCGCTGCATCTTTTTTCTCTTTTAACAATGTGCGATAATCAAGGCACATCATACTCCTAGTGAATACATTATGTTAATTTTGTAAACTGATGACTATTACTGTTACTATGTCCATAATCCTCTACACAGCATTAAGATGAGCTCATGTTGCTAGCTTCCTTTGAACACACAGGACATAATGTGGCATTAGTTTCAGATGTGAACATTTCACCACATGAAGAGCATTTTACCTTTTTATCTTCATACATAATTAATGTTATAGTCCGCTTGTGTAAAAACATGCTGTTTATTGTCATTGTGAGAGGGGTTATGCATATGCATATTCACCCGATTACCGGAAAGAAAAGAAGTTTCTTCCTATATGAACAGTATTGATCGGAGACAAAGGATTTTGGATATAGGTTATGCGGTATCATTGAGGAGGAGATTTGTAAATGTCTTGTGTAATTTTGTCAAATTTGAAACAGCCTAAAGACGTTTATTAAATTTGTTTATATAGAAAGTATTAACATTGATTGTTGAAGGTAACAAGGACAATAACAAAAGTCGGTAGCTGTAATAACTGGTTCAAGTCGAGGTATTGGCAAAGCCATTGCAACAGAGTTTTTCAAGACCGGGTATAACCTAGTATTAAACTCAAGAGATGAACAAGAACTAAACTCTGCCGCTGAGGATATTTTAAGGGAGGCGTCAGCAGAAGAAGAAAACGATAAAGATAGAATATCTTTTCTAGCAGGCGATATCTCACAAGAACAGGCCTGTATTGCATTAATAGACCATGCTATCCAAAAGTTTGGTAGACTGGATGTATTGGTTAACAATGCTGGAATACGAGGCGAATCAAAAAAAATCCATGAAATGAGTGCTGACGAGTAGGATGAGGTTATTGACACCAATCTAAGGAGTGCATTTTTATGCACAAGGGAAGCTGTGAAGCAAATGTTAAAGAACACTAACACAAATGATATGCAGTTAGATCACAACAATAACAACTACAATTGCTCTATCATTAACATGTCCTCATATCATGAATCTGTTCCCCAACCGGAAGGTGTTGCCTACACTGTCTCCAAAGGAGGGATGGAAATGCTAACTAAAACCGTTGCGCTGGAGTTAGCTGACAAAGGAATACGGGTAAATGGCGTTGCCCCAGGCGCCATAGAGACAGATATGCAAAAGGATGTAATGGAAGACGAGCAAAAAAGAAAGCATAAAGAAAACAAAACACCCTTGGGTCGGTTTGGAAAGCCTGAGGAAATAGCTAAAGTTGTATTGTTCTTAGCATCAAAGGACGCAAGCTATATTGCTGGAGCAACTGTCTATGTGGATGGAGGCAGAGCCCTTTCCTCTTGATATTTTTTTAATTTAAAACTCTATTTTGAATCAGTATGTACTAAACAATTAAATAGTTAGTATAGTAAATTAGCAAAATTAAAAAATAGTTGTAGTAATTGTTAATACAATTTCATAAATAATTTTAGATGTTTATTATATCAGCATGTATATTTGTTAA
Source organism: Nitrososphaeraceae archaeon (assembly GCA_016782225.1). GTDB lineage: Archaea > Thermoproteota > Nitrososphaeria > Nitrososphaerales > Nitrososphaeraceae > Nitrosocosmicus. The sequence goes on from JADDOW010000072.1 coordinate 3,381, forward strand.
TCCAACAAGATGAGGTATTTATTAATTAATATAATGTTAAATTTTAATTCAATTAGACAATCGAGCGCTCTATGTCATAAAGGAATAAATTCATGGACCAAAACAAAATGTTAAAAGGCTTTGGTAAATAAATCCATGATTCTATTAAGTTTTCGCTGAAATATTGTGACAATACTATTTCAATTTATTATTAATTTATAAAAATGAGTTTATGTTTAAACCAAATAATAATCTGGTTAATGAACTTTAAATGCTGTGGTAATAATAAACGCGATTTACCTTAAATGTAAAACAAAACGAATAGTTATACTGGTTCTTTTTCATTGCTGTTATTATCAGTAGCTTCTAATGCCGCTTTTCGAAGATCTCCAGCAGGACCACTAGTTTCAGGATTACTTTCTGCATCGCCTATTTTATTTGCATAATTTGAGATTGTTCCAGATTTTTACTTTTCTTGTTATTTTTTCGTCTGTTGAGTTGCTCACTAATAATGAGTAACTAACAAAAGATATTTAGCCATACTTTTTTGTTTATATTGTATCTGTTAAAACTATCCAGGTTTAGAAAATTTTGTATTTATTAGGTTTCCATTCGCTCAATCATTCATCTATAAATTGAACATATCCTATCTATTTTGGAATTATTATAAAAAACAGTAAAATACCATCATCAAAACCGTTATGGGATGGGCCAAAGGGGGCTAATGAACAAAGGCTATACAGTAATGGAGATTGCAAAACTGGCACATGTTTCGTTTACCTTTATAAAGAAAATGAAAATGAAAATAACTGGGGAGGTTAGTGAAAACCATGGTAATGGTGCAATGGATGAACAATCGTCTTCTCTCTCTCAAAAGCATTTAAACTATTTTGGAAGGCAAATCCATTGCCTAGGTTGCCATTAAGCTAGATTTGCCGACAGAGCAGATTCTGCAAATTCATTCTGATTATTTGACATTGCAAAACATGGAAAAGGCCTCGTCCATATTAATGGAAAACACAAAGAACTTGAGAGCATATCTAAAATTATCTAATTACCTAAATGGGAACAATATCAAGATAAAGGATTTGAAATCAAAACTAATTTTTAATCCGAGTTATATTAAGGCTATTCATATATTTGTGGATCCTCTACACCTGCCGTCATGTTTTCTTCATAAAGGATCACAAATGTGTGTCCTTCACCATCATTTTTGAAGCGAGTGCCAAATTTGATATCAACCAACTCCTTGACTTATTCTTTTTTGAGAAATTCATTTATTTGCTTTTATGCAACAGATAGATCTTGGTGATCAATTATTTTTACCTTCATAAAATTATTTGGTCCATTTTAGAGTAATAAGAATATTGGTTCTTAAAAGTTGTTATCGTTATAATTACCGCCGGCTTTGAAGGGATATGCAGCAATATATCCATCCAAATATGCTTGACTATAGCAATTAGCAGTTGTATGAGGATTTATCCATTGTTGTGTTCCACCTACTACTGCAATTGATGATGGTGGCGGACATTTTCAGGCAGAGTTGACTATCCATTCAGCATATCCAAAACCCAGAGCCCTAATAATCTTTGCGCATGGAAGCGGCAGTGGCAGGGACAGCCCAAGAAACCAGCATGTTGCCAAAGTTCTAAACGAAAACGGGTTTACAACATTGCTATCAGACTTGCTAACGCCCGTGGAGACAGAGTCAGACGTCAAAAGCCAGAAGGTGATGGGCAAGTTTCCGGGCATTGTGCTCATCAAGTTTAACATACATCATCTATCACACAGATTAGCTACTATAACTAGATGGGCAATAGACAATGCATCAACGGAACTTAAGGATTTACCAATAGGATATTTCGGTGCAAGTAATGGGTCTGCTGCATCAATTGAAGCCGTTGCGGAAACTCATATATTAAATAACATTAGGCAATTGATCTAAATAAATAAAAAAATAAAAAAATAAAAAAATAAAAAAATATATTTCTT
>JADDOW010000072.1:5553-15983 GCA_016782225.1 Nitrososphaeraceae archaeon
TTTTTATCGTCGTGTTTTTTATCGTCGTGTTTTTTATCGTCGTGTTTTTTATCGTCGTTGCCGTAGTGGTCGTCATGGTCAATTATATCACAATAGAAGTGATAGTTTCCATCTTCAAAATGATAGTCATAGTCTTCATGGTTTTTTTGCTCCTCCTCATATTTTTCACATTTGAGAATTATTTTCTTATAGTCTTTGTCTTTGTCTGCTAAAGCTGGATTAGCAAAACTACCAGCTGTTAAAACTGAAAGTACTGCAACAATTCCAATTGTCATCAAGGCAATGTTGGTTTTATTCATTATCTTGTTATAACCAATTTAATACTAAATACTTTTAATAATTATTTTGTACAATTTTTTTGTACAATTATTTTATATAATATTCATCCCTTAATTAAACAGGATAGGAAAAGTTCTTTGTATTTATAAAAGAAGACGATATAAAAACTACTTCCTCGCTGTAAGTATCCTGTACTTAAAGAAAATGAATTGAGATCAGACACTGAACAATTAATTTTAAAATGGGTTTCCGGTATTTTGTTTACCATCCAAATACATTAACCCTATTGCAGATAAAACACTACACTCGCATGCTCGATTATGTGCCGTATTCAGTATTACTTAGAGACTTGTCATTCTTATGTTCTCAATTTTTTATTTCTTAATTTATAAATAGAAGTTCATACTCCATTATGCACCATTAACAATTTCTTTATTATAAGGAGAATTTGATTTCCGGTCTTCGGTAAACTCAAAATCTTCTGAGGTGGTACCATAAACATATATATCCCCCATAACAATGCCAACAAGTGAATTAGCCGTTATTGTTGTTATCACTCTTATATTAGATATATTCATTAATAATGTATATCAAACATAGCAATAAGGTTTTACCCAAAAGATTCAAGCTTTTATCAGCTTTCGCAATGTTTTACTATCACAAGATCATTGTTAAGCTTGTAAATATTCACATGGTGAGCATACCATTCAAATATACTTATTCTTTGTATCTGAATGTGATATTTTGATTGCAAACGTAGATAGGCAATCAAGATTCAATGCACTATCATGGATGTAGGATACTGTCATTTGCAATACGTCATATTGAAGGGATTCATTCTTTTGTGAATTTTAAGGTTTAAAATACTATATAATGGGGCATAATTTACCACTTGATATTATCCACCTATCCTTTTTTTCCAATTTCTAGGTTGTCTCATATGTGAATAAGTGATCAAATCAAATAAACAAAATCAGTGATTAGTGAAATTCAGTCAATAGTTATTTCAGTTGGGGCTATGCTGATTATTGATGCCTTTACAATATCGGCAAATGTTCATAATGCCATGACTTTCAAACTTTTGGGTTGATGCTTGGCGTTTAGTTGGCAAAAGCGGTGCCGGAAATTGCCAAGCAAATGCTCTGAATGCTATCAAACTAAACTTGGCTTATTGAACATGGAACATTTGGAACATCCTTATACTATAGGCCCCTATATTTTCTAATTATATATAATATATGCTATATACTATGTTCTAAATGTTCCATCATAATAATAAGGTCAACCTGACCTTTTCAGACAAAACAAGACCAAGTTGCGCCTTTTAATGGAACATTTCCAAATGTTCTGGCATGTTCCGGATGTTCGCCCTTGACAAATTGCCTTGACAAGTATATAATTCTTATAATGGTATCGATGAATCCTTGAAAAAACTCTTGTAGGGAGAAAATGTATTTATACATTAATCAAAGACATTGAAGGATATTGACGAGTTTGCTATGTAATTAAACTCATTTTCGACTATGGATAAAGAACAAATAAGTTTAGGTAAACTAACGGTCTTTGTTGATCCCAATAATGTTGGCAAATCTCAAATATTGAGCGATATACAGATAAAATGGAACAAGGTGAATACGCTAAACCTATTATTATAAATATATTTGACTTCATTATACCAGATACCTTTGATTCTTTAATAGGTGATGCTGCTGTAAGAGAACATCCTAATAATATAAACAATCTTAATGTATTGAGGCTACATTCTACTTTAAGGGAAAGTTTAACTGTTGAGATCTCAAAGGAATTTCGGAATAACTATTCGCAGTATCAAAACTTGGTAATGGGAAATGTAAGTAAATTTAAAATTGCATTTCTAAACGCTTCTTCCAGACTTGAAATCGCTAAAACCTCCAATGCTGGAAGTCCCAATTCGCCTCCACAAAATCTATTACAAGCACTTTACAAGATCTCCAATAAACAAACTGATGAACAATTGCAAAAAGTATTCAATCTTGCATTTGATATGGACATTAAACTGGATTACAGCGGATTAATTAGTTTATCATTTAGAGTTGCAAAAACATTTGATTATATTCCCCCTGACCCTAGAGAAGCTTATCCAGAATTTAGCAAATATCCTAAACTAGATTCGCAAGGCGATGGATTCAGAAGTTTTGTGGAAATTGTTTTAAGTCTTCTTTTGTGCAGAGACCGAATTATTCTCTTAGATGAACCCGAAGCTTTTTTACATCCGACTCAAATTAGAGTTCTGGGAAATTGGATAGGGACATATTCCTCAACTACTGAAAACCAAATTATTATTGCCACTCACAATGCAAATTTGTTAAATGGCATTTCAGGAAGCAATGCAAAGGTTGACATCTATAGGTTAAATAGATTTAACAATAAAACTACATTTACTAAGGTTTCCTCAGAGAACACAAACAAATTAGCAAAATTTCCATTATTGTCTAGCCAACCTGTTTTAGAAGCTCTATTTTATAAAGGTGTGATAATTTGCGAATCTGATGCAGATAGATCTCTATACCAATCTGTTGAAGTAAGTAAACTAAATAATGAAAATGTTTTATTCATACACGCATATGGTAAAGGCAATATTAAAGATATAGTACCAATAATTAGGCAAGCATCTATCCCTGTCCGGGTCATAGTTGATGTTGATATACTTGATTCAAGAATAGTGTTTGAGGGAATTCTTTCCGCAATTTCTCCATGGTCAAGGTTTGAAGACCTTATCTCAAAAAGGGATAAAATTGCCAAGATTATTGAAGGCAAAGATGAAAAAGAAATAATAAAAGATATGATTCTTGAACTTGAATCTTTTATAGACAAAATCAATAAAGAGAGTATTCTTTTATCAAATTGTCGCATTTTACTTAATAATATATGTGAAAAAGCTTCAAAATGATCATATGTCAAACTTAATGGAATTGAAGGAATTCCAAATGAGCATAGAGAAATCGCTTTGAGCATTATAAATTCTTGTGATCAAATTGGTTTGTTTATAGTAAACAAAGGAGAGCTAGAAAGTTGGATTGATCTCGGAACAAGGGTAAAGAAAAAATGGATAGTGTTGGCATTAAACAAGTTAAGTAACGGACAATGCCCAACCGATCTAAAGAACTTTATAGAAAAGATCATAAAGTCATTTGACAATAAACAAGATTGGAAGTAGATATTTGAGAACTAGAAAGAAGTTATTATATAATATATGAGATAGTTTTAAATTTAAACCACTTCAAGGACAACAAATAAACATTCATCTCAATATTGCCTATAGACGATTCATTGAAAACGAAAAGAAAGTGGGAGACAACATAATAGTTAATGTTCTTAGAAAAGGATTGCTCCAAACAATAAACGTTAAGCTTAACTTTTATCCATCCTTCGTGTCTTCAAAAATAGAAGGATAGGAAACATCATAAATACTTGGACTTACGAGGGACTTTGAGTATGATAGTTAAGGATAGAATTAATGAATTAAAATATAAAAATCCTTTATTATAAGTTCTTTATTTAAATGTATTTGACATGAAAATCCCTAACAAACTAATAAATTATATATCGTGATGATGACAATTTAATCACCTATTGCCATAAACCAATAAGTAAGACCCATTTTAAAAGTCAATATATTCAATTAATTATATCGGTCAAACTAACTGACATGAATACTCATTGCTGTTGCCACTAATGTTAAGAGGGTTCGTCATACTGGACATAATAACTTTAACTGAATCAATAGAATATAATGAGAACAATAATGCAAAATAATTAAAGGCTTTTCATGACTTGTCAAATGGGTCTTATTGTTACTAATAGCCAATATTATTCAAAGCATATATATATTTTCTATAGAATTATACTGTTGTTTAGCTAATCGGTGTCCTCATTGTCACAGGCTAGATTTTCGTATCTGATAAAGTACTCCTCTGACATATTTGGATGGTTCATCCAGATTCCATATTCAGAATCGTTGTTTGGACACATGAAGAGCCACCTATCACCCTGTATGCCAAACAATCGATCCCAACGATCCGGTGGCATCTCTAGTAGTGGAAAACCATGAGCCAATGTCATACTTGTGAAACCAATAATCAAGATAAACACTATTGAACTAGTGATCAATACCTTTGTTGTATTGTTGGTATTTATATTCATAAAGATCTCATATTGAATTATATATATATATATATTATTAATTATTGTATAAATTAATGAGAACATTACGTTGCCATAAGACCTGAATTGAAGGTGATACCTTTTCAACATATATGTTTTGCTTCATTGGGATGCTGACTCCATAGGTCCATTTTCTTATTGGAACTATAACAACCCTAAATTAAACATATCTGAGCTAACATGATTAGTTTTTGTTGATTATTATATTAGAAACTTCTCAAATAGAATGTGATTTTAGGCCCCCCACTATAATGATTCCATCTTTGCATGGATACTGGCTTCTGTAAACAATCTGATTGATGCTTTTACCGTATTCTATATGATGATCAAAGAAGAAAAAACAGCCTTAAACAATATCCTATTTCAATAGATTCCTTTTGATTCTCCATGCATGCTATAAATATTTCCTCGCTATATCGTTTTTAAGTAAATAATCCATTTCCAAAATCGACACATTAGAAGGGTGTGATCTAATAATCATAATATTTATTTATTAAATAAAAAGATTATAATTATTTCCTATATAATGATATTATTTATAGTAACATATTCCAAATAAGATGTGAAAAAGTTGTCTTACAAAGAACAGCAATTTCTTCTTCAACTGTTAAAAAGCTGTGAATACTACCACCTAAACGAAAAGCAGGCTGTTGAATGCATAAACAAAATATTACATAGAAACATCTCTAGAAGGACATACTATCTCTACAGACGCAAACTGCATTCTCATGATGTTTTGAATAGGTTAAAAGAAAGCATCTACAATTCTCCTTTGGATAGGTCTGCCATGTTGCTTCTTAGTGATGATGCGGATTTAGAAGTTAGGGCAAAATCAAATAAATTGGTTGCTGATCAATTTCCAAACATGACACTGTCACCTCTTCAGCCTCCATATTTTGCCGATAATAATGAAAACATGGGAAAAAACCAAAGGATGCTTTTCTTGCTAATATAATAAAAATCAAAGAAATGTATCCTTTGTCAGATGATGGCTTAAACTCTTTACCCGACTATGCCACAATCAGAGAGGAATTCATAAAATGCGGTAAAGACACATGTAATCTTTGTCCTCACGGACCTTATTATTACGCATATTGGAGAGACAAAACGAAAGATAACAATAAAAGTAAAATCAGAAAGAAATACATTGGATCTATTGATCCCTGATAGTAAATGTTTGAACAGATTCTTAATCTACCGATTTTCTTCATTTACTTATAGTAACAATTGAGCGCAATAGTATAACTTTATAATTAATATTGCACTATCGAATATTTCTTATGTAACCAATATGTCTAAACTCATTAACATTATTTGTAAAATATTTCATATACCAAATAAAATAATGCTTTTAACTTACTGCAAAGAGATATTGTTGCGAGTAACATAGAAGAAAACGATTGTGATGGTGTTACTCTAATTGGGAAGACCAATAGGGATGATGACAACAATCCCACAGCCTTAATCATTCCCAAAGGGTTTGCCAAGGGGTTGGACACTGAAAACCCGAAAGTGTCGATGTCAATTCTGGGAGATTTTGATTGCAACAAACATCTAGTGGCACCTAATCCTAAACGAGATTGTGATAGATTGAATTGAAGTATTGCAATAATACGATTTCCCATGTTTATGTAAAATAGATAAAAATGCCTCCGGTGGTTCCAAGGCTCCGGCGTTGTCAGAACTTGATAATGCAAATTAAACTATTTCCTAATAATTTGTATTTCTGAATTTTTGTATATAATAAAACACAGGAGGTTAGGATGCTTCGGATGCAATTTCATTCTGATTAAATAAAAGGACAAAATAAAACATTCCTATCATATTGTCATTGAAATCTTTGAGGGTATGATAATTGTATGATTTTAGTTATTACCTATCCAAATGTAAAAGTATATGCTTGAAACCCTTTTCCTTTTACATCGATTACAAGTAAATGAGAATCACTGTATGATTGATGGTTTACAATGTTATACATTCGTGGACCATCAATTATAAATTTGGAGTCATTTCCTGAATCTATGCCTTCTGAATTGTTTGTTAACTTATTGCCATCCTCATATACTGTCCCATTACCTTTTCCTTCTGCTACCAAATTCACAGATTTAGCAGTATAGTTTAAGATAATACGTCCACCGGTATCACCCTGTAATTCCATATTATCCGGATTATTTTTCCATTGTCCTTCGAGGTATATTGTATTAGGCTTAAAACTAGAATTGGATGGGATGATATATGTTACATTTTGCCCCGGATGAAAACCCTCTGGGTTTCCTAATGATGAACCCGGAAATTGATATCCAAAATACAACTCTGGAGTTTTGATTTTTGAAAAGTCAACTGATTGTGAAAGAAAACTGCTAATGTTGTTGTTAGATTTGTCTAAAGATTTATTCTTGTAAAGATATGTCACATCTTGATTATTATTCTCTATCCCCGGGTTGATGTTTCTTTCATATAACAGAGATTGAATTGCCTTTTCTGTTTGATTATAATCCCCTTCACCAACCTTATCGTATCTTATATATCCCTCATCATCAACAAGATACATTCTTGGCCAATAGTTGTTTGCATATGCATTCCATGTTTTAAGATTATTATCTAACAAAATGGGATAGTTTATACCATATCTGTGCATTGCTTTCTCAACATTAGCAATATCTTTTTCAAACTTAAATTCTGGTGAGTGTACTCCAACAACAACTAATCCTTTATCTGCATATTTTGTATCCCAGTCTATAAGGTGTGGGATGGTCCTTAAAACATTAATGCAACTATATGTCCAAAAGTTGACAAGGACAACCTTCCCTTTTAAACTGGCCATTGTTATTGGCTGCTGTTGGCTATTACTGTTACTATTGATGTTTAAACTTCCACCAGTATTATCAAATTCGGGTGCCAGTTGAAATTGTGACTTTTTTATTATCTCTTTTTTATCATTAGTCTCTGTAATTGATATGGCCTTTCCAATCCCTTCGCTCGCTGAAATGATTCTATCCATACCAAAAGAATAGCCTAAAAAATATGTTGAATTATTGACAATTAAGGTAATCACTGCAATTCCAATTAGGAAAACAATTTTATTCTTATTCATTTTTATTCACTTACCTCTTGCAATACGATTGCCATCCCTAAAGATATCAGTTTTTAAATTTAACGAGTATATGAACAACAATACGATAATATAAGGATCAAGAAATAACTCTCCTCTTAGTTTTAAGGAATCTATTATATTTACTTCAACCATCAATAACCTTATAGTTGAACTCTATTATCTTAATTTCCATATTACATCCAGATTGACTCCAGATTTAGACATTGTTAAAGAATCAGTGAATATTTCTGTTAAAAAATTAAAATGGTTAAGAGACAATAGGAAGAGACTATGGGCAGACAATAGGAAGAGACTATGGGCAGACAAAATGAAAAAATTATTTAGTTGTAGAAAAGAAATAGAATCAACATTTGTTACAAAATAAAAAGAAGAATTATAGAATATTGGAATCAAAGAATTTTCATTTAACAAAATTAATTTATCAAGAGTAGACCATATCATATATTATAAATTTTAAATAAAACTATGTACCATCTTAACTGTAAATTCATGTATGTTCTTGACTATATAGAGGAAGGCAGTCATGTATTTGCCATTTATCCCAATAAGAAACAGAGTTAACCGAATGTTTTTCCTTCCTCAGAACAGGTCTAGATAATAATCAAGTCATTTTTATAATACTTGAAGATATATCTAAAGAAGAAATTTATCAAAATATTACTTAAGAATGGAATATTGAAAACTGCATAGTGTCAATGTCACTGCTGAAGGATATTTATGGCAACAAGCGTTTAGTGGTGTCTAAACATCATAATGAAATTGTGATGGATTAGATTTAGAATATTGCAATTAATACAATTTATTAATCATCCAATATGGATAAAAATACCTCCGGTAGCTACGAGCATTCGGCTTTAAATAGTAACATATGACGATAACTAGAATATTACTTCAAGATACAGGATTTAAGATAATCTCAAACAACCTTTCCATTTGCACTTTCCGGAGGCATGGATGCTTCGGATGCAAATTGGTGTATTTCCACGTATTGGGAAAATATTTTGATTCACATGGTAAATGGACCCTATATGGATTAAGTTACTTGTTATAAAATGGTTTTATTATGAATCAAATAACTCTGCTATGAGTTCATTTGATATAACAGATTTTTCAAATCTATGACATCCTTTATCTACATTTGTGTAATGCCAATTAATTATGGCAATGATGGATGTTAGAAGGGGTTGTTATTGTTGAACCCTTACGATAAAGTATTGCCATTATTTGTGATATAGATATAGAAAAATTAACTCCCAAATAATGATTATTTACTTGAATCTTTTCATCAATAAGGGATACAATTGGCATTTAAGTGTAGCAAATGTGACCTGGAATTTGAGGAAGAAAGGTGACTAGAGACTCGCAAAAAGGTTCATGGTAGAAAATCAAAAGTATACGAGTATAGGGACCCAAAGACAAACAAATTCCGTATACAAGGATAAACATGGAATAAAGGCGATGGAGAAATATCTAGCCACCTTAGATTCTAGCAATAAAATTCATTTCCTAGATTTAAATTCTTTATTAATACGATGGAATCAAGGAAAACAATAACATAATATCGAAACAACCAACAATATTATCAAAATCATTGACGCTGTCATAAAAGCGCGGAGATGATAAGATACAATGTTGTACAATAAAGTATAATTAATGATTATATAGTATTTACTAATTTCGAAATAAATTGATGATTGGTGAATTTAGGGAATTATTAAAAGCCTATCCCAAAACTATTTTCCTATGGATGATGATACTGCATGACAGATGTACCAGGCCAAGGTAGTTCTCAACTTTCTTTTCATATCTGATGGACAGCTTTCTGAACCGGTTATGCCATGAGTTCGTTCTCTCCACGACCCATCGCCTGTTTCTTGCAGAAGAGGGACGTCTCTTTTGGCATAGTGCCTTTTTCTTCTGGCCCCTCTTTCTTTTGTATGGTATGTGAGGAACATAACCCCGTTTGGTTATCTCCTGTTTTACTGGTCTAGAACTGTATCCCCTATCAAGGCATAGGTGTTGATGCTGGTTTTTCCCTCTTCTTTCTTTTGATGTTGACAAAAAGGGCGGCATGGTGGGCCGTTTGATAACAACCCCATCAACCACATCTGTCACTGATTTTACGTCATGTTTATTTGCTGGTGTTATGACAACTGAGAGTGGTATGCCATCTTTATCTGTTAAAATGTGCCTTCTTGTGCCCAGTTTGCTTCTATCTGTGGGATTACTACAGGTCATCTCCCCCCCCAAAAAGGCGACTTTATCGATATGCTGTCAAGCGATTGCCATGTCCACTTGATACCCTTTTCATGGTCATATAGATCTAACAACCTAATCCACATCTTTTTGAAAACGCCTGCCTTAATCCACTGCTGGAATCTCCTATGGCATGTGGAACCAGAACCATATCCTTTGGGTAGCATCTTCCATTGGCATCCGGTTCTAAGAATGTAAACAATACCCTCCATCACTTTTCTAAATGGAACAATCGGACGGCCTATGGCCTTGTTTGGTTTTTCATCTGGCAAGATGGCACTTACCCCGTCCCATAACTCATCAGGAATCTTTGTAATAGTGTGCTTGTTGTTGTTCTTATGGCGATTGCAGCTGGACACATATTGATTAAGAACGACATAAAGCTATATTTCTACCGATTTTTGGGATAGGCCCTAAATGTGACTTGATAAATTTTAACATTCCAAAAAAGGAACTAAATAATCAGAATGGGTTTTAATTTAATGACATGAATTCTAAAATCTATTTTATTAGTTATGGATACATAGAAACGATGGGACAAAAGTATCGAGATCTACCTTTTGTTTACAAAATTTCA
>JADDOW010000049.1 GCA_016782225.1 Nitrososphaeraceae archaeon
TAGAATCATTTCCTTCAATCGTGACATTCCCAAAAACAATACCGTCAATCACCAGATCACGGCGCATTACTATTCCTGCAAGCGTGGAACAAGCACTGTTTTTTCTGAAGCTTTCAGCTATTCCTAATACGCGGATGCCACTCTTCTCGGTATGAAACCTCATTCTAGGGCTCCTTTTTTTGGAAACGGAACATCGCATATGTAGCTTATATCCATATGTCCATTATCGAACTCTTCTTAAAAATGTCTAACTCTCACTCTTCAAGTTTGAAGTAGTAAGGTATCCCATGCCCAAGTGAAGATTAAACAGTCGATAGCGAGGGCATTCAGGCAATAGGCGTTCCAATTGGATTAACTAAAACAATATGCCAATAGAAACACAGACAATTGGTCCACCATTTAAATAACATCCCAAATTGTAATTGAAGAGGAACTAGTTCTGGTGTTTCCTGTTCCCGTTCTCATCTAACTCAACCTTGTGCCGTGACATATACCGCTGCTTTGAGATGCCAATAATCTTCTTTGATTTGTTATACTTGCATCAACCATTGGAGAAACCAATGCATTATTTGCTAAATGGGTTCTAAAGTTATACTGAAACAGTGAAATTGGTTAGGGCTTCTCCATTTGCATGGGTGTTCAATATCCCTCCTGTATCCATATCGATATTTGCTAATTAGACTTTTTGATTAGGGCTTAGTAGATGTTTATCCCCTTTTTAGGAATCCTTTTTTTGATGGTGGATTAAGTAAAAACAACCCAAAAACAATGCAGTAAGGCAGGTCAACGATCGGGTCAATAAATGACTTGTTTCAATCACTAAAAGGTGCGAGATGCGGGATTAAATTCCTTGTGGTGGAGAGGGGTTGTATTGCACTTTCTAGCAGATAATCACTTTGTTTAAGAATTAATATTAAATAAAAATATTGTAAGTAACAGGATATCTGTAACCAATATTGGCGATTGAATATTTATAGGCAAAGCACAGTGAGAATTCTTTAAGGCTATACAGCCCACATCAACTATGATGGAAGTGAGACGACTTATTTGGTCGATCTACCTGTAGGAATCGAAGCAGATGTCACATTACAGATTTAAAATAAAATATCTCGGATAATTATTTGAGTTCGATATCAAATCTTGATTTATGACAAAAACTTGTGCTTTTAATAAAACTGAAATCTCCAAATCCATTGAAAATGCTATCAAATGGTAAATTATATTCCAATGTTGGAAATATTTGGATTACCATATATTTAACATAGGTAAAATTACACATCAGTATCATTAGGTGGTCTCTGTTTCATTCTGTCTTCTATTATGCGAACAATGTCTTCTTTAGTGTCGGTTTCTCGTAAGATCTTACTAAACCTAATTACCTCTTTGATAACTTTGGAGTTATGTTTAATTAACTCTCTAGCCATTATTTCGCTTTTTTCATCTGGAAGTTTGTCTCTACAGTAAAATTTGACAAACTCGATAAACTCTTCATCAGTGTATTCAGAGATATTGAATTCTACGAACAGTGCTCTTAGTTTACTTAACAGTTCATCGTTGTCTGATCTATTTTGATCATCTAATGCTGCAAATATTTTGATGTTATCTATTTTGATTTCAATTTTATTGGTTTTAGTTGTTTTTTCTATAATGCCATTTTTTAGTAAATGCGGTAGAATGTTCCAATCGCTTTTTCTTAATTTATTGATATTGTCTATTATTATTACTTTAACGTTTTTATTTTTGTATATTTGATCTGCTAAATCTGGCCTTTTCTCTAATGCTGGATCATAATATATAACATCGTTGCATTGATCATGAATTTTTGTTAAGAACATATCTTTAGAGGATGAACTTGGTCCACTTAATAAAATGTTATTTTGTTTAGAATCAGTTAAAACTTGGTATAGTTTTTCCTTTATGTCTCTTAAACCGTATATTGGAAAAAAAAACTGTTCTGCTTTCTCAACTATTGTTTCACCTTCATAATTATGTTTGAACAATGTTTTGTCATTATTTTTTTTTAATTTATCATATTTGTCTCCAACACTAAACATTTTTCCTTCTTCATATTTACTGCATCTATATATATTACCTTTAAGATATAAAGAACATTGTGATTATATTATTACACAATCTGAGTTGAAAGTCACAAGACTCTACAATTTAAGATTCGTTTTCCAAACTGAAAATAAACAATAAAAATCAATTATTGATTGCGTCTGTCTTCAGCGGTTTTAAGAGCATGGGAACCAGGACAAAGGTCCCGACAATTTGAGATTTTGGTATCAGATCTATTGCCATTTATGTGATGTAAGCGTTAAAGAAATGGTTAACTTAATCTTATGAAAAATGAATTTTTACAAAAAATAATTCATTGCAACATATAATTCCAATGTTATTGGATTACACATGGAGATTTATGTAATTAATTCGGCTACTTCAAATACTTGAATTTTATTGCGGGGAAAATACCTTACAAGCAAAATTCCATATCAAGGACAATCATTAAATATGTATTTCGTATATCCATGCCTTTTCCCTGTTCACCATAAAACTACGTCAGTATTTGTTTTAAGTTCATTAAAAGTTGTTATGAGCATTATATGCCTTGACCATCATTATCTTTGCTTTGTTACTTTTATAAAATATATGGAAACTTTTGGTATAATATTTTGCATTGTAAATAACCATGAGTAACTCGAGTTACTCATTGATTTAACTATCTCAATAAATAGTCTAGTCAAAAAAGTAATGCCCGCGACCACCAGAATCTAGCACATTTTATTTTGAGGCATCTGATTTTAAGGAACGTGATATCATTTTTAGAGTTGGCAAAGACATTTTTGTAATTTCATTCAAAATCCATATATAATAAAACCTGAAACTATATTTGCAAGTTCTCATCTTTATAACCCGACTTTGCTCCATAGTGGATATGAAAAGGCCAATTTACGTTTGCTCATGATGCCCAAAAACATTTACCAGAAAATGGAATGAGGAAAGACATGGCAAATCTATCCATAAGGGATTATCCCCGGATTGAAACTCAATCGGGAAACAGGTCTAAAACTGCTAATTCAATTTGGTGTCTTGGCAATCCACAAGATCGTTACACTGTTGCCTCAAAGCATAGAAGGCTCAATACACAGGGACCCAAAGAAATGGTTGCAGTTCCTCCTCCTTCAAACAGGTTAGTAGTGGTCCCCTGAAAAAATTTAAAGGATCAGTTACTCCAATAGGTATTTAGAAAAGGGTGGGATGATTTGATTAATGGCAAATTGGAAAAGATTGTGATACCATTTGAAAAACTAGAGAAACTGTTGTTTGATAAAGTGCATAGACATGCAAAACCTGAAAACATTAGCAAAATTCTGTCGAGGGTGATAATTCAAGCAGTGGGCTCTGACAATCCTTCTAAAGTTGTTCAGGATAACTTTGCCTCTTCTAACAGAATGTATTGAATAAACAGGCTGATTCTCTCTGAGGCAAACTCCATGAATGTAGATCTCTTGACTGCTTCTGCGTATTTGAGAAGAATGATATTGGATGAAGATGAGCAAGATTACAGTGGAAACTATCCTGCTATAGACATTAATGGGTGTATATGATAGATTTTGTGCTTTAATGCCAAAGCAATAATGTTTCTAAATCAATTTGTAATTCAATTGCTTTTTTGCAATTATTACTGGTATTATTCAGAAAGTTTTTATCTTGGGGAAAAATTGTTGTCAGTTTTTTTACTGATGGATCAGGTCAAGTCATCTGTTGCCTAGATTCAAACAAATGAATTGAAATTGCTGAACCTTATTAAAATAAAATTATTTTATCTAATGTCGATAATGTGGAATTTTTGGGATTCTGGATTTGCAAGGATTCTTAAAAACCTATATCTTTTGCTTGACATTATCTGTGTT
>JADDOW010000017.1 GCA_016782225.1 Nitrososphaeraceae archaeon
GAGCATTCAAACTTTTTAGGGAAAACAACAGTTTGGTGGATGTTGCGATTATTTTGAATTTGGATGCATGGGAGGTGTTGGACCGATTTAACGAATACTTGCAACTCACAAGTAAGTACAAACTGATGACGATGTATAGGGAACTGGGTGATGAGGATATACAACTTCTAGAACATCTACACAAGCAACTAAAGTGGCATGGGTTAAATAACAGGAATGACATATCCAACATTGTGCAGCAAGTGGAAAAACTAAAGAATCTGGATAATGACCTATATGAAATTGCTAGAGAAATTGGGCGGTTGAATTCGTTAAAGATGCAACTTAAGAAAGAGGTTTCGGAGCTAATGGAAATGCTTGGCCACTGTAAATCTGTAATGAAGTAGAAAGGTCAAGGAACTATCCTTTAGGTAAAAGGATGTATTGTGTATTTTTTGTTACGGCAAAATGTACTCTCTTACAACAGATGATTAAAAAACCTTGATAAAAAACACAAACCATTGATGGGTTGCCCAAGGACAAGATTTTTACATATTCTTGTATCCACTATTTGTTATGCTAAATGTTCCAACTGACATGCCGATGGTCCTATGACTGTATAAATTCATAAAAGAAGAGAATCTCAATGCATAAATAGCAGACAGTTTGACTTTTGAAAACTCCTAACCTGCTTTGGACCTGAAGAAGAAAGTGGACTTGTATAACAACCACATATGGGAACTGCATTCAAAAAAACTAAAACTGAAAATGAAAAAAAGGTTGTTGCTCTTATCTGTGGCTGACAATGTTTAATGCCAAGTTGTTGTCGAATTTGAAATTAACGCTTCTTCCAGCGTCATTCCACAACAATATCGTATTGATGTTGTCATTTAGCGTAGCTTGAGTTCCCTTATTTGAAGTTGTGTCCGACATTCTATCACCAAGATCCACAGAGTAGAGTCCCTGACCATTTCCCAAATTAGCCATCAATTGCTTGTTGACAGATATTGCTTTTACAGGCTGCCCTGCCACCACATTTGCCGCCACAAGCTGAATTCCGTTGGTTAGAAGATTGAGCAAAACTGTTCCGTCAAGCACATGGCATAGAGAAAGTGTTGCAATTACTCGCATTCCCTCCGCTGCCATTGTCGATGGACCCAAAGACACAGTTCTCTCTATTGGAGCGCAATTCGGTGTTGTAGTTATACTTCCAGTTCGGTCTTGGATGACTATTGTGCCAGTTTGTGTTATTGTGTTACGGATAGTGCCGCCATTGCCGCCATCGCCATTGCCGCCATCGCCGCCATCGCCGCCACCACCAGTCTCATCAGATTCACAACCTATTACATCATTATCCCTGTCTAAATCACGAGGATCAGGTCCGTTAACATTAAAGTTTGTATGGGGAATTTGAGGACAATCCAAATCTGACGGTGGTGATTTTATGCATACAGGTGAATATGAAGGGTGGCATGTGGGTGTTGGTGTTGGTGCTTCTATACATTCTTTTAGTTCTGGATATTTTTGGCATACGTTTTCTTTGTATTCGCAACTTTTCTTGCTAGTGGTAAATATCATTCCTTCTGGACATCCTTCTGTATTGGAAATGCATCTACCACTTTCATCATCCTCTACCCTGTGATATCCTTCCAGGCATCCACCTTTAGGGATGCATTGGCCGTCTCCGTTCATGCCAAATCCGTCTGGACATTTTCCATCCGGACCAGGGGCACATTTTGGTAGGTCAGGGTCAAAGAGACAATCATCGTCAGGTGTTGGTGTTTGGTGGCACTATGCAATCAGCTGCAGAGGAAGGATCGCATTGTTGTGTTGGTGTAGTTGCACCCAAGTTTTCGCCTGAACCTTCGACGAGCCCTACTAATGGATTTCCTAAATCACCGAGTTCTGCTACAGGATTGCCTGATTCACCAGATTCATCCGCCACAGGATTGCCATTATCTTCATTGGCAATTTCTTTTTCACCGCCTCCGCTTGTGTCGCCTTCTTCTTCGCTGCCTCCGCCGTCATCACCCCCTCCGCCTTCAGCTGTTGCAAACGCTATGTGTCTATTGAAATAATTGTAAAGTGAGGGTCCATCTGTGCTTGAAGTCAAGAGACTTGAGGAAATTGGACCTGATGCAAGCATAACTGCAAAATATGACACCATGAATATCGAGAAAATAGTATTCATCCTGTCTTAAATGTACATAATAATATAATTCTGTGTGATTATTATAATATATATTAATGATATACCTAAATATTTAAAAAATCTGCATTAAATAAACATAAATTATAAATAAATAGAATCATCATAAAATAATATCTAGTATGGCCTAATTAAAAATGCCTGCTTTCATATTATTATAGTCCTTGGTAAAAACAAAATTATTATCATAGATGATATATAATTGCAATTGAAATATTTGAAAATCATCTATCCCCTTCTAGCATAATTAATACGAATAAAACAATAGGATATTTTATTCAATGTCCTTTATACTTCAACTGATTAACTCTACGTAACTGGTTAAGGTTGCGAACTTTGTATACAATCTATGTTTGGTTGGACATGTCGAGTTCCAATTATAGGCCAAGGCACCTGACTAATTAAATATACCATGGCGGCCAACGCCGCCGCCGCTACATCAACAATCACTTTCAATCAGGCAACTAATGCATGGCATAATAGCCATTTTTTTGGTGCCAGATGATAAACAACATAAAAAAATCTAGGAAAAGGCGTCTTTAACCTTTTCTTTTGCCTTGTTCAATGTTTCAGAACTTGGCTTACCCTCGGCATGGTCTTGTTCGGTCTCTGCTTTGGCGTTATAGTCTTGCTGTGCATTTTTCATTTTCTTTGTTGCATTATCTATTATATCGCTCATTGATGCATATTATCCAATTATGATTTATAATAATTGCTATTGCTATAGGCATACAACTTTATTTTAAATAAGTCTACATGACCATTGTAACCTGATGATTTGGCGGCGGTTTTGCCGCCGCTAACTTGGAAGCAGTCCTGAAATTTACTTTAAACTTAGACAAGTAGATAGATAGCCCATAGTTTGATCAATTTTAATTCATATTTTTATATCTTGATTGTTCTCTATTTATTTATACAGTGAATTAACTTTGGGAATTGAAGACTGCGAAAGCACCCAAGTAATACATGGAGTTGATAAAATCAATTCCTATGTATTAGATCAGTTAAAACTAATAGAGGAATATTTTGATAACTGTTCAACAAAGGATTTGCCTTCAGCATTTTAAGCAATCCTCATGTTGTTAATGCTTATTTGGATTTAAAAAAAAGAGGGGGGGAGATTAAGATTTATCACGGAAATAGTTGAGGAAAACATTCAGTATTGCAGGAAACTAACGGATGTATTTGAGCTTAGGCACCTTGAGGGAATAAAGGGAAACTTCCTGTTAACAGACAAAAAAATATTTTCTGCTACTCCCGTTGTAGAAAAGGCTAAACCTGTATCTCAAAGCCTTGTTACTAGTGTGAAATCATTTGTAGAGCAGCAGCAATACTTTTTTGACATGCTGTGGGAAAAGGCAATTCCCGCAATGCATAGGATCAGGGAGATTGAGGAAGGGATAGAACCAGAAGTCATAGAGACTGTGTCAGACCCAAACCAAATACAAAAAATAGCCTTCAGTCTCATAAAATCAGCCAAGAAAGAAATACTGATGGCGTTCCCCACTGTCAACACCTTTCATCGCCAAGAAAATGGGAGTCACATTAGTTTATCATTAAAGGGCCGAAGTGAGCATCTGCATGGGCCAGGGTTAAGCATAAAAATCATGACACCTGCAGATGATGAGATAAGGTACACCGTGCGACAACTAAAAGAAAAATACAAGCAAAACATAGACATCCAATTCATTCCCCAAACAATGGACACCATAACATCACTGTTAATAATAGACAAAAAATACTCACTGTAGGTTGAGGTAAGAGATGACTCTGAGGTGTTAGACGAAGAGCTGGCCATTGGGCTTGGAACATACTCCAACAGCAAGGCCACTGTGTTGTAATATGCCCCTATATTTGAAAGCCTGTGGAGGCGATCTGAGACATATGAACAACTGCAGGAATCTTTGGCTCAACTTGACGACACAAGAACTAGGCTGCATGATATGCAACAGTATGTAGATTATATTCTAAAAGAAAGGCATAAGCATCACTTATAATGGTCGAATTATAACTAGATCCATAAAATAGCCTTTCATTTACATTTTACAATGGTACCGTCGAAGTATTTACATAAATTCCGCAACCACAAAAAAACAGGAATCCCAATTAGCACAAGCATAACCCACGTTCACTGGTGATATAACCACAAGCCAGCAACCAATCTCTCCTTGATAGATTAAAAACAAATAAAGATTAGGTGACATTATTCTCTTATTCACTACCGCAACCATCACTTCCATAGGGTCTGAAATCAAATTATTGGTAACCATCTCTTGCAAAAGTGGCAACAATATGCATCATCTATATCCATATGCATGACAAATCAATACGAAATAGAATGGATGACTATAACAATACCAATTACAGCGATAACGAATCCACATCCAGTTTAGCGTCTGTTCTCAGTTTTTCTAGGGCTGTCGACACTGTTTCATTTGGTGTGAAGGGTTGCTCCATTCTGTAATACGCTTTTTCACCTATCAGTTTGACATAGCCCCTAAATGCCTTTTCGGCCAAAGATATTTGAATGTCAGGTAATGTAAGTTGGGCCATGTTGTCAATCTCAATATCCTTGTTTACATCACAGGCCTTTAGGACCCATTCCAAAACTGGTGGGACTACATCATCCCTGTTGTCACCCAACAGAACCTTTAGCCTGTCCTACACCCTGCTAAGGAACATCATGATTTTTAGAATGTCTTGCTCATCGACAAGCCGGAAAGGCTTGTCGCAACAGGAGATGTATACCATAACGGTTCCGTTTGTGTGTATGTGATACTCAACATTGTGGGGACCATGTGCCTGGCCTATTCTTTCACTGTGAACCTTGGCAATCCCAGTTTTGGGCAGTTTCAACAGGTCAAAGTTTTCCCGGTCTACTTTAGTTTTTAGTTGCAGTTTGTGGTATATAGCAATATCAGGGAGAGTTGCGCAAGCAACTCTTGGAAATGCGTTATCTTGTGCTGATTTTGTGTGCTTATATCCGTGGTATCCATTTGGACATTGTTTTTTCTATTCCAAATGATTCTCGCCTTCATCTCGGACAGATAGTATCTTTGCGGGTTTTCTCTTTTGATGCCATTTAGGTGAATATCCTGTTTTTCTATATCTTCGGCCGTAAAAAGGAACCTTTTCCTGCGAAAATGCTTTAATGTCCTTTGGGCTCTTCGTTTACTTACTCCAAAATGAGTCATGATGTCCTGAAAAGTTATTCCTAGGCCATTGCATTGAAATATGTTTTCAGAAAGTTCCCTGATTTGTATTTCTGCGACATACTTTCTTGTGGATGTACCATGTACCAAATCTTCATTAAGGACACTTTTCTTTGATAGTAGTGGTACACTCTTTTTAATTTTAGACGCATCCTCAACAGATGAATTATAAAAATTCAAAGATCTTTACCTATTGCTTGAATTTTGATAAGATCGAAATGATGATTGAAGACTATTGTCCTGTATCTTTTGTAATAAAAAATAAAGACATTATGTTTAATGCTATTATTAATATCTGTAATCGAAGACAACATTAAAAATAAACTCCCTTGGTGTTTAGGTTAGACCTATTTCATTTACAATACGGCTTTGAGGGCAGGTCATCAATTTCTACTTTTTTTATAAAAATTCCCTTGTTCTTTATTACATCAAATTCCAACCAATCCTAATCTGAAATGTCAAGTGCTATGGCAACCTCTTTTGGCAAAACTAAGAGTAGGCTTTCATCTCCCTCCAATACTCTTATTATTTTTAAATTCAAATCCATTTAGAAACAGAGTGACTTTTATGATACTTGTGCAGAGCATTTGTAATTGCCATGCATGATAGAAATTCAAAATATACAAAAGAAACCATTCTCACAATTTATGATTATATCGACAGACCAATAGAATGCGAGCACTGTGGATTTGGGTTTCTATTTGAAAAAATTAATAAATACAATAGAGTAAATAAAGACGAAGACGAGACCAAATCTCAACTATATGGTGAAGGGAAATTTCCCAAATCGCATATTGACGAATTTTCAGATAAATCAGTAATATGCAGATACATACTTGATTATTACACAGAGTTTGAAAATAGAATCTTTATTAATGTTAAAGATCTTCTTGAATGGCTCATAAGTAATTGCCCAGTTTATATCAAATTATATCAAGGGCAAAAAACAAGACAAACCGGCTAAACAGAATAAACCAAAATAAATCAACTGTTATATTATTCCTTGAGAAATTTAGGCTTCTAGATATAATTGAATCAACATCCATGGATTCTCCAATCATGAATGAAGCATCTGAATATAAGTAAACGGATTTAGGCAAATTAATAGCATTGATTTTAAAATTTAGCGAAAAAACAAATAACTATTATTAATAGATAAAATAATCAATCAGGCATTAACTTACTTCAAGTCTCAGAATTACGCTCATGCCAAATTCTGTGTCATGTTTTTTTCCAATTGTTATAACAAAGATAAACGTCTATTTGAAGCAACAATAATTTCAAACATATTGGAAATTTTAAAAGAGCCTCCAAATGATAAGAATTTTGTAATAAACAAACTGAGAAATTTCCAAGTTTTCTATAATAGTGTATCCATGTTCAGTGTGTTAATAAATTCGGTAAATGAGTTTAAAAATAAATTTCCAACAGATTATGAAAAATTTGCTTACAGATTAAAATTGTCAATTGAATCACTACAGGAAAAAAAGAGTAATAATTTACGCGCCTTTGAAGTACTAAGATATAGATACAATCATTTGTTGAACTCCGTGATTCTATCTGGGTATTGTTTCTCCTGTAACCATACAACCCCAGTTCTTACAAGCATGTATGGATATTTGCAGGCTTTGGTAGAATATCCTAAAAAAGAATCGAGGTCGCCTTCCCCAAAATGTAACAGCCAAAATGGTCTTACTTTTGAGTAATATCCAAAACAGTTACTTGGCAAATTAGATTGAGGTTTATGAGTAATAGCATATCCGGGGCAAGTAATTATAAAGTTCCATTTCTAAAAGATATCTTCTATAAATATGAAAGTGCAGGTTTTCGCATTAAATCCAGGTATTATCAAAACATTATTAGGTTTTTATTGAAAGATGCAAATTCATATTACAAGGTAAGAGAAGTAGCAAACTATGTGGTTTTAAATACTCAACAGAGAATAAAAAAAACAAAAATACTTCGATAAGAAAAAAGCAAAAACACATAATAGAGGATAGAGAAAAAACATTAAGAAGATACTTTTCTAATTTAGTATCCTGGAAAATACTAATAGAAAGAGAAACAATGGTAGAAAAAGGAAAAGGATCTACTTTTGAATATAAATTAACAAGATTTGGTACTTTGATAGCATTGTTAATTGAGATAGGATTTGTAAATAATAAGAAAAACTCTTTTCGTGCATTATATGAATTTTTGATGTCCTACATCAATGAAGAGTCGTATTCATTGGATTATTTCTGTAAAATATACTTGAGAAGAATTAGGGATGCACCTATATTCAATATTTTTATTGACTTTTTAAGAAAAAATATAATATATGAAAATAAATGCATTGTTAATGAAAATGATTTATTTTCATATATGATACTCCTTAGGACCACGGACAAAAGGTTAAACAGAAAGTTATGGAAATTGTGGGATCATTCTTTCAATGAGCTCAACAGAGAGAATCAAATATTATTTACACATCATCTGAAACTTAGAACAGATAGTACAATAAAAGAAACTATTTCAAATTGTGGACACTATGAAGATGTTTTATTTAGGCAGAAAGACAAGTTTGATACAGTAGTAGTAGAATACCGCTGCCTTAAATGTGACAATGATTTTTGTTTTTACAGCCCTATTAGCATATGGGATTATTTGCAAGATTTATTTCAAGGAGTTAAAACCAAAAAGATGATTAATCCAAATGGAACAGTTAGATGTAATCGCTGTGGCCAAAAAATATTGAGTTTTACCACCATATAACAATATATAGAGATACACTGATATTAGTCGAAATTAATTTACAACATATATGTTCATAATCTATCTTTGCTTTTCATAGCTTGCATATTCCTCATAAGCAACATTACCTGATCTGATAACTTTACTAAAGCCTGCTCCTTAATCTTGTCCTGCTTTTTGAGATTCTCTACTTCTCTGTCTTTTTCCATCATTGCCACATTTATCATGAAATCTTTCTCGTTGTTTTTCTTTGTTAACTCTTTAACCTGTGTTTTTAGTTTATACTCTTCATTAATGGTAAGTGAATCAACAGCTTTAAGATAATCATCTAACAAATCTTCTCTCGGTTTATAATAATGCTGCACAATTCCTGTATCATGAGACATTAGTATTGAGACATTTATTGATTTAAGAGATCTTTGGCATTCAGTTTCGAAAAGTTTACGAAAACCATGAAGGCTTTTAAAAGCATATCTTTCTCCATTTTCATTTTTTTCTCGCACCACCTGGATTTTCCAGGCATCATTTATTAGCATCCTAATACCATCAACACTAAATTTTATCGGATGTTTAGCAAGCCCTAGATAATTGCCATATCTTTGGCTTTTAATTTGCCATAAGTTACGCATTACCCATGAATCAGAAGTAATTTTTTCTCCAAACGATTGGCGAAACTCCATCCATCTTTGACTGCATCATATGCTTCATAAGTAATAAAGGAGAAATAATACTTGTTTGTCTTTGTATTGAGTACTTTGATTTTTGCAGCTACAATTGAATTATTTTTTATAATTGGAGTAATATCACCCCATTTAAGATAGCCCCAAGAACCCACTCTTATTCCAGAAGAAACCATAATCAGAACAATTGGTTTTATTCGTCTATCAGGATACTCCAATAGTTTTTGAATTTCTTCTTTTGATGGTGGACCATCATTAGAGCACCTAATTTCTCTTTTAATACCCTTTGATATAATTTTCTAATTAACTATGACTCCATTCATTTCACAAAAGAGTTTAACAGGTTTAAGATAGTTCTTTATCGTCTCTGGTGGAAATTTCTTTATTTTCTGCCCTTTTATTTTGAAATGTAAAAAATTTTATTAGTTCACTTTCTAGCCAATTTCTTCCTCTTTCTTCTATTTGCCTATAAAACAAATTGGATTTTTCTTCAATTGTCAAGCCATTGATTTTTAGATAATCAAGAAATATTTGCAGTCTTTTAGGGTATTGTCTCTTTGATTCTGGAGCTCTAAGAGCATAGATAAATTTTAGGTAAGGTGAAAGACCCGTATTTTCATAGATTTGATTGGCGGAAGAAGATACAGTCATTTATTTATGGTTATAATTTAGCCTGGGCCTATAAAAGCGAACAGATATCTTATGGGCCCAAGGGGGTTTGAGTATGGTATGTAAACGGGTTCATTTACTTAAAGATTACAAAAAGTTATTTTTAATCTTTTAATATTATACTAATCCATAAGTTCATAAAGAAATAAGAATAAAGCACGGGTTTGGTGGTATGTGAAACAAATTTGACCCGAAATGGATCATCAATAGAATACTATGAATCACAATAGAGTATGCAAACAGTATTGTATCGAAACCATCTGGATAGTTTAAATATTTTTTTAACCTGTATATAATATGTCTTCTGGAATTGGATTTAACGAAAGTCCAAATCATTTCATGGTTTTAGATGCGATCTCTCGGGGTATGAAAAAGATAGACAGCATTGCCAAGGTTACAAAGTTATCAAAAGACGAAGTAGAACTAATAATTAATGACCTGAAAACTCAAAAGCTAATTACCAGGGTAGTAAAAAAGGGCTTTTTTGGTAACAAGAAAATCGAAGTTCACATCACAGATACAGGATTTAGAATACTAGAATCAAAAAAACAAGAATTATCACACAAGTCTCAGCGACTTCAACAACTCTATGAAACCGGTAATAGGGGTCAAATGCAGAGCATGATGGACGATAATAGAAGTTGGATGCCGATGATGTTATTTTCTGGAATAATGAGCATGGTAATGTTTGGATCTATGATGGCTTTTATGGGAATGGCAATGAATCCGGCTGAAAGTGCTCAGACTGAAGGGCAAGTAGATGAATCAGGAGGATCGGGTGCTGAAGATACAGGAGCAGCATCTGACACAGGGACTTCTGACACAGGCGACACAGGTGGTTTTAGCGATATGGGTGCAGATTACGGAATGGATACTGGAGGGTTTGATTCCTTTTAGCAAAATCCACAGGAATAAGACAATACCAATTATCATTCTACTCGAATGATCTCTACAATGATAACCTGATAGGTTTCAACTTTAATTTCAATTTTTTATATTATTTAATAAGATAACTAGAGTATGATTAGAATCTAATACCACCAGAATAGATTAGATCATACTATTTTTCATCAACCTTATATTATATTGGCGAACAACGATGCGAATTCTTGTCGCTAGTTAAAGATACATCATAATTTTAATCAAAAGAAGTAAAATGGAAATTGATTTCAAGATGATCATAATTCTTTGCTTTTATTGAATAAGACTATATTTTCTTGCGAAATTATAGTTCTATCCGATAAAAGCATTAATCTTTGTATAACATATTATTTAATCTATGATCATTTTGTATCTTAGTCGTTACTATGAATAAGTAGCGTGTTCGATGGGATTCGAATCCATTAGGTATATGGGAACTGTTAAATGTTTAAAAAGCCTCCTCATCTTTAATAAACGATCAATATTGTCTTTTTATTATTTAATTATCTTTAAAATGAATGTTATAAAAAATAAATAGAATGATGATTCTAATTTTTATCATACATATTGAAAATCAAGCCTATATCTCTCGAGGGAAAATATGTTCTTCTGCGTCCACCATCTATTAGTGATTTAGATGGATTGTCATCTGCTGCACAAGACGGCGAGATATGGAATAACCCTTATGCGTTGTTTCCAAGCATGAGTGAAATGTCAAAATATTTGCAAGATTTAGTGAAAGAGCAGAAAACGATCTTACCCTTTATAATAATCCATAAACAATCAAACAAAATTGTTGGAACAACGCGTTATCTAAACATCGATTATGACAATCATCGTCTTGAAATAGGTCACACATGGATCGCACAATCCTACCGCAGAACTGCTGTAAATACCGAATCAAAATTTCTGATGTTGCAACATGCATTTGAAAAGTTAAACTGCATTGCCGTAGAAATACGGACTGACATTCTTAATGAGGTGTCAAGAAAAGCTATTGAAAGATTAGGGGCAAAGCAAGACGGTATTTCGAGATGTCACAAAATAATGAGAAATGGGAGAATCAGAGATACTGTTTGCTACAGCGTTATTCGATCTGAATGGCCATCAGTTAAAGAAAATTTGTTACAAAAAATTATTAGCCATGACAATAACTATAATATGTTATTCGGTTGAGGGATTATCCATTTTATGAAATTATGGGCATTGCCGAATGCCCGTAAAGCGATTGTTGAAAGCAAACTACAATCTTATGGTTATGACGATATTGTCCATTGAATCATATTCTTGCTTTATGTTACTTTTAACTAATAATATTTGGTCAGCGGATCCGTGGGGATTAAGTTCCTTGTGGTAATGGGATTCTAATATTTGCAAATCATAAACATGGCATTGGTTAATTTGGTATGACAGATTGCTCAAATCCGTAATGTCTTTAGCCATCTTTGTATAACATCTTTTAACTATTGATATTGCTAATGTGATGGATGTGATGAATGTGAGAAGGGTTTTGTTCGGTGAATTAATTAAAATGACATTTTGATCTAGTACGTAGTCAGAATCGGATTATCTAATTTGAACATAGCAGAGGCTCTCCGTGTTATTCAACAACATGTCTTTGGTTTAGTTGAAACGGCCTCATAACATAGATCACATTCATCACATAGTTGAGAAATTATTATCTATTTAAGAAGAATAACCAATACAGTAATTGCTAAATTATGAATTGTGGATAGTAATCCAAAATATTATTTAGCGTGTTACTAAATATATCTATAACAAAATTTAAATCTCTCCACATTTATAAAAATACAATAATATATTCTCATATCATGATATTTAACTTTATTGATTGTTGTGGACAGTTTGCCGGCATTATCATACCATCTCCTTCATTTCCATTTTCTTTAGACAAACTAACAATGGTGCACCAAGTATATGATCCCATGTAGTTAGTGGGACCAAGGGGTTTAGTAATAGATCTATTACGGGTCCCATTTATTAATGTCTTTTACATTAGTCTTTCCCAATACTAATGTATTTTTTGTCAATTTACTTGCAAACAACTCACCAATTTTTTAGCATAAACATTGAGATTATTTTATGATAATTTTATCATTATTTAAAGACACATCTATAAAATGCATAAATGCAATGGACCGAGTGGGATATGCGGCAAAAATGGCATGGAACTTTTCCAAAGGTTTATAGCTTTGATTTTTGGTAATGATATTAAATATAGTCATGATAATCTTATTTCTATATGATTGTCACTACCTTTACTTCTAAAACAAAATACATTATTATCATTCTGTATAAAGGTTAAAGAACCAATACACATTTTATAATTGATAAAAAGTAATATATCGATAAGAATTCTCAAAATGTTCAAACTCAAGATAAGCGTAGAGAGGGGTATTGGAATCCATCAGGTTATCTTGTAGAATGTATTATTTAAGGAAATGAATAATTCTTGTTTTGTTGATAGAATTAATATCCCGAAGAGGACTTGACTTGAACCTTGTCCTCAAAACTCTGGAATCTAATTCTCAATAATTAAGTTAAAGATAAGATGAGGAAAAAATTCAAGCCTTTGTTCGTTAGTGGTGGAGTAAGGCATTAAAATTAATTACTAGCGCCTCCTCCATCAATATTGCCGTTGTTGTTGTTGCTGGGGGGTGTGATGATTGAATTGGCTGCACCACTATCTTCTGATGCGTTTGTTACCCTGATGGTCACCTCAGCTGTATTGCTGTCTGCTGACCCGTCGTTAGCCTTGAAGGTGAACCTGTCTGTGCCGCTAAAGCCATCGCTTGGTGTATATGTCAAGGCTCCGGTGTCAGCATTAAAACCGGTTATCTCGCCTGACCTTGGGTCTGAAACTATGCACAGCGTAACAGTTGTATCCTTCCTTAAAGTCTCGGCATTTCCTGTCAATGCTATCAATCCATTTCCTGTTGAGTATTATTGCACTGTCATTGTATATGGCTTCCAGGAATGTGTACTGGGCCCCTCCACCGTCATTGGGTATTTCTGACAAATCAACCATGAATTTTGATATGCCTAGGATACTAGACACTCGCTCAAATGACTTGTCAAACATACAATAATAGTGCTTGTCAAAATCAAGGTTTCTTAACCTTGTAGACACATAGTAAGGGTTTGTCAGTCCATAAATCCTGATTGGATTTTCCTCTAGTTTTTATTTGCCTTTAACATCATGTCTATGTTTTTGTGTGGCTCTACCCTCGATATTGAGACCGACAATCGTAGCGTATTTATTTTCCAGTTTTTGCAGGATATGGAAATTTCTATACATGTCCGCAATAAACACTTTCTTTACATTGTCCTGGAATTGTAGGGGTTTCTTCTGATACCTTATTCCATAGCCGAAATTACCTTTTTCTTTTTCAAAATCTTGTGTAAGATAGAAAACATGTTTCTTTTGCAACAGGCAAAGCAAATGAGCTGTGAATGTTGTGCATCCTCCATATCTGTAATCTGACAGGTATAATGTCGGGACAGTTGACAGGTGATTTAGCAGTTTATCTTGGTATTGCTCTGTTTGAGAATGTCTTTTATTTGGCTTAAACAACAATTTTGTATGGTATTTTATAGATTGCCTGTTAGCCACAAGTAATAATGAGTTTAAACAGTTATTAAGCTAATATCAATAATTAAATAAAAATAGCCTAAGGTTGTTCTAGGGAGGCAAAAGGTTTATCCAGGAGTGGAAATCCATATCTCACTCATGCTTATACTCAATGCCAAAAGAAGTTGCAGTGCCCTAGACTGTCTTTTATACTAAAAGGAAATAAAAGATATCATTTGCACCATGTTGGGTAGATTATGTTCAACTAACCCATTTTTTATCCGGCACAGTGCCTGTCTTCACCAATGGATTGGTAAAAAGTCAAGTTCAAGACAGGATTTGTATTTGTGCCTGACGATGTTGGTGAATGGATTTCGATATTACGAAAAGCTGCAAATGAACTTTTAACACTTAAAGCAAATAAGGACATTGCAAACACGATTGGCAAGACCAATCGAAGAAATTTGTATTTGTACATTGTCAAGTGAAACATTTACTCCAGATTGATTACAATGTCCTTGCTGTCTATTACGTTTATTCTCTTTTGCCTGCTCAATAGGTGCATCATAAAATGGGACATCAATAGGATTATCATAATCAAAAATAGTTCTTATTTGTCTTGTAGTTCCTCTGCTTCTTCACCTACTACTCCATCTTCTTTCCTAAAGAAAATATAATTCATTATGACTCCTGCAATTATCCCACCCATTATAGGACCAATCCAATATATCCAATGGTAATCCCAAAAACCCGAAACAAGAGCAGGACCAAAAGTTCTTGCAGGATTCATACTCGCTCCTGTTAATGGAATGCCCACTAAGTGAAGTAAGAATATTATTCCACCTATCGAGATTCCAGCCAAAGAAGATATTGCTTTTTTATGTATTGCAGCCATAAAGATAACAGTTACCAAAAAGAATGTGAATATTAGTTCAACTATAGTACCAGAAATAGGATTAAAATTAAGCAACTGACTTGGACCCGTTTGTGTACCAAAGTGGACTTCTATTCCTTGGGGTAATATAGCTTTATGTGCAAGAGCCCCAATTATTGCTCCAATAATTTGAAAAGAAATATAGCCTATGCCATCTTTTAGGTTCAATTTTTTTGTCAATACCTGTGGAATTGTTACTGCAGGATTAATGTGAGTTCCAGATATATGACCAAATGTATAAACCATTATTCCAACTATGGAGGCATGTGCTAAGGAAATCATTACTAAAGCAGCTATATTATCTGTGCCACCGAAAGCAACAGCTGCCAATGTAATTGATAGTGTTCCGAAAAAAATTAAACTAAAGGTACCTATCGCTTCTGCAAGCCAAGCTCTTGGATTAACCATAATGATGACACAATAAGTCTTAGTTTTATACTTTTCATTAAAAATAATTATCTTTTTTTAGATTTGCTGGATATATATTTATAATATAATATGTTCTACTGAAGAAGAAACTTTTGTATTTCATATTAGGGTCTGTTTATTAGACCTTTTCTTAACTGTTTTTCTCATTATATCTACTTCAAACAGTTTTATCCCATGTATAATAGGTTGTATTTGTATTTCCTACAAGGAAAGTAATCATCGATATTGATTTGCAATGGACCGGGTGGGATGTAACTCAAATTAATGGAATCCAGATTGAGTGATTGTTTATTGCCTTCAATAACC
>JADDOW010000087.1:0-26464 GCA_016782225.1 Nitrososphaeraceae archaeon
TATCAATAGTGTTTTTGCCGCTTTACGACAACAAGATGGGGAAGAGCAGTGGCAAAAGTTGGGACAACAGCAACACAATAGCACCACCAAGGCAGACAGGCCAAATGGAAAACGGGCATGCGACAAGCAAAAGCACCCAAAACAACAGCAATGACAACAACACCGTACGGCCCCTGTATGTTGATTGCGACTCCCAAAAGATTGCCCAGGTAATCTTTAACCTTCTGGATAACGCAATGAAATTCACCTTTGACGTCAAGATTTACGTTTCCACAATAATAACAAAGGATGAGCAGCAACCCAATCAGCCCCATCACCTGCTTCCGCTTCCGCTTCCGCTTCAGATTCTGCCTCAAACGACCATTATGACGCAAGTTTGCTAAACACCATCCCTGTTGCCGTTGATTCCGCAGCCACTGCCGCCAGTAAAACCAGTAGAAACAGCAAAACAAATGCAAAATATAGAAATGATCATGTTTATGGGCAAACAAACAGCAGTAGTAGAGTACTGGTTACGGGAGGGACACCGGCATTGGAATCAACGCCCAGATTAAAAGACCATCTATTTGAAAAGTTTGCTACAAGATCACGCTAGGGCACAGGGCTTGGCCTGTACCTGTCAAAGAAAATCATAGAGTCCCACAGCGGAAACATATGGCATGAGGCGCCTTCGGAAGAGAATGAAATAGATATCATTGTGGCATACAAGAATAGCGATAAAAAAATAACAGGAACGATATTCAGATTCGTCATTCCACTCTCCATTAGTAAATAAAACAATGGTCTACCTAGCAGAATTGTAAGATAATAGTGGAATAGAAATTCCTATATCTTATTTGTATTCCTGTTCCTAAATCCTATTTGGCAATCTTGACTTGGAGTAGAGGATTGAAGAAAATGCTGCAAACGATTTATCATTGCAAAATAACACAATTGTTATATATTTAGGAAGAACAGTGATTGGCATATTGGCAATTTTGGTTATATTCACAGGTAATAACATAACAAAACAGATGTACGATAGTTTAAGAAAAGAGATTGACTGGGAGCGCAATCCTCCCAAAGGAGCATTATTCCATGCAGCAGCATTTGATGACTCTGGCAATACAGTTCATGTGGCCAATGTATGGGAGTCAGAGGATGACCTGAACAGTTTTGTAGGCAGCAGGTTAATGCCATACATGATAAACAACAAAATACCTGAGCCAAAGGTGGAGATGTTTCAAATCAATGATGTTAGCGCTTTTGCTGGTATTGACAAATATAGAGTTTAATTAGTTAACTTATCGGTTGTTTTATGGTACAACCCAATTCATTGTTCGCTTTATTAGCTGAACTATCTTGTGCAGCGACTATGCGCTATTGTTGCCTATGTCTGAATAATTGCCAAGATTGCCATTTATGTATGGTTTAAACTCTTGTATTTGGCGGCGCAATAGCGCCGCCGCTAACTAGTCATGGGGGAATTGGATATTGTTTCAGATATTGCAGGTAGAACAATTTCATACTTGTATACAATAAAAGATTTTTAATAAAAAATAATTAATAATTATACCTTAAAGTATGACAATAGATGACGATATGGAATGGATGGAAGCGTTATGGAAATGATTATGACTACTTTTACGCCAATTATGGTGAACTCTATAACAAACACATAAATGAGTTTGTTGTCGTAAAGAAACTAAAGGTTTACCATGATGTTAATCCACTTAAGCTGTTGAAACTGCTAATGGTAAATGGTGTAGACACAGACCATGCCTTTATACAGCTTTTAAAGTGATGGCTATACTTAATGATCACGCGAAGGTTTAGATGGACTAATGTCGAGATTCAAGAGATTCCATGCCTTATAAAAATCCACCTCTCCATTTTAGCTTTCTCCATCTCCTTTTAGAGACAATGCTTGTGGCCTTTAATGCCCTTTTTGTCTAAATACTTATTCTCTTTTAAACCGAAACATTACTGTGTAATCCGTTATCTTCAAACGCACATCTTTCACCTGAGGTCCATCAACAACCAAAAACTGAAGATGTTTTCCCATAAAGAAGTTAAACTTTTTTCCATCTATTTAAAAAGGTATTAATGTCTTCTTTTCCTATATCTGCAAACATTTTGGAAGATTGAAAATAGTTATTAAAGTTTACGATGACTTTAAGGTTGTTGGCAATATGACTTTCACTGGAATTGTTGTTCTTCGTAAAGGTGTAAAACTGATTAATCATTTCTGCATTTTCTCTTATTGGTATATTTTGCAACTTTGATAGCAGTGTGGATAGTTTAATGGGAATTGTTTTCCATCTCCTTTTATAGTATTCTATTGTTGCTGAAGTATTTCAACCCGAATAATCTATGGGCCGAAAGGGATTTGAACCCTCGACCTTTCGATTATCAGTCGAACGCTCCACCAAGCTGAGCTATCGGCCCTATTTTGATAATTTTTTAGAATTTGATTTTTCTAATATAAATGTAGTTTATCATTGATGAATAAAATGATCATATTAGAGGTCATATTCAGTGAATTTAGCGTCAGTTTACTTTAAAAATGATATATTTTGATCTTGATTTAATATTATGGGTGTATATATGGATATTTATGGAGCATGCATGATAAATTTAGTTTAAACAATCTTTTATTGAGGGTATATTTTACAAATTTTAATTCTTTTACTATTTTTAATTGAAACTAATTTGAGATGATGAATTTATGAAGGGGCAAATAAAATGGATAAATGAATAATACATATCAACAATATTCCGATGAATAATTATTCACTTTTCTAGATGAATTAATTGTAATTATATGCATTTATAATTTTTTGTGTTTTGTCTGTGTAATATATTATAAAGTTAATTGTGTTTTTGTCAATTTGGTTAAAATAAATCTGTTGCTGTGGTAATAAATCAATGTGTCGCATTTTCAATTATGGGTATTTATTTATTGTTGAATAACATATGTGTCAGAATTAATAGTATTGTTTGCATATAAGATTAAGTATGCTGATATATTGGTATATATTTAAAATCAAGTCCAAAAGACCTATCGATAAGTAAAAAAACATACACCTCAATATACAGGATATCCATTGAGAAAAGATATTAATTGCATAGCGCTTTTTACCAAACGTAACAATCAAGAATCAAAAGAAATTTCCCTACTGTTGAAAGATAAAATAGTGGAACAGGGAATCGATGTAATCGATTATTTATTGCATGGGGATTTCTCTTCTCAAAACAATAGGGAAAAAGAAATCGATATGGCTATATCAATAGGTGGTGATGGCACCACCCTAAAGACTTTCAGAACCTTGCCTCCTGGAATTCCTGTTTTAAGTATCAATGCCGGAGGAACAAGGGGAATACTTTCAGAAGTTTCCAAAGGTTCGGCAATCTCTATCGTGCCTTCTTTACTTAAAGGGGATTACTATTTAGAGAACCGTGTTCGTTTATCAGCTACTCTTGGAGATAAAACTTTTTGCCCCGCCTTAAATGATTTTGTTTTTATTCGATCTGATCTAACTAAAACCCCTTCTTTTTGTTTATCTTTATCGGGTAGTCCTATTTTCCAAAAAATGGATGGGATGATAATTTCAACCCCTACAGGTTCCACAGGTCACTCTTTGTCAAATGGAGGGCCTGTTTTACAGGAAACCCTTGAATGTATTTTGGTAACACCTATCGCGTCTGTAAATAGGATGCCTTCATTTACTATTCCTATGGTAAATATTGATTTATATGCTAATTATGACATAAAGTTTATTATAGATGGGCAGCAAATATATGAAATCTCAAAAAACGAAAAAATCTCCATTTCAAGATGTCAACACGATGCAATTTTTCTAAGATTCAATAATAGTATGTTAAGGCAGTTGACCAAACTTGGATATTAAAGAATATGTTGCAGATTCAAATATTTTTTATATGGGTATCCCATTTCAATCTGATTCTAGCTTTAAGTATTATATAACTCCTGAAATTCAAAGTGAAATAAATCATATCCAAAAAAAAATCGATGGGCTTAATTTGTTACTGTCCCTTAAAAAGGTAATAATTATTGAACCATCATTAGCAAATATCAAATATATATCAAATAAAATAAAGTCATTGGGACAGTTTGGGTTATCAAACCCTGATTGTTCTATAATTGCGTTAGGTTTTCAATTAAATCTTCCCATTATTTCCACTGATTATACAGTTATTAATACCGCGAAATCTTTATCTTTACATACAATAGTTCCTGGCAAGAGTAATTTTGAAGTAAAACAAAACAAAAAATACTGTAGTATATGCAAAAGATACTTTGCTATTAAATATTTGTATTGTAATTATTGTGGCAACAAATTGATATTCAAATCTATAAAGAAATAAAATAAAAAAAATTATTACTGACGTTGTATAAGTATACATAATAATATTATAGAATAATCAAATTTTCTATATTAATTTGTTCTTTTTTGTAAAAATATTTTATAATATCCTGATAATGTAATAACGTTAAGTTATTAAGTTATTGAAATATTTTAAAATAATAGTATGAATATAAAAAAAGATGAAAAATTTGAATCAATATATTGCACAAAATTTGATTATGATGACTTCATTATTATGTTTTCTCGAGATGTATTGTAGACTACTCTGTAGAAAGTACAAAGCTTATAAGACTGGTGAAACCTTGAGTTATTATAGTCAAGGATACAAGCTTTGTAAAGAATGTGAATTATTTTTAGATTGGATTGGGACTAGATGTCCTTGTTGTAATACAGTTCTAAGGACAAAACCCCATAATTCATTCTCTAAACAAAAATATCGTTTAGGCCAGTCTTTTAACTTGCTATAACTGCATTTTATGTATTTTATTATAAATTACAAAATATATGTTGTTCTTAAGAAAAGACGATTATGACGATGATTAGGAATAAAAATAACTCTCTTGCTCTTTTGTGATATTGTCTATTTGTATGTTAAATGATTTTAACGCCAAAACACCAATTTCGTTCTCTATTTTTTTTGGAACACTATATACCTTTGGCTCTAACTTATTACAATTATTTGATATATGTATAATAGATAATAGCTGATTTGCAAACGATAATGCCATTATTTCTGGGGAATTCCCATCTCCGCCAACTAGATTTATTACTCGTCCCTCCGCGAGCAAATAAATGTTTTTTTTGTTTATTTTATAACATTTTAAATTTTTTCTAATTGTTGTTGGGTGGTTATCTTCACTGTTTAAGTAATCCATATCAATTTCTACATCAAAGTGACCTGCATTGCACAAAATTACGCCATTTTTCATGTTTTTTATATGTTCTTGTCTGATTACTCTTAGTTGACCTGTACATGTAATGTAAACATCGCCAAAAGATGTTGTATCGCTAATTGGTTTTACTTCAAAACCATCCATAAAAGCCTCTAATGCGTTGACAGGATCAATTTCTGTAACAATAACCTTAGCTCCAAGACCTTTAGCATTATTTGCAATGCCTTTTCCAACCCAGCCGTAGCCGCAAACTATTATGCGTTTACCTGCCAATAGAATGCCAGTTGTTCTTAAAATCCCATCGATAGTACTTTGACCAGTACCGTATCTGTTATCAAAAAGATTTTTTGTTCTTGACTGATTTACCGCTATAATTGGATATTTTATGATTTTTTTCTTATACCATGCATTTAATCTATTTACCCCCGAAGATGTCTCTTCGGTTCCGCCAAAAATTTTATAATTTTTCTGTAAAGCTCTTTTATGGAATTCCCCTCCATCGTCTACTATTATATTTGGTTTATTGTCCAGTACCATGTCCATATTTTTAAAGAATGACTGGATTGTTTTTCCTTTTTCCCTATATACTTTGATCCCTTTTTCTTTTAATAATGAAACTATGTGTTCTTGAGTTGAAAGGGGATTTGCAGGACATATGAATATTTCTGCACCCAATTGTTGTAATCCCAATATCAAAACCGCTGTTTCCTTTGTGATGTGTAAGCAAATTCCTATGCTATATCCTTCCAATGTATCCTTACTTTTATATCTTTTAATTATTTGATCAATTATCTGCATATTTTCATATGCCCAATAAAGATCCATTTTTCCTTGTTTAAGCGAAGGTACTCTCTGTGGCATATTTTGCATTAAAAATATACCTATTGTTTTTTATCTTTATAATCGGATAAAATATCTGAATACCGTGAATCTTTGTATGCTATATACTTAACATATTCGCCATATGTTGAATCATAACTACATTTATCACATTTGACAAATGCGAAATCATCACTTAGTGTTGCCTTTTCCTTACAATCCGGACAAACTATTTTCATTTTTTATATTGCTTTTAATTGCTTTACTATGGCTTGTCTTATTTTTCTAAAAACTCTAAACCCGCATATACATTTTATTTCAGGCAAATATGAAAGCTCCTCTCCAGTTACTAATGTTCCACAAGACATGCATTCATATGTAACAGTCCCTATAACTTCGTCACTCATATATACTACCTTTGGCTATCTCGTATTTAATTATTATTTTAAGAAAATTAATTTAAAGCTTCTATTTGTTTGCCTTCCATTAAAGAATTTTTACTTTACCTTGGATACTGATGCTACAATATCCTATTACCCTGAACATGCGTTACATGCACAAAATCCGAATTCATCTATTTTTTTCTCACAAAGGGTGCATTTCTCATTGTATTCTATTTCCCACATATGCTTCCCAAATAATTTGAAATGGGTGTCTATCTCTATTGGAACAGTTGTATTTAATTCTTTTTGATTTCCATCTGTTTTTATATCCTTTTTAGTATGTTTCACTAATAATATTAATTGTCAATAGTGAATTAAAAATATTATTGTTGTTTGATAGCTATTGTAATAAAATAAGAATAAAAGTTACTTTGATTAAATTGTGATATTGGACAATCATGATCTTATTACTGTTGATAGTGATTTTATAAAAAAAATAATCAAACCCAGAAAAATTCAATCTAGAAAAGGTGAAAATGGCATTGTGCTGATTGTCGGTGGAAGCAGAATATATCACGGGGCACCACTTTTATCATCCGTTGCAGCATTGATTAGCGGAACCGATTTAGTTTATACTGCAATACCAAAAATCAATTTAGTTTCTTCAAGAATGTTTTCTCCAAATTTGATATTTATTCCGTTACCCGATGACAAATTGACAATGGGTTCATCAAGGAAATTATTGTCTTTGATACCTAAAAAGCCTCATAGTGCAGCTATTGGGATGGGATTGGGAATATCTAAAACAAATTCTCTTTGTTTTTTGATAAGGAAATTATTAGAAGATGAAACAAGCTTACTATTTGATGCATCATCGCTTATCCCGGACATCCTACATGAGATAACTAATACAAAATCTATAGTTACCCCACATGCCGGTGAATTTAAGAGACTGTTTGGTCAAGACCCAGGACAATCCAAGTCTGAACAAATTAATACCGTTTTAAAAAAAGCTAAGGAATTTGGAATCGTAGTTGTTTTAAAAGGATATTTAAATATAGTTTCAGATGGTGAGTTGATTTCAGTCATTGAAAGGACAACTCCTTCAATGACTGTCGGAGGAACAGGAGATGTGTTGTCCGGATTAATTTCCGGTTTTCTGACTAAAAACAGCCCCTTCGAATCATCAGTTTTGGGACTGTTTTTCAACGGGGTGGCTGGGTATAGATTGTATAATAAATTCGGTTTACATTTAATGGCGTCTAATTTTTTAGAAGAGCTGCCTTTAGTAATGAAAGATTTTGATAAACTAGATTAAACATTATTTATCTACTTTGTGCTGTCGCTTATTTTTAACAGGTTTTTTTCATTATCATTCCATAACTCATTGAATTGATTTTTTATTATGGATAATAGAATTTCATTTGAATAAATTAATGTAGATTTTGTTCCACTGTTATCCAATATCAATATGTGATAATTATCAAAAATGAAAATATTTGTTGTAATTTTTGAATATTTTTTTTCTATTGCATTTGGTAGAATTTTATCATCAAATTCGCATTTGTTATCAAAAATTATTCTTACTTTTATCCCGTCTATAATGGTTTTTACTAATTCGTCTTTTGAGTGTACCAACAAATTATTACCCCATGGATTTATCATGGCATCAATAGATTCCTTTGATTTCTTGACTAGATCTATTATTTTATTTATTGTTGAGAATTGATTTAAAACAAAGTATTTTTTTTCTTCAATTCCTTTATTTCTCAATCCTTCTTCATTAATCTGTTGTAGGTGTAAAACAGTTTTTCTTAATCCATTCACTTTATTTTCATGTTTGTTTAATATGTCATTGAAAGCTTCTTTTGGTGAAACTGATCTACACATAAGGGGTTTTTGATAATTAACTATTACTAGTTTTTTTCTTTCAAGTTTTTTTAATATGGCATAAATTTTTGTTCTAGGCACAGAGGAACAATATGCTATTTCTGTAGCAGAAATCATTCCTTTACCTAATAAATTATAATATACTGAAGATTCGTATTTTGATAACCCTGCTTCTTCAAGGCCTCCTAAAATTTCATTGTCTTCAACTTTCTCTTCAGATATCACTGAATCAGTTTTAACTTCTATAGTAGTAAGGGCTATAGTCAATTATTTTATATTATTAATTAAAATAAAAGAAACAAAATCAAAATATTTGTTTTTCGATCAATAATGTTGGTCTATTATTTTTTGTTCTTTAGGTAATAACTATTTACCTTGTATTCTTTCAAAGCACCTGTAAACATATGATAAGAAAGTAAAAAGATGACACTGGCACCACAGGAATTAGAAAATACTGCGAGTAAGTATGCTGCTGAGGCAATAAAACTCGATTCTCAAGGTTCTCATTCTGTTGCAATTCAATCGTATCAACGTGCTAGTGAGGCTTTAATAAGGTTGGTTGAAATTTACCCTGAATACAAATTAAATAGGGTCTATTTGGAAAGGGCTAGCGCTTATCAAAATCGAATTAAAGCTTTACAAATGGCAAATGGAATTATGGATGATGAGTCCCAAAATGCTAGAGAGTTTGCTACCGCAATAAACAATAAAGATATATCAACAAATAAGTCTTCAAATCCCCTAATCAAAAACAATAAATCCATTTCTAAAAATTTAGATAAATCCTCATTTTATCCTGCAAATAACAGTTATAAAAATAATGATATCCATAACAAGGATCCCTCTACCTCATCCGATATGAATAAAACCGTTGAATCAAACTCAGAGCTTGAAAACCTAGTCCTTAAGGAAAAGCCATTAGTGTCTTGGAATGAGGTTGTAGGTTTAGATGATGCAAAGAGGGCTATCCGAGAGTCTATAGTTTATCCTACAAAAAGAGCTGATTTGTTTCCTCTAGGCTGGCCCCGAGGGATATTGTTGTTTGGCCCGCCAGGATGCGGAAAAACCTTGCTTGCAGCCGCAGCCGCAGCAGAGATACATGGTTATTTCATCAACATAGATGCTCCCTCTATGATGAGTAAGTGGTTAGGAGAGGCTGAAAAGAACATTTCAAAATTGTTTGCTTTTGCAAGGAAGTTGCATGAAAAAGAAAAAGTCCCTATTTTGCTATTTATAGATGAGATCGATTCATTGCTTGGCACTAGAAATGGTGAGGTGGGTGGTGAAGTTAGAGTCAAAAATCAGTTTTTGACTGAAATGGATGGAATCAACGACAAATCCAGGGAGTCTTTTATTTATGTAATTGGTGCTACTAACAAACCTTGGAGTTTGGAATCTGGATTTCTACGACGGTTTCAAAAAAGGATTTACGTTACATTACCTGATATGTTATCTAGAAAAAGTCTTTTCAAGCAATATGTATCTAAATTGAATAATGATTCATCTTTAAAAATAGATGAATTGGCAAAATTGTCTGAATCATACAGTGCAAGTGATATAAAAGATATATGTCAATCTGCACAATTGAGAGTTGTGAATGAGCTGTTTGAAAACAGTGATCCTTTGGATGAGTCTG
The DNA here is from genome assembly GCA_016782225.1 of Nitrososphaeraceae archaeon. GTDB lineage: Archaea > Thermoproteota > Nitrososphaeria > Nitrososphaerales > Nitrososphaeraceae > Nitrosocosmicus. The sequence continues at coordinate 9,992 of JADDOW010000087.1, forward strand.
CTGTACCTCGAGCACTAAATCTGGCTGATTTCAAAGAGCTAATTAAAGTGCGAAAACCGAGTGTCAGTTCTGATATGGTAAGGGCGTATATGCGTTGGAGTGAACAGTTTAAGGCTCTCTAGTTTTTACTGTTTTCTTCCCTGAATCTGTGCATTCCCTCTGTTACTAATTTTTCTGCAACATCTTTATTTTTCCATTCAATAACCTTGACAAATTTATCTTTTTCTAACTCTTTGTAGTGCTCAAAAAAGTGTTTTATCTTATCCAGTATTTCTTCATCTATCTGCTCAATATCATTCAACTTGGAATATCTTGTATCAATCTTTTTGTCTGGAACTACTATTATTTTTGAATCTTTTCCCTCCTCATCCTCCATTATTAACACCCCTATAGGTTTCGCTCTAATTACTGATAACGGTGAATAAGGGTCATTACTTAGTATTAGAACATCAATGGGATCCCCATCTTCTTCCTTTGTCTGAGGAATAAACCCGTAATTAAATGGATATGTCATCGAGGTGAATAGCTTTCTGTCAACAAACAGAATACCGGTTTTCTCATCTACCTCGTATTTGATATTACTATCTTTTGGTATTTCTATTACTGCATAAATGTCATTTGGCGGATTCCTTCCAGAGCCAATATTATCAAACTGATTCATGTAAAATTGACAATATGGTTTGAATATAATTCTATGGATCTTTTCAATTGGGTTAAATCAATAAAACTATGATTTGAATATGTTTGTGATTTTGTTCTGTAATGTTATACACTGTTTTGTCATGATTGTATTTTGAATCAATTTATTTGCATCTCTTGAATTTAACAAATATTGCTAAATAGGTTGATTTAAATAAAAAATTATTTCCAAAAATATAAAGATTGGAAAGTCTCGGTTTAAATAATAGTATGAATTTGGGGGATAAACTTGATCTCAAACTAATTGAAAATAACATGCGTGAATATTATCAGAATCCGCAAATAAAACTTATTATTGGCAGTTATCTCAACAATGGTAATAACTTTTCTAAAACCATTGGATATATAGAAGGACCCCCCACTATGAACGGGGAACCTCATATAGGACACCTGAGGGGCCGTATAATAAAGGATTTTTGGTATCGCAAGAATACTCTTGAAAAAAAAAAAGTTATTTTTCGGGCAGGGTGGGATGCCCAAGGACTGCCAGTAGAATTACAAGCAGAAAAGGTTTTAGGATTAACTGGCAATAAATTTGAAAATATAGAAAAGGTAGGCATTGAAAAAATAGTTGAAACATGCAAAAAAATTATCATGGAAAATAATAAGAAATGGGTAAGCACGGATCGTTTACTTGGAATGTCATTTGACTATGAGAATGCCTATTGGACTTTTACTGATTCATACATAGAGAGAGAATGGAAATGTGTTAAAAAGGCATATGATAATGATATTTTAAAAGAGCGTTTCAGGGTAGTGGCATACTGTCCATCATGTCAAACTTCACTTAGTAATTCTGAGATTAATCAAAGTTATGAACAAGTAGATGATCCTTCACTTTTTTACAAAGTGCAATTAGAAAATGAAGATGTTTTTTTAATTGTTTGGACAACTATGCCATTTACAATGGTTACTGATGAATTGGTAGGGGTGAACCCTACTGAGAAGTATGTATTAACTTCTGTTAAAAATAATGACAAATATGAAAAATGGATAGTTTCAGAGAATAGACTAACTACTCTCATGTCGGAATTAAAGATATCTGATTATAGTATCATGCATGCTTTAGTGGGTAAAGAACTTGAGGGAAAGTACTATGTTCACCCTATTGTTAAAGATATACCTGGATTAAATGACCTTGTGTCCAAGAAATTAATTCATTTTGTGGTTGCAGACGATTTTGTTGATGTAACAACCGGAAGTGGCATAGTTCATCTGTCTCCAGCCAATGGTGAACAAGATTTTGAGGTTGCAACCAAGAGAAATATCCCTATTTTTGTCCCTATCGATGATAAAGTTAACTTTACAGAGAAAACAGGCAAATTCAAAGGTCTTTTTGTTAGGGACGCTGATGAAGTGGTTGTTAATGAAATGCATAAAGTTAATTCTGTTATTAAGTATGGTAAAATTACTCATAAATACCCGACTTGTTGGAGATCTCATCATAAAATCGTGTGGTTGGCCAGAAGGGAATTCTTTTACTTGATTGATAAACTTGACAATAAACCCATTGATGCTGCAAACAAAATAAATTATTACTATGATCAGCCAAAAAACAGGTATATAGAAATAATTAAAGAAAAAGTTCCGTGGTGTATATCTCGTGAGAGGTTTTGGGGGACTCCACTGCCGATATGGACATGCGTTGCATGTTCTGGTAAAAAAGGATTGTTTTCTAGGGCGGAAATAATTGAATCAGCTATTAGTCTCCCAGATGGCGAAAATTTTGAATTGCATAGGCCATGGATTGATAAAATACAGATTGTTTGTCCATATTGCCAAAATGTAATGAATAGGGAGACTTTTGTATTGGATACCTGGCATAACAGTGGCAGTGCACCTTTTGCATCTTTAAATGATGAGGAATATGATGAATTAATACCCGTTGATTTTCTTACTGAGGGAATTGATCAAACAAGGGGTTGGGCATATACCTTATTAATGCTAAATATAATTTTAAGCAACTCAATTAAATCCCCATTCCAATCTTTTTTATTTACTGGTCATGTGTTAGATGAAAAAGGCAATAAAATGAGTAAAAGCGTCGGTAATGTTATAGATGCTGTTTCACTATTAGACAAAAATTCGGTGGATTTGGTTAGATTTTATTTTATGTGGAAATCTTCCCCAATAGAACCAATAAGTTTTAGCGTTAAAGAAATGATAGGGAGACCATATCAAATTATTAGTACATTATATTATTTACACGTATATTATAAACAAAATAGTGAATACGATAAGTTTAACTATGACGAGTCTGCCTTGCGATCGATTTTTTCTAGTGGATATTTGGATACTCCCGATATTTGGATACTAACCAAATTAGAAAAATTAATTACTAATGCCACAAGTCTCCTTGATGCTTGCAGATTCCATGAGGCATCGAGGTTAATTGAGGAGTTCGTTATTACCTCGCTAAGCCAGACTTATGTTCCGCTAATTAGATATGATTTATGGAACGATGAAGAAGAAAGCCAAACTCGCAGATTTGCTATATATGCTGTTTTGTCTGTATGTCTTAAGAATGTTGATGTCTTATTATATCCATTTAGCCCATTTACAACAGATTTTTTATATCTGTCGTGCTTTAAGAAATATGAATCCATTTTAATGGATGGATGGTCAAATAGGGAATTTTTAAAGATGGTATCAAACAATGATGTAGAGTCTGCTTTTGATATTGTTAAAGATATTGCATCAATGTCATTTTCTGTGCGAAACAAATCAAAACTAAAAAGAAGGTGGCCATTAGAATCAGCTTATCTTTATTGTAAAAATACTGATTTTTTAAAGGTAAAGGGAATCAAAGAAATTTTGCTTGACCAATTAAATATTCATAACATATCAATACATAGAATAGAATATGATAATGTCATTGATAAAATTCTAACGTTGATGGAAAATAAAGCACCTATTATGCCAAAAATTGATATCAATAGGAAAATTGTCGCAAAAAAAGTAAAATCTGAAATAGGCTCACTAATGGACGAATTTTATAAAATGGATGTTATCAAATCTTTGCATGATATAAAAAAAAATGGATTTCTCACCTGTAAATACTCTGATAACAAATCTATCGAATTAGGTGTATCAGATCTTGAAGTAACATATTTACCCATCGAAAACTACATGCACATTGAAAAAGAGGACATTTTGTTGATAATTAATGTATCAAGAAATGATGAATTGATAATGAAAGGTATGGTTAGGGATCTGTCAAGGAATATTCAGCAGTTGAGAAAAGAGTTGGGTTTCAATCCAACTGAGATTCTGTCATGTGCATTTATATCAAATATCTCAGAGGATGAGATTGAACACTTGGTTAGGTATTATGACGATATTAAAAATTTAGTTCGAGTAAATGATGTAGTATTTTCTGTAATTCCTGATAATCAATTCAATCATAAAACAATTGATATAGATGGTAGAGAAATCAAGATTTATATCCATTAGTTTTGATAGTTTTTATAATAATATTTGCAGACGGAGATATGGTCAAAGCAAATACAGAACTTGTAAATATATTAATAAACATTGTTTAAAAAGTCAATAGTTACGATCATTGTTATAGATAAATTATTTTATAAATATTAGCCAAGTGAAAAAAGAGAAGGGCCATTGTAATGAAAAACAAATGTCATTTGACGATTTTTTTATCAATAATTTTAAAAGCAAATTGGATGATCTTTCTCTAAACCTTTTAGAAACTGGAACTGGAAAGCCATTAATTCTTTACACGACGTTATTAGATGAAGATGATGAATATGGGGAACAAGAATTAGCTATTATTAATGAAAACTATGTAGTCATTCAAGTAATTACATTTGGAGGCTTTGTACCTATGGCAGTCCAGCATCAGCGAGTCTTTACATTCGAAGAATTTTCTATATGGGTTTTTAAGAGAAGCGCTAGTTTGTTTCTCCAATGCTTATCAACAATTGAAGATGCACTTGTATCAATTAACAGATGATGCATATAATACTAATTAGTTTTCTTCATCCTTTTGTCATTGATAGGTATCTTTTGTTTGATTCACCAAATTTCTTAAATTGGAATTGTATTTTTTTTATTTTACTTTTTTTTCCTGTCAACAAAAACAATCAAGTACTATTAATACGTCCAAACGAGAAATGTTCGTTTGCTTGCTATTAGCGTGTATTAAAAACTTATATAGTTAAAAGAAAGTTTTTATTGTTATTTATAGAATGTTATTTAAAAAAAGATGATGGTGTTTTATGGATGTTTATGTAGAAGATAGGCCTTGGGGAAAATTCGAAAGATATGTTGAAAATGAGAAAATGTACTCTTAAAATTTTATATCTTAAGCCAAATTCACAAACAAGTTTACAATATCATGGTAAACGTGATGAGTAGTGGAAAGTGAAAAGGGTGCAATTAAAATCCCTGTAAATGACAACGAACATGGGCTTACAGAAAATGATTCTTTCTATATAAGGAGAGACTCAAAATACAGAATGATAAACTTGGAATACCCCTCAATTATTTTGGAAATATCTACAGGCGATTGATGAAGGTGACATAGTGCGCCTAAAAGACATTTACAACAGGGTCTAAAAAAAACCTTATTATTCATATTGTATTTGTTTTTCTAAAACCGTTATTAAAAATAAGATAACGAAATACAAATAAACCCCTCAATGATTTTTATCAATTATGAGTGCAAGTAAAAAGCCACACTTGAATTTGGTGGTTACTGGTCATGTCGATAATGGTAAATCAACCACTGTTGGTCATTTATTGGTCGATCTAGGTGTTATTGATCAAAGAACTATTGATTCATTTGCAAAAGAATCTGAAGCTACAGGCAAAGGTGACACTTTCAAATATGCTTGGGTATTGGACAGCATAAAAGATGAAAGAGACAGGGGTATTACCATAGATTTAGCTTTTCAAAAGTTTGAAACTAACAAATTCTTTTATACCCTAATTGATGCTCCTGGCCACAGAGATTTTATTAAGAATATGATTACGGGGGCTTCTGAGGCAGATGCGGCTATTTTGGTGGTATCAGTTAAGCCCGGAGAGACAGAGGCTGCAACTGAACCGGGTGGCCAAGCTAGAGAGCATGCCTTTCTTTCTAGAACCCTTGGTGTAGGTCAAGTTGTTGTAGCATTAAATAAAATGGATGATGCCGGTTATACTGAGGCGCGGTATAATGAGGTTAAGGGAATAGTGGAAAAAATGCTAAAAATGGTTGGATACAACACATCTAAAGTCAATTTTATTCCTGTTTCTGCCTGGAAAGGCGATAATCTCGTAAAAAAATCACCAAATATGCCTTGGTACAAAGGACCCACATTAGCTGAAGCATTAGATTCATTTACGGCACCTGAAAAACCAATCAACAAACCATTGCGCATACCTATTCAGGATGTATATTCTATTACTGGGGTAGGCACAGTTCCTGTAGGACGTGTTGAAACAGGTACGATAAAATCTAATCAAAAAGTTATAGTAATGCCTGCAAGTGTGTCTGGCGAGGTGAAGTCTATAGAAACACACCACACCCAAATGGACTCTGCTGAAGCCGGTGATAATATCGGATTTAACTTGAGAGGTGTAGATAAAAAACTTATTCATAGGGGTGATGTGATTGGGAATGTTGATAACCCACCAAGTGTTGCAAAAGAATTTGAAGCCCAGATAATTGTTATTCATCATCCGACTGCAATGGCTCCAGGCTATACTCCTGTTTTACATGCACATACGGCGCAGGTGGCTGCTACTTTATCAGAATTTGTTGCAAAAATAGATCCTAAAACTGGTGGAATAACCGAAGAAAAACCAAAGTTCTTAAAAACAGGTGATGCCGCTATAGTGCGTATAAAGCCGGTTAGACCATTGGCTATTGAAACCTTTAAAGAATTTCCGGAAATAGGGAGATTTGCTCTAAGGGATATGGGAACAACTATTGCCGCCGGAATAGTTAAAAGTATAACAGATAAGTACGATGCGAACAAAAAGTAAAAGTGTGATAAGAAATGCCCCAAGAAGCTAGAATAAAATTAACAAGTACAAATCTTTTAACTTTAGAGAATGTGTGTTCTGAAATAAAAGATATTGGAGAAAAAAATGGCATAAAACTAAAAGGACCACATCCTTTACCTACAAAGAAAATGCATATTACTACTAGAAAGGCGCCAAATGGACAAGGAACAAATACCTGGGACAAATATGAACTACGTGTACATCGACGTGTTATAGATTTGGGTGCAGATGATAGATCAATAAGACAATTAATGCGATTAAAGATCCCTGAGGATGTATATATTGAGGTGTCTCTAACTCAATAGTTCCAAAAACGAGTTTAATAGTTTTCAAATTATTTAAATGTTCTACCTGGATATTAAAGTTGCAGCATTATTAACAGCATCTTTTATCTCTTTTATTACTTTGTCTATTTCCTCCGGATTTGATCTTAGCTTTCCGCCTGCTGCAAATCTATGACCTCCACCTTCCAACAGTTGCTTTGCGATTCTGTCGCAATGTATTATTTCGTTATTCCTTCTAATGCTTATTTTGCCTTCGTGATTGTAGTAGAATGCAATATCAGCTTGTGTTTTTTTAAAAACCTCATCCGAAAAGAGGCTTACCTGTAAATATGGGGACGTAGGTACTATGCTTATTTTAACCCCGTTTTCTGTTTCAATTGTTTTAATTTTGTCAAATATGGTCTCTTTTGCTTGATCTCTTAACTTTGAATATTGATAGTAGTCTTTTTGCATTTCTGTGTCCCATAAAGTTCCCCTTGAGATTTTTTTTGCTAATTCTGAAATTCTGTGATAAAAGTCGGGGAAAGTTTTGTAAAAAATGATTAACTCAGGTAATGGTGGAATTTCTAGATCCTTTGTAAAAAAATCTGATGTATGGGCTATTTTTGATAACCACTCTGCAACCGAATTGCCCTTTAAATATGCATTATACATCAAATCAGATGCGCACTGTTTTTCTGTTTTATCTAAAATCAGTTGAACTGACGCGCCTTCAATAGCTGAGTTTATTGCCTTCTCAGACCAAGGATGGTGATCGATCCACGTCATTGACCATAAATTGGATTTTAAAAATTTGAATATCTCCTTGAAAAGATCGATCATGTCATCATTTAATCCTAAATCCGAAATTATCACTTGCCCTCTTTCTTGTGTTGTAATTATTTCTTTGTATAAAACCTCGGAAATTCTTGTGAAATTCTCCTTGCCATAGCTAGTAAAAAAGGTTTTGGCTTGAGGAAACCTCATTAAAGCAATTGATGCGGAAAAGATCCCATCTACATCTGATTCATGGGAAATTATGATTGTTTTCAATTTGTTATGTAATGTTTATCGATTTATTATTATTAGTAAAGTGAAATAATTATAATGTGTATTTATATATAATTACCTTAAGTCCTCTAAAGTTTCTTCTGTTCTGTAACTTTCAGGATTTAGCCTAAACCCTTTTGAATTTTCAAAAGGTATTTCAATTAATTTTAAGTAATAGTTTCTTTTCCTTTTTTTGAATTGTTTTTCTAACCATAACACAAATTGCTGTTCGACTGCTGTTCCTTCTTCCTTTAGTATCTTTGGATGAATTTGTGTTAGTTCATCTATAAATTCCTTTTCAATGAAGATGTGAAAAAAATCCCATCCCATGACTTTTTTTCCATCTGGTGAACATTCGCATTTTGATTGATAATGTGCTCCCCATTCGAGTTCCCCAATGAAATCCATGATTATGTCTCTTTCTATGTGAAAATTTTGACAGGAACCGCTTATCAATACCATTGGGGGCTTTTCAGCATATTTTTTATGCATGTGCTTATTTCTTCTATTGGGTATTTAAAATTTCAAAAAATTTTTAATTGATTCGATGAATATTGAAACTATATCTAAAACTATATTATATGTCTTTTTATTTGCTATTTGATACACTAATATTGGTTAATTTTTGACCTTATTTGGGGGAAATTGGAAGTACCTATATCTGAATATGTGGTTTATTTTAATTATGAAGGTGAAAATGCCGATTTTCTGGTTAGAGAAATAAAAAAGGGTGTTTTTAAAGTATTAATTAGAGAATATAATGATAATCAGGATACAGAATTTATTGAAAAAGAATTTTTTGTAAAAAAGGATACTTTGGACCTCTTGTTTGAAGAGTACAATGTTATGAAAAAACCTACAGGTACAGAAAAAATATTGGAACCAACCCATGAAGTGGATTTGTAAATTCAATTCTGTATGTTTGTCTTTGTAGTTTTTATAAACACATAGTTAAAATAACCATTATTATTACTAAAATTGTCGTAGCGACGGTCGTCCAGTTTGGTCTAGGACATCAGATTGCCAATCTGGTAACCCGGGTTCAAATCCCGGCCGTCGCATTAGATTATCAAAAACTTTCTAAAACAAATAGAAAAAACTTTTTTGCCAAAGTGTATATGACAGCCTAAAACAATTTTATACGCACAAAATATTAAATTATGATATAGATCATAAAGATTAAACCATAATGTTGCCTCGGTTAGACTACATAAAACAAGCCCGTCTAAAACTAGGCGTTACTCAAAGAAAATTGGCATTACTGTGTGGTGTAAGTACTTCCATGATTAACCAAATAGAATCCGGAAGATGTAAGCCGAGTTATGATACTGCTAAACGGATTTTTGAAATATTATTATCTATGGAAAGTAACATGTCAATCAAAGCAGGGGATATATGCAACAAGAACCTCATAACTATCCAAAGCGAGGAATCATTAAGTATAGCAATCCACAAGATGAGAGATCATAGTATAAGTCAGCTGCCTGTATTTAATGGTGGCCGACTCGTGGGCATATTGACAGAAGATAACCTTGCTAAAATAATGGTAGAACACAGTGGTAAAGATATTCATTTGATACGGATTGTATCTGTTATGGAGCCCCCTCCCCCTTTAGTTGACGCCTCAACCCCAGCAAAGGCACTCATTTCTTTGGTGAGGTTTGCCAAGTGCGTTTTGGTTGGTGAAAAGGGTACTGTGTTTGGGATAATAACTTTGACGGATACTTTAAAAATAGTGGAACTTACATGATGGTTATTATAAATCGTCAGCCTTTTCTAGTCCTATACAACAATCTGCATACGTTAAACAGTTGCTGCATAAACTAGTTAATTGGTTATTGGGCAGCACATTGTTACATAGCGCACATTTTTTCTCATCCATTGATTTATTATACATTAATAATTTATTAGTTTTATTTCCAAGCTCATGACAAAACAAAAACTAATTAATTGTGTTTGCCTTTTACCAAACAAATGGTGGATGTTGTAGAGTCTATAATTTCATTAATCTCTTCATTCAGCTATTTGGGAATATTTGTTGCTGCTTTTGTTGAAACCATTTTCCCGCCTATACCTAGTGAGATGATATTTCCATTGGCCGGTTTTGTTTCCTTCAAATCTGATTACAGTTATTTCCAGATCTTTCTTATGGCTTTTTCGGGTGCTTTAGGCTCAACTATTGGGGCTGTTTTGATATATTTTTTGTCTTATAGGTTTGGACGAGTTGCAATATTAAAAATAGGTAAATATCTTTTGGTTAATGAAAACAAGGTAAAAAAATCTGAAGATTGGTTTGAGCATTATGGCGTTTATGCCGTATTTTTGGGAAGGCTAGCGCCAGGTATACGCGAAATTATTAGTATTCCTGCAGGTATTGCAAAAATGAACTTTACAAATTTTTTTGTATTTACTTTTGCGGGGTCCTTGGTATGGAGCACTTTGCTTGTATTTTTGGGCTATGCCTTTGGTAACTCATGGGTCTCCCTTTCTGATGCATTGTCTGATTTTTTCCCCATCTTTTTTGCTATGTTGATCTTATGCATTGGCATTGTAGCAATAATTTATTTGATAAAACGAAAAAGGAAATAGATGAATTATTTATTATTTTACATTGATGTCAAAGTGATATTTCAGGGGGTTTGGTAAATCTGTTTTATCATTATCTATTGTGGTTATTTCTATATCTGCTTTGTACAAGCCCGCCTCTGAAAAGGTTGGACCCGCAATTCCTATGGTTCCTGATGGATCTGAAGTGACTGCATTAGTTAGGACATCAAAAGTGCCTTCTACACTTATGTCTGGAGAATTTGTGTTTTTAGACACTATTGTGAGATCGCCCAAATGCGAATGAAAAAAATCAGATATCTTGATTTGGTCGTTTTTACTTAATGTTACCCTGTATGTAACATGCTGTATCTTTTCTCCGATTTTCTCATCTGTCAATGACATTTTTATTTTAGCATCCTGAGATGGACTTATAACGGTTGGTTCAACAATAAAACTCATTTTGATGTTTCTGTCTCCTAGGGTTGCTAGAGGTGGTGGTGCTCCATGATGCTGGGCACTTACGCTATTGATGTCTGGAAAAACGGTTGGATATAACATGTAAAAAATTGATAAAACGTTGATGAATAATAAAGCATAAACTGCGGATTCTGTTATTTTATTCATTCTTTTGATTTGTTGTTATTTTGGTAATTTATTCTTTAATTTTCCAAAAATGTATTAATATCACATAACTGGAATTTAACTATGGAAAAGAAAATCTTTGCTGATGTAAGTGAGAAGGAAATTACTCGCTCAATAGCGTCTATGTTTTTCGAAACTATTCAGGAATATAGTGATTCTGATGTTATTATATTGGGTGCTGGTCCTGCAGGGTTGTTCGCAGGAAGAGATCTGGCCAAACAGGGTGTTAAAACTTTGATTGTTGAACAAAATAATTATCTCGGTGGTGGATATTGGGTTGGAGGATACATGATGAATCCTGTAACCGTTAGGGCTCCGGCGCAAAAGATATGGGACGAATTAGGGGTTCCATATAGAAAAGTTAACGAAAACCTTTATGCAACATGGGGGCCTAACGCCTGCTCCAAACTCATATCATCCGCTTGTGAAGCTGGTGTAAGATTCCTGCAATTGACAAAATTCGATGACCTTGTATTAAAAAACAAGAGGGTTGGAGGGGTTGTGGTAAATTGGATGCCTGTTTCCGCATTACCTAGAAACATTACCTGTGTTGATCCTGTGGCGTTTGAAAGTAAAATAGTTATTGATGCAACTGGACATGACTCGGTGGCTGTTAAAAGATTGATGGAGAGGGGTTTGGTGGAATGGAAGGGTATGAATCCAATGTGGGTAGATGGTGGTGAGGATGCTGTTGTAAATTATACTGGAGAGGTTTACCCCGGTCTGATTGCTGCTGGCATGTCTGTAACCGAAACATTCGGATTACCTAGGATGGGTCCGACTTTTGGTTCGATGTTGTTATCAGGTAGAAAAGCTGCAGAGGTTGCCCTAAATAAATTACAACAAATGCCAGAGTCGCCTCAAATCAAAGCAAAATAACGGAGCCTTCCAATAATTTTTGTTTTTTCAAAAATAAATCATTATATTTTGGTTTTAAAAATTAAAATAACATTTAATTTAATATCCAGATAAAATATTGACAGCCAAAATATTAGATGGACTTTTAGTTTCTCAATCTATTAAAAACGAACTAGCAGATGAAATATTAAAACTAAATGAAAGTAATATCTATCCATGTTTAGCAACTATCCTTGTTGGAAACGATCCTGCCTCAATATCTTATGTAAACAATAAACAAAAAACTGCAAAATCTGTTGGAATCAAGACTCTAGATTATAGATTAAACGAAAACACAAGCCATAATGACTTGTCAGGTCTGATATATAAATTAAACAAAGACAAGGGTGTCCATGGAATATTGATTCAGTTGCCTTTGCAAAAACATTTGGATAAATTTGTGATATTGAACCTTGTTGACCCAAATAAGGATGTGGATGGATTAACATTCTTAAACTCTGGTTTGCTGTTGAACAGCAAATCAAAACTAATACCATGCACTCCATTGGGTGTGATGACATTAATTGACTATTACAACATCGATTTGGATGGTGCTACTGTATCAATTATAAACAGAAGTAACTTGGTGGGTAAGCCCTTGTCCTCTTTATTATTGGAAAGGAATTCAACGGTTGTTATTTGCCATTCTCATACAAAAAACCTAGACAAACATTTACAATATTCTGATATCATTATCACTGCGGTAGGCAATAGAACTAAATTCAAATTAACAAAAAACATGGTAAAAGACGACTCTATAATTGTTGATATAGGAACGAGCAGAGTTAATGGCAAACTATTGGGGGATGTAGATTTTGATGATGTCAAAGAAAAAGCGTCATATATAACTCCTGTCCCCGGAGGTGTAGGGCCCATGACCATTGCAATGCTTTTGAGGAATACCGTCCAAGCAGCTAAAATTATAAACTCATTTAACATATGAATGGGAATAAAGAACTTCTAAGAACAAAGTTTTTGACACTGCGGAAAAACCTTTCTTCCTATGATGTGTTTATTAAGAGTTGGTTTGCACAGGAAAACCTATTAAATTCGTTTTTTTTCTCAAAAAGCAAGGTTATAGGGGTTTATTATCCCATTTTAAATGAGGTGCAGACATTTAGAATTATTAGAAAATCTTTATCCTTGAAAAAGAAAGTTTGCCTGCCTCGAATACAGGATCGAAAAATAACCTTTTGTCCAATTACCCATTTGAACGAATTAAAGACTGGTAAATACAACATAAAGGAGCCGCAGTCAAAAGTGAATGATGAATACGAGGTAATGGATACCATAATCACACCTGGGATAGTTTTTGATAGACTTGGCTATAGAGTAGGTTATGGTAAGGGATATTATGATGGATTTTTTGAACATTTTCAAAAAAACAATATCACTGCGATTGGGCTTGGGTATGAATTCCAAATAATTTCCGATTCTATTTCTTATGAGCCTCATGATTTTAGATTGGATGTTTTGGTTACGAATAAAGAAATTGTTTTGACTTGATTATGTAAATAACGCCTATTGGGCGATGTCTGTTCTGTAGTATTGTTGGTTATTTCCCCATTTTATTTTTTCAACGTTAGTGTAGGATTTTGTGATTGCTTCTTTTAGTGTGTTGCCTAGTGAAGTGACCCCAAGTACTCGCCCACCATTTGTTATGACCTCGTTCATAGAGTTTATCTCTGTTCCTGAATGAAATAACATTAAATCCTCCCTGTCAACCTTGTTTATTCCCTTTATGGTGTGCCCTTTCTCAAAACTTTCTGGATATCCTTTTGAAGCCATGACGACACAGACAGAATGCTTTTTTTTCCATTCTATGGGTTTCACCGAATCTATTGATTGTTGTTCAGCTGATTCTATATATTCAAAGAGATCTGATTCCATTCTCATCATCAGAGGTTGGCATTCAGGGTCACCCATTCTTACATTAAACTCTAAAACATATGGTTTTCTTGTTTCCTTTTCGATAATCAATCCTGCATAAAGAAATCCCTTAAAAGGATTTCCTTTATTTATCATACCCCTGATTGTAGGCTCAAAAACTTTTTTAGATATCTGATGGATTTCTTCCTCTTTGAAATCAGGCACTGGACTAAAACTTCCCATCCCACCAGTATTTGGACCTGTATTATTGTTAAATGCCCTTTTATGATCTCTGCATGGCTCTAAAATCAAAAATGATTTTCCATCACAAATTGCAATAATCGAAACTTCTTCCCCTATAATTCTTTTTTCTATGACTATGTTTTGGGACGAATTACCGAACTTTTTTGCATTCAACAACAAGTCTATTGCTGCAACTGCTTCCTGTTTGTTATTAGTTACAAAAACACCTTTTCCAGATGCTAGCCCATCTGCTTTTATAACTGCATCATAATCTATTTTGTGAATGTAATCTATAGCTTTTGAGCCATCATTGAATGTTTGAAATTCCGAGGTCGGGACAAGGTTTTGTTCCATGAAATTCTTTGAATATTTCTTACTTGTTTCCAGCATGGATGCATTTCTTGTGGGGCCAAAGATGGGGACTTCTTCAAGGTTAAACAGGTCCACTATTCCTAATGACAAGGGTATTTCTGGTCCCACTATTGTAAAGCATTTTTTATCTTTTGCAAAATTTAACAATTTTTCAATTTCGTTTGGCAATATCTGAACATTATTGTGGGTTCCTCCATTTCCACTGGCATGAAAAATTTTCTTCACGTTTTTGCTTTTTGAGATCTTCCAGCCTAAAGCGTGTTCTCTTCCACCCGTTCCAATAATTAGAGCATTTTCATATTCAAACATGGGACTCCATTTCTATTGTTTGCTATTTGAAATTAAATGTATTTTATATATTGTTATCTAGCAGATTGTCTATTAGGTAGTCTAAATATTTGTTCAATTCACTGTCTTGTAAAAACTCAATTTCATACCCATTTTGGGTAATTGCTTCATCAACCGCCCTGATGTGATAACATGTTCTATTTTTATTATTGTAATAGAAACCCTTGCAGGAGCAATATTTTGTTACAAAATCAATCCAATAGATATTGTTATTGTTATTACTTTTTATTTCCCATATTGCAGTTTTTGAAGGAATAAAAACTATCTTTTTTATTTTTTTTTTAACTAATAAATCGTGAATCTTTATGACTTCAATATCCAATTGTTACCTTATCTATTTACAACATATTTTATATTCTATTTGTATTAGGTGATTAATTCAGCTAAAATACCAACCTTGTTAGACCTTTAATTTTACCTGCATTATATCTACTCTTTGATTATGATGAGGGTGATCTCGACGAGGAAGATAATAAATTACAGAGGACGGGGTATATTAAAATTATTGGATAACTTTATTGAGAACTTTTGAAAATCAAAAGCCGTGATTGGTCTATCTTTACTGCAATAATTTGGCAACTTTTGCAGTGTTTTTGTAGTTATATCTCATTTCATTTTCATCTCTTTATTTGCAACCTTGTTGTATATCTAATCAGAATTGGTTTAGTATTGCCAAAAATGCTTGGCGCAGTGATGATGGTTTCTCTTCCGTCTTGATAATTATATGACTAGGACTTTTAGATGCGTGCATAAAATGGAACAAGAAGTATCATGACTATAAATAAACGAAGAGTGAGAAGGATAAATGGATTCTGTCAAAATATGGTTTAGCTGGGTAAAGAACATGATTAACTTATCAATGTTTATTTACAATATGTGTGACCCGGGTTCTACTTCTTCGTACACTGTTAATAAAATCGGTTTTTCATCTTTTTCCGCAGCTAATATCATTCCATGAGATATATTTTCTCCGAATTTCTTGGGCTCTAAATTGGTGCAAACTATTACAAATTTGTTAATCAATTCCTCAGGGGAATAATGTTTTGCTATCCCTGACATAATCTCTCTCTTTTCGTTGCCCAGGTCTACTAAAATCTTTAAGAGTTTGTTATATCCTTTCAACTTTTCTGCATTTATTATTTTACCAACTTGAAGGTTGATTTTTTCAAAGTCAGTGAAACTAATTGTATTTTTTTCGTTACTCATTAATAAAACCTCTAAATAAAAAAAGGATATTTATTTTGCTCCAAAGAATTTGAAAAATTCATCGAACCATGGAAAAGCTGGTGGTGGAGATGTTTGGAATTCATTGTTAGCGGATGAGTTTATGCTTTTGTTAGTTGTGTTGTTATTATTAGTACCCTGGGACGAGTTACTTGTTATTTGACTTCCATTGTTGGCTGCTGCTGCTGCTGCCGCTGAGGTGCCGCTGCTGTTGCCCTGACTGGATGTGGCATTGTTGGCTGCTGCTGCTGCTGCTGCTGCCGCTGATGTGCCGCTGCTGTTGCCCTGACTGGATGTGGCATTGTTGGCT
>JADDOW010000087.1:26588-45040 GCA_016782225.1 Nitrososphaeraceae archaeon
TTGCCCTGACTGGATGTGGCATTGTTGGCTGCTGCTGCTGCTGCCGCTGAGGTGCCGCTGCTGTTGCCCTGACTGGATGTGGCATTGTTGGCTGCTGCTGCTGCTGCTGTCGCTGGGGTTGTGATTACGTCATTTCTGGAATCAGCTATATTTGTATTGGATGGTGTTATCACATCCGAATCATTTGTATTATTGTCATTATAATTTTGATTGCCCTTAGTTGATACTTTGTCTTTTATGTCATTTGTTGTTATGTTGTCTTCAGTAGGTATTTTAGATATGGCGTTAGATGACGTAGGATCTTCATTGGCTAGGGGATTGACTATATCGGGTGTTATTATTAATGAAATATTGGAAGTAACATCGGGTACAGCAGTTGCTGTCTCTGGTGTAGCTGTTTGTTGAGTCACTGCAGTTGCTGTCTCTGGTGTAGCTGTTTGTTGAGTCACAATAGTCGGTTTGATTATTGTTTTTTCACTATTTTCAGGGGAAGATGTTCTAGGACCAAAAATCTCATTTGAATTTTGGGCAAAGGATGACTCACTCAAGTTGTATTGAGTTAAAAATATAGTTGTTAATATTAGCAAATAAAGTTTCAATAAGTTATGAGAATAAATCATTTTTTTTAACATAATAAAAATAATGCAAAAGTTTTGCATAAAAATGTTTACTAAAAAACTTCTAGTTCTACACCGTATTTATATTGCTTTGTAAACTTGAAATTATGATAAATTTCGAATTAGTCTTCATTATTGTTTTATCCATTTTAACCGTTGGATCTTTGGGAATATGGGTACAATTATTTTTAATATTGAGAAAATCATTTAAATTTTCTCCTAGGCTTTTAAAGCCAAATGAAACCGAAACAAAAAGTCCTTTTGTTACCGTAATAATTCCAGCAAGAAACGAAGAAAAGTTAATTAGGAAATGTCTTTCTAGCCTTTTGGACCAAAATCACTCTAATTATGAGATAATTGTTATAGATGATGACTCCTCTGACAAAACTATTGAAAAAATCCAGTCTTTAACCAATACTGGCAAAATAAGAATAATCAAAGCAGGTAAAAAACCCGAGGGATGGATTGGAAAAAACTGGCCATGCTATATAGGATATAAATATTCTAAAGGCAATTATTTGCTTTTTACTGATGCTGATACGATTCATTCTCCCAATAGTATTCAGGACTCCCTATTTACTTTGTTGGAGGAAGAATTAGATGTATTAACGGTTGTTCCAAATTTGATCTATCCAACTTTTATTGTTAAAATGGTGTTGCCGATTCTTTCGATATTTATGTTTTCCAGATATTCGCCTATTCGGGTCAATGACCCAAAAATAAAATTGGGATATCTCTTTGGCAGTTTTTTCATCATGTCAAAAACTATATACGAAGAAATAGGAACGCATAAATCCGTCAAATCTGAAATCGTAGAAGATGGTGCGTTAGGAAAAAAAATTAAAGAATGTGGATTCCAATTAAAGATGTTCAGGGGTGAAGATATTTTAAGTGCATACTGGGCCCGGGATTTTCATACCCTTTGGAATTCCTTGAAAAGATTGATTATTCCTTTATATTTTACAAACAAAATAAATTCGATTTTCCTTACGATGGGTATATTTTTTTTAATGTTCTTCCCTTTTGTGGTTTTGGCTTATACATTTACGATCATTTTCATAAATAACGGCATTAATGACTTTTCGTTTATCTTATTATTTTCTTTCAGCACTTTAAATGTCTTCATGATTTATTTAACTAATTTTTATCAACTAAAAAAAGCAAAAACACACAGGATAAAGTATTTTTTGGGAACCCCGATAGGCTGCTTTATGGTATCTATTTCTTTTATATGGTCGATAGTTTCTTCTGAAAATAAAGGAGTCATAAGATGGAGGAATAGGATCTATCATTATGATAAATGATGTTGAATATTGTTTTTGCTAATTTTTATAGGATGTATTATACCTATCAAATTTATCTTTGAAGGATCAGTTATTGTTATTATACAAAAATTTATAAATGATGTTGTTTTTGGAGTTTAAGGGATAAAAATTCCGACTCTTTTAAGTAAATATGTTGGATATGGGGCAAAATTATTACTAGAAGATGGAACCATGTTTAATGGAATTGGATTTGGGTATCCTAAAACTGTTACTGGGGAAATAGTTTTTAACACTGGGATGGTAGGATACACCGAAACCTTGACTGATCCTTCCTACAGGGGCCAAATTCTTTGTTTTACCTACCCGTCAATTGGAAATTACGGTGTCCCTTCCGAATCAATTTTAGATGAATATGGCCTACCAAAATATTTCGAATCAGGTGAAATACAAACATCAGGGCTTATAGTCAACAATCTGTCCACTGTCTCCAGTCATTGGAATTGTGATAAAACATTGGATGAATGGCTATACCAACAAAAAGTTCCAGGCATCTATGGAGTTGATACTAGAGAATTAACAAAAAAAATTCGAATTGAAGGGGTAATGAATGGCAAACTAGTAATTGATAATTACGATAAGTCCATAAGCAAAGATCAGGAAGTTGTTGATTATGATTCACATAATTTTATGAATGAAGTCTCTATTGCGGATCATAAATTTTATGGAAAAAACTTCGATCCATTAATTGCTCTGATTGACACAGGAACAAAATTTAGTATCATAAGAAACTTGGTAAATATGGGATTTAGGGTTGTAAGGCTTCCTTGGAATTCAAATTATGAGCAAATAATGTCTTATAATCCTAAAGGTATTGTCATAAGTAATGGACCGGGTGATCCTGTTATTTGTAAAGAAACAATAAACACGGCCTCTAGAATAATTGAAAATTCTTTACCTACTATGGGAATATGTTTAGGGCACCAAATACTTGCATTAGCTGGTGGGGCAAAAACACAAAAATTGAAGTTTGGCCATCGAGGCCAAAATAAAACATGTATTGATATGGACTCAAACCACTCATTTATCACCAGCCAAAATCATGGATATGGCGTCGAATTGGAAAGTTTAAATAACACTGAATTTGATCTATGGTTTCAAAACATTGATGATAAAACTGTTGAAGGCATTAGGCATAGATCTAAACCCATAATCGCTGTTCAATTTCACCCTGAAGCATCTCCTGGACCATACGATTGCATGTTTGTATTCAATAGGTTTAAAGACCTAGTTATAAATAACGGAAATAAAATTAATTAAAGAAAGGAATGATTTTAGATCAAATATGGTATTGTTCTTGTAAACTGATATTTGTGATGATATGAGATGCCAAAAAATAATAATATTAAAAAGGTTTTAGTATTGGGTAGCGGAGCAATAAAAATCGGAGAAGCAGGCGAAAGCTAGATTCGACATCTAGCCGCTAATTTGACTACTCTGGTTCTCAATGCTTAAAGGCTCTCAAAGAGGAAGGGATATCAAGTGTACTGATCAATCCAAACATTGCCACTATCCAAACTGACCAAAAATTTGCGGATAAGGTTTATCTATTACCAATAAACCGAAACTTTGTAGAAAAAATAATTGAAATAGAGCGACCTGACTCTATAATGTTGAGTTTTGGAGGTCAAACTGCACTCAATTGTGGAGTTGAATTACATGAAAACAATGTATTGAAAAAATATGGCGTAAATATCCTAAATACGTCTATAGATGGCATAAAAATAACCGAGGACCGACAGAAATTCAAAGACGCAATGATAAATAGTAACGTACCTGTCCTAAAAAGTGCTCCTGCGTATTCATATGATGACGCCCTTAAAATATCCAAAGATATAGGATTCCCTGTGATTATTCGTGTTGCGTACACTCTGGGAGGCAGAGGCGGAGGGGTTGCTTATAATGAATATGATTTGCATGAGATTGTGCATAGGGGCATCTCCTTAAGCATGGTTAAACAGGTTCTTATTGAAAAATACGTTGGGGAGTGGAAGCAAATTGAATACGAAGTAATGAGGGACTTTGAAGGAAACAGCGTTATTGTTTGTAACATGGAAAATGTCTTAGGCATGAAAGTCCATACTGGGGATAATATTGTTGTAGCTCCATCACAGACTCTTGATAATTATGAATACCACATGCTACGTGATGCTGCATTAAGGGCAACTTCTTATTGTGAGATAGTCGGAGAATGCAACATCCAATTTGGTTTGAATCCTCTGTCGGATGAATATTGTGCAATCGAAATAAACGCACGACTATCAAGATCATCCGCATTAGCGAGTAAGGCTACTGGGTATCCGTTGGCCTATATGGCTGCAAAGATTGGTCTTGGATATTCTCTACCTGAACTTATCAACAAAATTACTAAAGTAACCTCAGCATGTTTTGAGCCATCTTTGGACTATATGGTCCTTAAAATGCCAAGATGGGATTTCAGAAAATTTGAATTAGTAAAACGAAGACTTGGAACTACAATGAAATCGGTGGGAGAGGTTATGGCAATTGGAAAAAACTTCGAAGAAGTCATTCAGAAAGCAATCAGGATGTGTGAGACAGGTAGAGATGGTTTGGTCGCAAACAGCAGTATTTTTGAAATGGATATGGGTAACAATACACGTGATGACGGACCAATCGATAACCAGGAGATCGAAAAAATTGAATACTCTTTAATCCATCCCGACGATGAAATTATATTTAATGTTGTAAAAGCCATTAAATTTGGATTAAGTATTGACAAGATTAATAAACTATCCTCCATTGATCCTTGGTTTTTAATGAAAATAAAAAACATCATAGATGAAGAAAGTAAACTAAAAAAATCAAAATTTGACGTTTCCCTGATTTCAGAAGCTAAAAAATTAGGGTTTTCAGATAAGCAAATAGGTAGATGTTTAAGTTTACAAGAACATCAGGTAAGGGAGCTTAGAAAAAAGTTTGGGATTGTTCCTGTAATCAAACAAATAGATACATTGGCTGCCGAATGGCCCGCAAAAACAAATTATTTGTACCTCACATACGGTGGTGAGTATGACGACATTTCATATGAGGCAGGCAATGTTAATGGAAATGGTGTTATAGTTTTAGGTGCCGGTCCTTATCGAATAGGCAGCAGTGTAGAGTTTGATTGGGGCACTGTGAATATGGTATATGGTCTTAGGGAAAACGGGGTAAAAAATATCTCAATTATTAACTGTAATCCAGAAACTGTTTCTACCGACTATGATGTTCCCGATAGGTTGTTCTTTGAGGAGCTAACACTTGAGCGAGTATTGGATATATGCGATAAAGAAAAACCATTTGGATTAATCACATGCGTAGGAGGACAGAGCGCAAATAACCTTGTTTCTAAGTTGAGTGTAAATGACATAAATATAATGGGAACATCAAGCCAGGACGTCGATAACGCTGAGGATCGCTCAAAGTTTAGTAATCTTTTAGACACGCTTTTAATAAAACAGCCACCCTGGAAAATATTCACTAATTTGGAAAAGGCCAAAAACTTTGCATCGGATGCTGGATATCCAATGCTTGTTAGACCATCTTATGTGCTTAGCGGGGCTGCAATGAAGGTGGTTTGGAATGAGTATCAATTAGAGCAATTTGTTAAAGAAGCTTCTATCGTTAGTCCAGACTATCCTATCGTAATAAGTAAATTTTTGGAAAATGCCTCTGAGGTGGAGGTGGATGCGGTAGGAAATCCTGACAAGATTGTAATCGGTTCTATTATTGAACATGTCGATAATGCTGGAATCCATTCTGGTGATGCTGTGATGTGCATTCCACCATGGAGATTGAATAGGAAAACTATTGACACCATTATGGACTATACGGTTAAAATTGGCAAGTCTCTACACGTAAAAGGTCCTTTAAACATTCAATATTTAGTTAAAGATGATGAGGTTTATGTAATCGAAGCAAATGTCCGCGCCTCACGCTCCATGCCTTTTGTTTCAAAGTTTTTTGGAATAAATCTGATAGATCTATCTGCCAAGTCCATTTTGGGAATTAAATTACCTGATATCGACAATGATCATTGGCTTAAAAAATCGGGGTTTGGAATAAAAGTCCCGCAATTTTCTTTTATGCAACTCGAGGGTGCGGATATTTTGTTGGGTGTGGAAATGCAGTCTACCGGTGAGGTTGCTTGTTTTGGAAATACGTTTTATGATGCATTATCCAAAGCCTACATTGCAGCTGGTTATACACTGCCGCTAAAGGGTTCTGCATTAGTTACTGTGGGCGGTATCAAAAACAAAGAAAAACTTCTTCCGCTATTTTCAACCATTTCACTTATGAAATACCAAATTCTCGCAACAGAGCATACTGCGGAATTCTTGGAGAAATCCGGAATTGAGAATGTTGGCCTTGTCTATAAAATAAGCGAACCCGAAAGACAGCCAAATATTCTGAATCTTTTAACCAATAAAAAAATAGATTTTATAATAAACATCCCTTCTACATCTACTATCGAAAAATATGTTGGAATGTTATATGATGAATATCTGATTCGCAGGAAAGCAGTTGAAATGGGTATTCCTGTATTAACGACAGTTGAAAGTGCTATTTCGTTTGTTAAAACAATAGAATGGATACAAAATAACTCGCCCACAACCAATCCAATAGGCAAATAAATATCTTGTTTCTTTTACCTTTAGAAAATTATTTTCATTGTTTCGTGTATCATGTCCATTGACTTTTGGCATGGGAAAAAATGCTTGTTGTCTCTCTGTATCTGTGTGTGAGAGAGATGTGATTACACACAAAATAGGCAAAAATGGCGTATATTGTTTTTCACTAATATCCTTTTTTTGTTTTACAGGACAGCATCTTGTTTACAATATTTTATTCAATTCTTTTTCCGATCCAATAAGTGCGCCATCAAGTGAGATGACAAACACCTCCTCCATTCTCCACTGTTTTTTTGTTATTAGGTTGTGCAATAGCGGAAGCTTTGATTTTCCTTTTGAGTAATCCTCAATAGTGGAATCCATGTGGTGATTCAGATATTTGTTGAAATGGGGTATAATTATAAACTCAATTTGCCTTTCTGGATTTTCGTGTGTTATGTTTTTTGATACCTTTTGATTTTTTTTCAAAATGATTTTTATCCATACCTTTTGGCCATTTAGTATATTGCCCTCCTTTATCAAAATTGGATGAAGGTGTCCAGTTACTATTTTATTTATGTAATTTCCGATAGTTGGAATAGCGTGGCCATGCGTTAATAGTATGTTGTTTATTTCCATCCCTTTTGCAGACATTAGGTTAACATTATTTGCAACTAGGTGAATGATGTTGCCGTCGTGGTTTCCAGGAACTAGGTATATGTTACATAACTTAGACAGTGAATCAATAAAATAGGGAACATTATTCCATTCCGATTTAGTGATAACACTTACGGAAGATTTCAAGTCTCCCAAAATTATCAAGTTATTAATTTGTGTTTTGTTTATGGTATTTGATAAAATCTCTATTAGTTCATCAACATTTTTTTTTGGGTCAATGAAAACACCTTTTCTATTTATCCTGTCTTCAAATCCTATATGAATATCAGATATTACCAGATATCTGCTGGAATTAGAATTTTCTATAATTAAAATAGGATACGGGTACAATGGAATAAAATTGCTCATTTGATTCCAATACTTTGTTAGATTTAAAATTGTTTAAATTGCATTGATTAAGAACCCCAAAAACCTTTTTTTCCGATATTATGTTTCACTTATATATGTGTATGATGTATATATAATGATATTTTTTTGACACAAAACAGTTTTCCCATGAAACAATGGCATTTGGAACATGTTGAAAAAACTATTAAGAAATTTATCGTAGGGCTTTCTGAAACTGCAAGCATATGGGAAAAAAGGCAACATAAAAAATATGGCACGATTGCAAATTGCTGCAAACAGATAGATTATGACTTAAAACATGGGGTTACTATAGAGGAGGTTTCTCTTGTTTTGGAAAAAATTAAGTCAGATGTTACCTTTGCACCTGTTATGCAAAATGCTAACTCCATTCAAAGATTCAACGAGATTGAAAAATATATCTACTCTCTAAAGGATCTAAAAACCGAGTAAAAGCAATCATGCCTAACCTGACAACACTTGGCTCTGAATTTCATGCTGTTAATTTGACCGCCTTCATATTTTAAAAGGCCACAAAAAACCCAATTGAAATTCATTACAACTGGATGTGTGTGTTTTTGTCGCAGCATAAAATACGATTGAAAAACAAATTTTTTAGATGAATCGGCAACAATACTGTTTAGTAATTCTATTTCAGCGTGTTTTTACTGTATTGGTTTTGTGCTTTTTCAAATTGTGCTTTTACAAAAAAATATTGGTTTTACTTGTATCATCCATGCTTGAATTGCAATAGCTATGACATATAGTGTTGTATTGCAGAGTAAATAAAAAAAAATAAACGATACAAGAATATGCCTATTTTAATTCTGAATAATTGCTTGATTCGGTTAACATTGTGTAGCTTGATATCCGAAAAGATTGAGTCTTATCTGTTATTTGTATTGTAAATAATGCCGTTGCTGAAGGTTGGATATCGTAAGACTCGGTTTGTGCCTTCCATACTCCAACCAACTACTTATTTTTGTCATATAAAATTGATATTACGTTCGTATTGTTGGAATATGTGTCTCCCGAATCCTTGATTTTCCCGTTGATAAAAAAGAAGCCTGTCATATCTAATCGCGAATTATTGGTAACTATGTCAAGTTTTTTGTCTTTATGATCCGTAGGATTATATTAAATGTCCGCTTTGAAGTTCTTTATTTTTTCATTGTTTTTTTCAAAAATTAATATGTCAAATGGTGTGATTTCATTGGGATTTAGTGCTCTTAGCTCTGTCTGTTTGCTAAAGTTGACCAAAGATATGTTGCCTTCGCCTAAAAAGTTGGCCGATATGATTATCTGGTTTGCTGTGTTGTTCCAATATTACGGACCAGTCCTACCAAATGCTTGTATTTGCTTTGATCTTGTGTCAATGTGACATCGGACATCTCTAAATCCTTGGCGCCATAACTTAATGCATATTTATCTGACAGTGCTAATAATAGCATGAAGGAAGAGAAACAAGTCATTACTACAATAAATAGAAAAAACCTGAAATTCATCTTTTTACACACACCATTTGTCTTAAATTTTTCCATAGCTATTCCATAAAAATGCTACTAATATTTAATTTAATTTGGTTTCAATTAAATCAAAATTAAATGAAATATATTTAAATTGATTGAATTAAAGCTTCATTTGTGATAATAACTGAAGGCTCGTTTGTGTTATTTTTTTTTAATAGCGAAAAAAAATGGTTAATTAAGGTGGAAAAAGATAAAAAATTACATACTCATTTGGGTATAATTGATGTGGGTTCAACCATTGATCTTCACTTTGGTTCTTACGTTATCACCAATAAGGGCAAAAAAGTTTTCCTTCTTCCACCATCTATCTATGATTTTGTAATGAAATCTCAACGGACAACACAGATTGTCTATCCCAAAGATTATGGGTATATCGCTGCAAGAACCGGATTGAAAAACGGCTTTAAAGTATTAGAAATAGGAACAGGAAGTGCTGCTTTATCTACTTTTATGGCAAGCATTGTAATGCCTGATGGCCATGTATATACTTTTGATGTAAACGATGATTTCATGTCTATAGCAAGAAAAAACCTGGAAAAATCGGGAATGAGTGAATTTGTAACATTGTCGAATTATGATCCTGAAAAAATATCTCAAATCACCGACATTGACTTGGTGATTATTGATCTCGGTGATCCTTGGAGTTATCTTGATGTTGTTCATCCTTGCATGAAAAGCGGTTCTTTTGTGGCCTGTATTTGCCCGACTATGAATCAGCTTGAAAAATTGGCAACCCAGTTTTTTGTCAGTGGTTTTATTGACAGTGAGTGCATCGAGACTTTTTTAAGAAAAATCGAAGCTCGGGAAGGAAAAACTCGGCCATCTATGAGGATGATTGGACATACTACCTATCTTGGTTTTGCCAGAAAGATACTGAAGTAAAATTGACTATCAGTACTCCAATAATAATATACTGCATGTGATTAAATCAATTTTATTGCAATGAATTTGAAGAACATGTTTAGCTAAAAATACGAAGAAAAAATACTGTGTTTCAATCCTGAGATAAAAGGCACCAATCAGGAAAACAAAATTATTGATGCTTACATTGGAGAAGAAGGTGATTTTGTCCTATATTTTTTGAATGCGTGTGTGTATATCTGTAATGTGTATGTTTTTTAATTACATTTCCTATCTCTATTGTCTTTGATAGATCTGTTATTGCAGTGATGGCCTTTGCAATCATGGACTTTAGTTGAAAGGAGCAGCAGTCACTACTAAATGGTTTTTATTGTTTGTCATGTGATTGTCTCAAGGTTTGTTAGTTCCTCCAGTATTTTTTTTGCCCTGTTGTTAGTTATGGTTTCTAGTTCTTTTAGTGCTAATTGGGAGTAGGTTAGGTATGTGTTCTCCATTATCTCCACGAATTCATTATCTTGATCGTTTTGTTTCACTAAAATGTTAAATAGCCTTTCTTCGTTATTGTAGTCAAATAAATCATCATGTATTTGGTATGCAATTCCTAGCAGCCTTCCATAATTAGCAAGTGCGTTAATTTGTTGTTCATTTCCCTTGCCTAGTATTGCCCCAATTTTTGAGGATGCCTCAAATAATGCCGCTGTCTTATTCTCAATAACCTTGATGTAGTCATCTTGAGAAATATTGTGATTCTTGACTAGTCTTATTTCAATCATCTCTCCCTCACTCATTTTTATCGATGCGTTAGAGAGCTCTTTGGTTACTTGATTGTTGTTGATTTTAGCCACGATGTTTAGGATCATGCCTAAAATAAAATCTGCTGTTAGGATACTTGCATTGTATCCGTATTTTACATGAAAGGAAGGCATTCCACGTCTGATATTGTCAGAATCTATTATATCGTCATGAATTACTGATTGGGTGTGTAAAAGCTCTATTGCAGTTGAAACGGTAAAAATGTTTTCTGTGATTCTTGAGTTCAATGAACCCAGATATCCGTTGTTTAAGCTTTCAGCACAAAGAATTAAAATAAAAGGCCTTATTCTTTTGCCACCGTTGCAGGCATATTTTAAGGGCAAATAGAATTCAGACCATGAGTACAATTCTAGTTCTCTTTTTAAAGAGTCGTCAATTTTGTTAATGTAATTATTAAATTTTTTAACAAACGGATTTAATTGAAAATCTCTATTATCCAACTACTCTTTCTAGCCGACTTATCTAAATTATGCTCATCTTATTAATGCTTGTTTTGATTTTTTTATTTGTTTGTGATGCAACATTGGGGAATTATTAAAAACTGTGGAGTATCTAATATTTTTAAAGCCACGATCATGCTTTCTTGACCAACAGGTAATAATCATTTGAGAAATCAAGAATTATGGGTTTTCGACGAGCTGAAGGTATGTGACAATTTCAAAAGAAGCATAATTTTTGTGATCAACTGGGGGATAAGTTATGACATTAAACAAAATTCCGCCTCTCAAAACTAGATAATTTATGGCATTGAGAACCTTTTATTTGCAGTGCTGCATATGGGAGCATATGACCTCTGCTATACCTGTATTGTACTATACTGCTCTTGTAAAAGACCGTATAACTGGTAATTTCAAATGGTAAAAAAGGATGACGGTCACAATTAAAGGTACATTCAGGGCCGAGCGGTTGTTAAATTATCGGTCAATGCATTGTCTGTCACAGGAGAAGTCGCATTGAATGTCATGAGGCTGTTGTCTATGGGTGAGGTCGCGTTGAATGTCATGAGGCTGTTGTCTATGGGTGAGGTCGCGTTGAATGTCATGAGGCTGTTGTCTATGGGTGAGGTCGCGTTGAATGCCGTTGGTGTTGCTGCAGCTGGAACTGGACTATTGATTAAACCCATGGGGATAACGCCTAATATGGTAATTAGTAAAATGTTTAGATTTGGTGCACATATTGTTCCTATTCCTGAAAATCTGTATTTCTTGCCTTTAACATAATGACATTTAGGTAACAATGGTTGTCCAAAGCGGTGATTATCTGGAGTACTCCCTTTTTGTTTTTCTTCTGATATTGGCATTATATTTGAAGAATATGTTTGAGGTTATTATTTTACTTCTCACGATGGAAACTTTATGGTGTTATAAAAATGTGGATGTTTTTTATGTTTGGCTTTGGATTTCTTTTTATCCGCTATTGTTGATACTATATAGGAATTAATCGAAAAAGTGCAATAACGAAACCAAAACTTTGACCGATTTTGATATATGGGATTTTGGTCACTCAACTGCTGTGATGTTTTTACCTCTTTTGTGAATGCCCATTGAAAATACTGATATTGAAAGGGATAATATGTATGTGATTGAAGAATATGTCGCTTCGGAGTAAATATTAAATTTCCGTTAACCTTTTAAACTTCTTTTACCGTTGAAGTAATTGGGTTTGAACCTTGGTTTGATATGAATTACATTTGAGTGATTGGAAAAACCATTAAATGTATTAACTTGTCATTTTCTGTTGCAAATGGCCAATACTCGCATTATTTATGGTCATTTGGATTGTCTTTAGATTGGGTTTGTTGAATGCTTGGCCATAACCTTGTAAGCATTTCTGGCAGATTGTTATTTATCCAATCAATCATATGCTGTTCATCCTTTAGGTTAAGGGACAATTGCTCTATTGTGTTGGAAAACAAATCCCCACCCGCCTTAGCTTTCTGGATTAGCATGCTATAGCATACGGCCTCTGCGTTTTCTACAATCAAGTCTTCTTCTGCCCTTTTTAGTTCCCATTCCTGTTTGGTCATAGAATTTGACATCATTTTCCATATTATGTCTGGATATGTTGGCAATGGCAGTCCTGATTTTTCTTGTGTGGGCTCCCCTCCAATACCATGGATTATCTTTTGGAGCCTCTTTTGATGTTCCGTGCTTTCTTGTAGATGCTGTTGCAATTGTTGCTTTATCTCATTCAATCTGCTTTCTTGTATTCTTGCCTGCAGTCGTTCCGTTCCTGCATTTTCTATGGCTAGGACTGCATTCAGTTCCAAAACAAATTTTTGGGTAATAGCATCATTTTGATTCTGATTTGACATGGATATTGTATAAACTATATAATTAGCATTTATTTTTTGTTATAATGTGCATATGTTGCATGATGACAGCCATGTAGATTATTAGTATTTGGATTAAAAAACCAATCAAATTAAATCAATATGGGTTTGGTTGTGTCCTGCATTATTGGATTATGGGTAACAAAATTAATTTATGTTTTGTGGTAAAGATCATGGCCTTTGGTGAATCAATGCAACGGATATGATAACCATGTTGAAACCGACTCTGTACTAAATAACGTTGAAGATAGATTTGCTGAATTGGCCAAACGGAAACAATCAAAAGTTTTAGTTATTGTGGCAAATCCTTTTGGTTTTGGTGTAGCTGTGGAGAATAGGGCCAATATGGTTATATTCTTATATTTGCTTGGCATAGCATGTGGTAAATAAGGATGGACTTTTCTTATGATGTAATTTAATGCTCTGTAAATGAAATTCATCATCAATATTTCAACAAAGATATCGCGGAAGCAGACGATGGGATGAACCCTGAAGCCAGTCATACCAGGTAGGATACCATTATGTGGCTTTGGTAATGGAATTTAATTGTGTTACTTGTAAAAATAATAATTAAACTTATTAGATAGAATGATGAATAAGTATAATGGGAATAATCGATAAAATCAAATACAATTTGAGAAAATCAAAAATAAAAAAAGACAAGCAAATAACTGAATCTACTTAATTTTCATTTTTTACTGTGAATCTTGTTTTCGTATGTTATTTTTAACAAAAGCATATGAAATTGTTTATTATTATACTGAATGCCAAAAAGTCTATTGCTATTTTTATTGATATTAGTTTCACAAACCAAATAAAATTCATAGAATAAATATATGTGGTGATGGTAATATTACCATAATTATGTCAATTGATGACCGTGAGATAAAAAAACGATTATCTGAATCTGATGAGGAAGTTACAAACAAAATATCAGAAGAAGGTGGAGATGCAGAAGCTATCAAAAGGGGCATAGAGGCAAAGAAAGAGAGGGATAACGCAAAAACAGGCAAAAAAGACGCTGAAGATTTAGGCAATGAAGTTAAAACCAGTGATAATGCACCAAATCCCACATAATGGCAGTGTAATCAAAACTTATCTTTATTTTTTAGTGCGCAAATTCCTATGACCTAGTTTGGTAAATATGTGCCATTTTTCGGTGGTTCATCTGTTTTGCCGTTCCCTATGCAGCATATATGCAATGACTGATAAAATTGGCGCTATTTTGATTTGGCTACGGTTAAACAAAAAATGATTGTCTATTTCTGTTTTGGGTTATGTGAAACATTGGGGTTTAAGATTGGAATTTGGAGATTTGTGCTTGTTTGTGAATGTGATGATTGTTGGATAGGTGAATGCTATGCATGCCAAAAAACCATTCAGACAGGTACAAAGGCTATTAAAATTTTTTTAGGAAGAATATCTATAAGAGTTGTGGTTATATCGCATCTTTTAACCATTGACAATCCGGGGAAATTAATCTAATTACCATTTGGATGGTTGTTTCTAATAGCATACTGTGTAAATGAAAGGTAATACAATATCAGAATAGGGATGGATTATCCTTGGATAGTTTGTATATATTCTTTAGCAGTCTTTGTAGTGCTTGCAATGTCCGTATGCCAATTAGCAACTGGAAACGTGTTTGCCGATAATGACAACGTTGACGGTGGAGACGGCGCTGCTCATGAGTTTTCGCAAAAACAGGGCCCACAGCAAAACCGTCTCTGCGTTTCAGCTGGCAAATCAACCCTTTTGTGCAACAACCTCAGCGGCCAAACACATACAAGTACCGGTGGCAATGCAGCAGAACAACAGGACAACGACAGCGGATTGCAGTTCTAGTCAAATTGACAGGGGTCTATGGAAAAATTTTCAATTTATATACCTTTATATTCGTGTATGGCATATTATTGATCCCTATGAACAACCCAATTAAATTATTGTTTCCAATGATCGTATTAGCCTGTTTATCAATAGCAACGCTGGATATTGATAATGCAGTACCCAAAATCAACAATTTCCAAGTTTCAACCATTCCCATTTTAAACTATGCTTTGGCACAAGAAGATGCAGATGAGGATGCTGAGGATGCTGAGGATGCTGAGACTGCTGAGGATGATACTACAGGAGCAGAAGGATTAACGCCAACAGCCGCACCAACGCCAACGCCAACGCCAACGCCAACGCCAACGCCAACAGCCGCACCAACACCAAATAGTACTGCATCGTTTACAATATCCCGCATAATGGAAGGAAATGCTTCAATGTTGACTTCCAATTTACCATTGATAAAAAGGATAATAGTAAGTGATATTAGCGATATTGAGGGCTTGGCTCCAAAAAATGGCAATCAGACGTTAGTGGAAACTGCTCAGATAATCGATGAAATAGACAATACCAATCAAAGTGTATCTCGCTCTGCCACAATAAAGTCCTTGGTTTCTTCAGAGTTGCAGCAAGCAATATCGGTATTGACTGCAGATAGGGAAAATGAAACATTAAGACTTGCGGTAGACAACCAAGTACAATGCACTCCTGCACCTGCTCTTGGCAATGGCGGACCAGCTGCACCTAATAATCCCACATGCATATTCACAATACGCATCCATCAGTAATTATTATTTTTTTAAATTATCTTCAAGTATTTGTCTTCTTTCTGATTAGTTACTTTACCGATTTAGAATCTTTCTTAAAAGATCCAGTTGTATGGCAATGCTCCGGTGGGTATTTGAACCCGGGATCGTCGCATTGAAGGGGCTTGCCTCCTTACCAAAACCCGTAATGTCTGGGTTTGGGAACAAGGATGCAGCAAAGGAATCTCCTTGTTCATAAGGTTGGCCACCTTCTTCTTGATAAGGGACTTTAACTTGTACTCATAGAACCTTGAAACCTACTTTTGGCCTTGCAAATATTGGATCTCGGATTTGGAGAGAAAAGACATATCTTACAACGGCAACAAAGTATAGGATGCTTTAACCTTCTCATAGAATTTGTATTTAGTATTAGAGTAACTTCAGAAAATCAAAATATTCTTGGTAATAATTTCGTTAAACTAGTAATAGTCGACTATATTAATCCTAAACTTATGGGTAGAAAAAAAAGAAGATGTAATCTTAACAAATATTGTTAGTCTGTAAAATCTTCTTCTTCGAAGTCAACAAATCCTAAAGTCAACATCTTCGCATTTATCTTCCACTTTGTCTAATACGTTTTGGAAGTTGTCCCTTATTTCATCTACATTATCAGCTATTTCGCCTTCTTGAAGTTCGCCTTTTAGTTCGTCAAATCCCTCTTCATCAAGTTCTCCTAAAGCCAGAGTCACTGTGGCAAGAGTAATAGTGGTATCCTTGCAGTCCACCTTCACCTTATCGCCGTTTTTATTGTGAATATCCCCGCCGGAATATGCTGAACCAAAAGCACCGCTGGTAATTGTTCCTATCACCATCATTGCAAACAAACTTACAGATTATAGCTTGTAATTACTTTTCATTATGATGTTTTATTAGATTATTTTATTATAAAGTGGGAAAAGAATAAATACAAAAATTTTAATAGAAAAAATTATATAATAATATCATGAAAATTTTTGTAGTGTTCCTCATTTTTCACATACATTATTGAATTTAGGCAACCGGGATAGAAGCTGCGTGGGATTATTTTAGTTGTTTCTATTTTAGTAAAACTTAATACACTATAATCAGATATATTTGAAAAGAAGAGAATAACGTCACGTCCCTTAACTAAAACTGTCTTATCGAACATTTAGAACATTTAGAACATAAGAACATCCAATACTGTATAACCAGAAATAAAAAAAAAATTCTTTGGAATGTACTTAAGGTTGTCCTGACAGAATTTAATATATAATGATATATTATATATCATGTTCTAATGTTCTATTGAGTTAAGATAATGACATTATTATGCATATATAGAAGCGTTATCCCTTTTCAACAATTGTTGACTTTCAATCGATCAATCATTGATTGTTGATCTACAATCAAAGCCATAATCAAAGGCGTAATCAAGCCTGGATCTTTTCCTTCCATTGACTTTATGGCTTCATAATGTTTGTCGCAGCACTCAGAAACCATCTTTGAGAAAAGATGTTTGTCTTCCTCTGATAGCAGCAGGTGTTCCATAAAGATATTGAGTTGTTCCTTTACTTTTTGATGTGTTTTATCTTTTTGAGTTTCAGTATTATCAGAATATCTATACATATGCCTAAGTCACAAAGGCATCATATAAAAATGGGTTGATATGTTGAGAATTTATCTAGGACAATTCCCTTAATGAATCAAGCAGTGGCCTTATCCTGTTTGTTACAATTTCATTGATGTCAGGTCTTTAGTATTGGTTAACAAACACAGATATTGATATCCTGCCATGCAGTAGGTCTATAAACTCTGGTCCAATGTCTTTAGATCTGAGGTAAGTTGCAAAGACCTTGCGACCATAATGCAAATTCATGCCAATGTTGTTGGCTATGGATATTCTCTTACGAAGAGAATTGTAATAATATTCCGTATTAGGAGTCTTTTGATTTTTCCAGATCTTCTTCATTTACTATACTGATGTATGCATTCTTTGTCAGCCTTATGAACAGATTGGAGAATTGATGGTGCTTTAGCGTCATCCTCTCTATATCCGCATACTGAATTTCATTGGTTTTTGCAAGGAGCGCCTTTTGAGCCTTGTTTGGCCTTAGTCCAGTTAACTTGTTAAACAGCAAAACATTCTTGTACTGCTGAGGCAATACTGCTGAGGCATCACTAATCCTTCTTGTCATTAAATTAATGCCTTTACCTTGGCTCTCGATATCAAAAATGGACTTGAAGGCTTTCATTGAGTTGTTTGCAGAAGAGGCCCTACTTTAACTAATGTCTTTTGATAATGTCAAGCAATGATCATATCGCCCTAAGAACTTTGACAAGAACATCAAAGCCTTCATGGCATGCGCTTTAGCATCTGGAGATAGTTTTGTAAGGGTTTGCACATTTATTGAATCAAGATTGTTTTAGTTGATTCGGTAATTTGTACGGGTGATGCTGTATTTTCAACTGGTTTCCGCTTTCTGATAAATTCTTAACTGTTTTAGAATCTTTCTCTGAAAATCTAGATATAGCGATGCTCCGGCCGGGATTTGAACCCGGGATCGTCGCCTTGAAAGGGCGAAATGCTTGACCGGACTGTGCAGCTATTGGCGCTTCTACACCACCGGAGCTTCAATCTGTGTATTTTAGGGATATTATAAAATCCTTTCTTATTTCTTCTGGGCTCTGTTAACTTAACGACAAGCCTATAGCTCGAAGATGTCCTATTTCATATGTGGGTAGCACAAG
>JADDOW010000067.1 GCA_016782225.1 Nitrososphaeraceae archaeon
CCACTTAAAAGAATATGCATTAGTAATGAATAGATCAACATGCGCCATTGCTCAAAAATGTCTAATGTCTATTAATTGGGCAAATTATGATCCAAGCCCACACGATATGAAGGACCTGGATTATTCCAAAATTAAATAAAAAAAATCATCGGTTCCTCGGTGTTGCTCATGTTATTAATTGCCTTGTTGCTAACATTTTTGGATAAAAAAAGATCACTACTATAGTGAACACTTACTATTTTTCACATTGCAAATGGTTCCTTTTGTAACACGTTGAAATAAAATGCATAATAGGCGGTATTTGATGATAATTCCGCAATACAGATCTATTTTGGCTATTCTATCACCTTTATAATTATTCATTTGCAGGAACACTATTTCAAGAAACTATAAAATATACAATTAAGAGGACATGTGTAAGAGGAAAGAAATCAAAATGTTGATGGGGGTTAATTTTGATGGAATTAAGGTTGCCGAACGCCAAAGCCGTTCGAGAACAATAGCACCTCCAAACAATTACATTAGTGATTCCTTTAGAATGTTTTCCGAAAATAAATTAGATTGTATAAGAGTTCCTTTTTACTGGGAATCTTTTGAAAAAGATCCTGATGGTTTCTTTCAAGAACTAGGCGTTATTTCAGAAGAGGCAGATAAAAACAACTTATCCTGTATTTATGACAATCACCAGTGGGAATGTTCTTCCTATTTGGGCCGAGGGATTGGATTTCCTAACTCATTGTTGTCTTCTTTATTTCAAAGGAATCCTCCGACGAACGGATCCTGGAATCATCCAAATAAAAGAGAACTGGAAAGATTTTGGAATCAATGGTGGGATAGAAAAATAGTAAATGGTGAAAACAAGGATGGATGGGAATCGCAACGTGATCTGTTACGAGCAGTTGTTAACAAACTGAGTAATAAGAAATCTACACTAGGGTTTGAAACTCTTAACGAACCACAGATATTTAGAAGCTCAGATTTCAAAAAAGTTTCTGAGTATCATGATTTCATGATAGCGAATTTAGAAAAGGATACGGAAAAGCCATTCCATATCAGCTACGTATACTCGAATTCTATTAGATCAATTGGTCTTCCATGGAGACAATCTAAAATTAGACCTAAGGTCCAAACAAAAAACGAAATATTATTTGATGTACATCCATATCCGCCTTATTATATAATTTTATTATACTATAAACTAGTTTCCACGCTAATGAAAAATAATATGGTATATGCGGGAGAGTTTAATTCAGGGATTAAAGAGAATGTAACAATAAACTCAAGACAACATTCACAATATATCAAAAGATTTTTGGATTTTTCAATGCATGGTGCTGCTTTTTGGTGGTGGTCGTTTGAGTCAGACAACACTCATCCTGCTTTTAATCCAACAAAGGTGTTAAACAATAGAATTCATCCTAACGAGAACTTTGAAAATCTTTGTAAAGCAACAAAATCAAATTTAAAAGATCAATAGGAAAAAAATATCACAGATACTATAACGATAAGTGAAAGAGACAATTTCCATTAACTTGATTACAAAAATTTCTTTAACCATTCAAGAATAATGATGATAATAGGAATTAGACAGAAAAAGTCGCTTTTCCTAAAAAAATCAAATAATATCTAATCGTTATTATTATTTTAAAAGAGTTATTTAGCAAAATAGACATATAATTTACTTTTTAATTAAATGTGGTAGAAATACACGATAGATCAAAATCAATAGAAAAAACATGAAGCAGATTATTATAGGCTGTCGGCATTTTGGTTGATGTTTTTACCTGTATGCGGCAGAATATGTTTGTCTCGGGATCTCGTGCTCACATATACTTGGATTTTATGCCATAAACTTTTCTGGGGATTTTCCAAATTGGCATCATCTTCAAATACGCTGTCGCAGGTTTTGCGCCTAAACGACAATATCTTACAGTTTCACAAATTCGTTGGTGAATGTTATGTGCTAAATTAAACAACATTGGACCACCTGCAATCCTTGGCTAACGAGGATTTGGCAGCTGCGGCTGTTCTCATCGACCCCACACCATAGCACACATCCAACCCAATTGACTTTAGCAGTTTTTTGGCCTCCGCCGTGTCTGGAATATTCTTAATTCTCAGGTAATCACCATCTTTGCAATCATAAAATATGGCAAACAATCCCGAAATGGCAGTCGCGGCAAAAAAGGGTTTTACCTTGTTCCCGTTTTCATTTTTCATCGCCTCCATAACGTTTCTTAACCCCTGAATCCCTGTGCCCTGCTTCTTTCTGTTTAGGTTTATCCTGCCAATGTCCACAAAAATGTCCTTTTCATATTCTATCTCTTTGTCTATGCCCAATTCCTCAACCAAGGACTTGCCGGGCAATTTCACGTTCCTTGTGCAATCGCAAAACTCACACTCCATTGTGCAGTGGTTTCTCAAGCGCGCATCCTTTACCTCAACAACTTCCCCAAAGTATTTGCTAAGCTCGGGAATTTCCATGGCCATTGGATGCAAACCATACTCCAGGCAATAGCAAACCTCAATGAAATGCACCACATCACCATCGTCATCAATGGTTCCCTCCCTATGTGCTGTTTGCATCCCCTCATAAAAAATTGTGCCACTGCCAAGTGTACCGTTTTTTAGCGAATCCCGTAACCTTTGCCTGTCTTTAGGGTTTAGTTTGCATTTAACGTAATATCTCATTTCGAGATATTCTATTACATCAGGGAAATGGCATTTAAGCATTGTAATTGAGCTAGATTCATAATTGCATATTTTTCAGCTATTATATCAAGATTCTAACTGATATGAATTATCAAAAATGGATCAATAAGGGATAAACCACCATACAGCTACCAATTACCACAGTCAAGCATATTTGGCTGACTGGATATTTTGCCGCATACCCCGTCAAAGCCGGCGCTGTTTATCATGATAGCAACAACCATTGCAACAACAATATTATTATTACTCCAAAATTGCACAAATAGTTTTAAGGTTAAAATAATTGATCACCAAGATCTGTCTGTTGCAGAAAAGCAGATAAACGAATTTCTCAAAAAGGTAGAGGTCAAGGAGTTGGTTGATATCAAATTAGGCACTCGTTTCAAAAACGATACTGAAGGGCACATCACATTTGTGATCCTTTATGAAGAAAACATGACTGCAGGTGTGGATGACCCCCAAATATATGAATAGCCTTAAAACGAATCGGATTAAAATGGTTTGGGTTTCATATTCTGCAACTCACATTAATATTTGTACCTGCAACAGGGGTTGTTGACGCAAGACAGGGATTCCACGGTCAATCATGTAATATTGGCATACAACAAAATTTTTAACACCGATACAAATTTTGTTCCAATGCAGAATCAACTTCAAAGGCTGGTATCTGCGCACCAAGGCCTCTTGGCCCGCTTCAATAATGACGCTTTTTTGGCTCCACACATATCTGTATGAATATCCATGATGGCAGTTGAGTGAATTTGGCACTGATTTGTACAGCGTCGCTGTTTTTTTTTTTTGGCTACATCAATCTGTGTGGCCACCAAATCGTTAGCATTCAGATTTAATGGTCATTTTATGCTGCCGACTCTGTTAACTTTAGCCTCTCAAACACACCCCTGTTACGCAAATTAATACCAGATCAATCCAGTTTGAGACACGTAAATGGTTTTGCATCTGTGCTTCTTACATCATGGAAAGTAACAATCAAGGCATTATGGTCTAGCTTTAATTTATTGCCAGCTCCCCCTGGCCACTTGTATCAAGCAGAGAATGAATGCAATCATTAACTTGAGAACTTGTATTCAATCTTCGTTATCTACGTCGCCGACAAACACAGTCAATATTAATCCATAACACAATACACCATAAACGGCATCATTTAGTAACAATCTTAGCTTTGGCACTTGTCTCGATTAGCTGCAAACTCCATCTTTTTGGAGGTGGCAAGATCAGCATATAGTTTATTCCTCAAAACAATCCAGATCAATCCTTTTTATCATATGGGCGATTGTGCAATTGACCATGCTGTTGCAAACACATAAAGCACCAAAATGGCAACAACAGTCTAAAAGAAAAACCAGCTATTTTCTTTCTCTTGGTTTGTGTCAGGTGTATAGATTGCCATTTTCCAAGGGAATCCAGAGCATATGCCTATTGGAACATAAACACTGTTGAATTTCCGTCAAATAAATTGACATTAAACAAACACAACAAAAAGAGTGAGCGCCCCATCCAGTTTCTTTCAGCCATCATGCAGGTTTTGGGGCACCGTGGATTAAGCAAAATTGAAGTAACAGCAGCATGGCAAAGATTTAACCTGCTGTAACCTTCCATCACCAAGTCCTGAAAGCATTTAGAAATGACAATCCGTTTCGACATAATCTGATACAGGTAGGAGGCTTCAACAACAACAACAACACCAAAGTGAACAAAAAAAAGCAGAAGAAAGCATGGCAAAGACAATAACTCTTACTCCATGTCGGGAGCTAATGAAAACCACTTATTTAGTGAGGGTTTTTTTTGCTGCTCCTTGTTAATGCCCCTGTGCCTTGCGTTCCAATGCTTTAGGAAAAGATCAATTACCGGATACAGATTGTTGGTGCATGAACGGCCATATGTTTTGGCAATTTTACCCATTTCCCGACCAAACTTGATGCATTTCCAACAGCCTACAAATGGAATCATGGGGGCAACATAATAACCGGCATGTCTGCCACTATAATTCCAGGCCTCACCCACTATGCAATATTTAGAGTCATAGGCCAGTGTCCGAATGTCCTGCTCATCAATTCCAATTTTTAGTTTCCTTGCCCACCGGGGGCACAATTGTTCAAATGATAATGGTGATCGTGTTGATGATAGATATCTTTGGCTTTTCGACATATCAACTGGAAACATTTAACGTATAATGGAAAAACATTTGATTTAAATTTGATCACTCACTCATTTTGAGTTTCAAGTTACAACCCCTATTGAGAAAAAGTATTGTTACAAAAACATTTGGATCCACAAAATCCTGTCGCCCTCTTTGGATACAACCCCATGTTAAATGGTAACTAGTACGTGCATCAAAAACAACAACTTCTCTTTGTATTGTCATTTTGCCTTTACATACTGCATCTTTATGCTATGGTTTGAGTCATCAACGCAAAAATCACAGTTCTTTGTTTTGGCTACTGCGGTCAGACTCAAAATACCCAATAAATTTAGTGGGATCCTAGCTTTTTACGTCTGCTGCTGCTGATGCTGCTGATGCTGCTGATGCTGCTGATGCTGCTGATGCTGCAAAAGAAGTTGCATAAAACTTTTAGATTTTACAAAGCATTGTTGCAGAAAATACATCAGGGTTTTACCCATTGCCCAAACCATTCTCCTTTGCAAACTAAATAGGATAAAAACAAATCGAGAATTTAAAATTGCCAAATATAGGGCACTTTGTTTGTTGAAAACAACTTTAAGGCCTAGTTAGGAATCAGATAGCAATATGAAACAACAACTATAGTTGAACTGAATTTAGTCACTGTGTTATCGTCACCCATCATACAATTTTGAAGCTCATGTTTGTTTTCCTAAACAAATCAATCAACAAATCAGATTGATCCCTATTCTCAAACTCAAGACTCAAAACAACACCAGCAGTTCCAGCGGGTATGTTTGAGCTGAGCCTGCCATGGACAACCTCCACAATATTAACCTGGGCTTTAGAAATCTCATCCACTATGTTTTTCAAGGCTCCTGGTTTGTCTGGCAAATCCACAAATATCTTTAACAATCCCCCCGTTTGCATCAGTCCCTTTGCAACCACCTGCCCTAAAAGATACATGTCAACGTTCCCTCCAGATATTATAGAGACAATGTTTTTATCCCTGTTCTTTGTATTGCCCTTTTCATCGGATATTAGGTACGCAAGTGATGCGGCTCCAGCTGGCTCCGCTACAATCTTTGATCGCTCCATTAGCAAAAACATTGCTTTTACTATAGACAACCATCAACCAAAACAACATCATCAACATATTTTTTAACTAGTACAAATGTCAGTTTTCCGGGAGCTTTAACAGATATTCCATCCGCTATGGTGTATCCTGATTGAAATTCAGTTATTTTGTTACCATGCATCGATTTTTTCATTGCTGGAAAGGCGTCAGACTCAACCCCTATTATTTTCACATCAGGTTTAATGGTCTTAAGCACCAAGGCAATCCCAGCAATCAAGCCCCCACCCCCCAACAGGCACGTAGACTTCGTCAACATTTTTCAGGTCTTCCAGTATCTCCAAATCTATTGTACCCTGGCCTGCAATAACATCTGGATCTTCAAAGGCAGGTATAACCGTTTTGTTTTCCTTTTCAGCCATTTCTTTAATGGATGATGACGATTCATCATAGTCCTTTCCATGCAAAATTACTTTGGCACCACCATCTGGTCCATGGCCGATGAGGGGATGTCAATGTTGGTTCAATCGATCTTTCGTTTATCATGGCATCAATCACTTTCAATTGATTTAGCCAAATTACAGTACGTTAAAGAAGGTGGAGATACCGACTATCGTAAACCCATATCCCAAGTTTTGACCTGCTCCATTGAAGATTTAATTCCGTGATAAAGGCATAATTCAGTCACAATCGGCGGCGGATATGACACTCATAACCATATCCACCATATCCTCATATCCGGTCTCTTTGGTTTTGGTTTATGGTCAATTCCAACATCTTAAGTCCATAGTAAACTGGTGCTTTCGTAGCAAATTGGTATGAAACGATTTAAAAAAGCATCTACCAGATTTGGAGGGTGTTTGTGAGTTTTTTAATTATATTCTATAAACATCCAAAAGATAAAAGAATATTTTTATTTTATTATTGTTATTATTAGGTTTAAATGGCTGAATAAGTTCGAATCAGGGGCACTTTACAAATTTAATAAATTCATTTGCGATTGCAAGTAATGCAATTTTTGAGAACAATCAAAGAACGAATTGTTATTAAAATAACTCTTAAATACATTTTAATAGCGATTCGGTCATGATGAAACAAAATTCAGAAAGTTCTTATTCTAAAAGGGGATATGCATGGTTAATGTAGGGCTATTTATTCGATTGGAAGCAAAGCCAGGGAAAGAAGCAGATGTTGATAGCTTTTTGCGCGAAGGTCTCTTTCTGGTTGAGGAGGAGCCAAACACAACTGCATGGTTTGCAATATGTATTGGTCCATCAACCTTTGGTATTTTTGACGCTTTCTGAATGAATCAGGCAGGCAAGAGCACCTTTCAGGCAAACTTGCTACTGCTTTGGCGGAGGAAACTAGTGAACTTTTCACAAGGCTACCAACTATTGAGAAGGTCGATGTCCTTGCAGCCAAACTGCCTCAATTTAAGAAATCTGATTATGAGGAATTAGTTTGATTGTCCTTCTAACGCGTTAAATTCAGAAACTAAAAGGCTTTTGAGTTATTGGGATATGAGATATCATAGTTTTGTCCGCAATTGGAAGGATTTTCCACTTTTTATTTTGTAATTATTTATTGTTTTCATTGAACCCATTTACCTACCAATCTCAAATATCCTTAGTTAAAGCTGCAAAGTGACTATGTAGGTCCTTTTACAATCAAGATCCTGTTTTCTATCATGTGATGGATGTGATCTATGTGATGAGGCCAATTTAGACCAAACCAAAGATATGTTATCGAATAAAACACACACACACACAGGAGAGCCTCGGCTATGTTCAAACAGATAACAATATTCTAACCATGCAATACAGCAATATGCAAATTTAATTAATTCATTGGACACAAAACCTTCTCACGTTCATACTTTCGTTATATTCGCTACATACACAGATAATTGATGTTAAACCAATGCCAATCATGCACAAAGAATTAAAACCATGAAACTTAACAGATGGACCCCTAGTTAATCACAATCTTTATTTGTTATGATAAATCAAGCCTTCATTTTCCTGTTGCTCCGACAGTTTTAACAACTCATTAACCAGTTCTTCCTCATTTTGTCGCTTCATGGTTTTTGCCAGTCGCCTATAGAATTTTGACTTTAGCATCGGCATCTCCTCAGGATTTATAGTGTTTCTTATGACGGCTATTTCAACTGCCTTGGAAAAGCCATCTGCGTCTACCCTTGCTTTTGCTTGGTTGAATTTGCTCAAACCCATATTCATCCTTGAGGATTGTATTTCACATAGCTGGGTATTCTGTATTTAGATGGAATCAAGTCAGTGTATTTAAAATGAGCGCCGCAGGATGACATTCTCATCCAGGTGTGAAAATCCTCCGATGCCTTTTCATTCGGAAACGGGCACTGATACGCAAATTGTATGCGAACTGAGGTAGAGGAGGTTAGGTTGGTATAGCCTGTTTCCGTCCCCATTTTTATCCAAACCCCATCACCTTCTGGTGGGTTTTGGCCATGGGATTCCAGTATCTCCAAAATTGGTGAGGAGATTTTTTCAATTGGAACCAACCTGTTGTTTTCATCTATTACCTCAAAGGATGAATAAATCAAGTCAATTTGGGGATTGGCTAAAAACATCCTTTTTGTGGTTTCAAGTCTTTTTGGATGGGATATATCATCGGAATCATTAAAAAGTATTGCAGAGGTTCCCCTTTTCAAAGCCCGCAGAACTCCCAAATTTCTGCAAACACCTGGCCCTACATCATGCTCCAAAAAAACTACATCAATCTTAGGATAGTGTTTTTCTTTTAAAACATTCAGATACTCTATGACTTTTTTGCCTGGAGATGCATTAACCACAACAATTGCGCACCAATCATCATCAGTTTGTGAAAACAATCCCTCAATTGCATCATCAATGAAGATTTGTTCCACTTCCCCCCCATGATTTTGATTTTGACTTTTATCTGAATGGGGAATAATAAAGGCCCCATAATGACTTTTTTTGTTCTTGATGTCCAACCATCCATTCAATAGTTCAGAAAATATTAAAGCCATTTCGTCAAGACTTCAAATGAATTTGATTGGTTTTTTTCTCAAATAGTAACTTAGCATATTTCCGGACTTTTATACACACCTGCATTATCAGCATTTTTTGTCATTGCATGATAACTAGGCACTATGAAATAACACTATAGTGAGGAAAGACAAAGCCATTTTGTCATTTAGGGAACTAAACAACACCTTAAAAAAGCGCGCTTTTTCTAATGGTTTCTGTAAGTAAGCCTTTGCAATGCAACAAAAAAACAAGTGGCCAGCATGAAGCAGCAAAAAAGGAACTATATACAATAAATAAAAAGCAATTGACGCGCTCTTAAATTACAAAAATGCCCAAAATCATATCAACATGAAAACAACAATCAAAAGTCAACTCCAAAGGTATACAGTCTGATCACTAATTTCACATACAGTCCCCATCAGATATCAATCACCAAGCGTTGTTTTTGGCCAAAGCCAAGAATCTCAAATAAAACAAACCATAGTTTCATTTTTTGTGATGGAACTTATCACCACGGCTCAGGGCTTGCCATAGTAAAAAAACCCTCCGCTTGGCCCACTATCCGGTAAAGTAGCCGCCCACACAATGCCCTTTGCGCCTTCTTCCACAGGGCGTCCACCACGGCCGCCCATGTCTGTTGCCACCCATCCAGGGTCAACTGAATTGACCAATATGCCGGTGTCCTTTAACTCTGAGGCCAACTTTCTTGTCAATGCGTTTAGTGCCACCTTCGAAATGCCATAGGCAGGTGTTCCACCCTCCATATAGTGCAGTGAACCGGCCCCCACTTGACACATTCACAATGCGACCGTATCCGCTTTTTTTCATAAGTGGAATGGACGCCTGGCACAGTAGCCAGGTGCCATACAGGCTGGTTGCCAGTGCCTTGCCAACCACCGCCAGGTCCGCATCCATGGCCGATTGAAATGTGTCATACGAAATTGCGGTGTTGTTCACCAGAACATCAAGGTGCCCAAATTGTTGCTC
The DNA here is from genome assembly GCA_016782225.1 of Nitrososphaeraceae archaeon. GTDB lineage: Archaea > Thermoproteota > Nitrososphaeria > Nitrososphaerales > Nitrososphaeraceae > Nitrosocosmicus. The sequence goes on from JADDOW010000067.1 coordinate 9,944, forward strand.
GGTTCTGCCAAACACACGTCTGATGCTGCCTATATCCGATACGTCAAGTTGGCAAAATACAACATCCAGCCCCTTGTCCGTTAGATGTTTGGTGGCAGAGATTCACCTTTTTTGGTATCTCGAGAGGTCAACAACGGTTAACCCCAGTTGTGAAAGCTGTATGCATGTTTCAAACCCTATGCCCCTGTTAGCACCTGCCACCAATGCAATTTTTTTATCCATTGCTTTGTTTACCCACAGATAGAAAACAAAACAGATATTCATTTTGTTTTATGTTAAGGCAAATTAATGGTTTGAGATGCACTGTTAAAGATTGCATTTACTTCAATAAATTTTAAAACATATGTTAATCTGCGGTAAAAGAATACAGATATTAAAAGCATCCATCACCTTCACCACTTTCCAATAAAGACATCAACAGTTTGGAATCTAAATCTAATTCTTTAACAAATTCTTCAGGAATAGTTAATGGTACATAAGAACTAAAGATATCATTTAGGTTCTTCTGAGTGGCATAGCAGGGACCGTACATGGCCTTTCTTTTACTGTTATAGTGTATCTAAGACTACAGTTATAGAGTTAAAGAAATGTGGCAACTATTAGAAAATATAGTTACACAATACCCTAATTAAGCGAAAAAAACTATCAAATGCATATGATTTTTACCGCCAAAGACGTGTGTAAAAAGGCCATCACAGTTGAAGCAACCAAGATGATGAGCGAGGTCCGGGACACCATGCTCAAACACAACATAAGCAGAGCAATTATAGAACACAATCAAAAACCTGTTGGAATGGTTACTGAAAAAGGCATAAGCAGATACCTCTATAGAGAAAACAACGACAAATCACTAGATGAAATTGTTGTATCAAAGGCAATGAGAGAACCACTAATATCGGTCACCAAGGATACGGACATAAAAGCATGTGCAAAGTTGATGTTGGATAATGACATAAGCTCTCTCATAGTTGCAGGAGAGGTGGAAGGAGGAGGAGAAATAAACATCTTTACAAAGAGCGATCTCGTAAAACTCTATGCAGATAATTATAAAGGAAAATTTAAGACAAGTGACTTTATGACAAAGCAAGTATTCACCATTTATCCATCAAATTCATTACACACAGCAGTTAAAATACTGATGAAAAACAAAGTATCAAGGGTAATTGTAACTAGGGATAATAGGATTGTGGGAATAATTACAGCCAAGGATCTTATGCCAATTACATCTTTTGTCGAGGGAGACAAATTGAAACCGGAGAAAGAGAAAGAAGGGTTTAGCGATTTAGCCGCTATTGGGCATATAATGATTGCAGGCGATATAATGAGAAAACCAATAACAGTTGAAGCGACAGATGACCTTGCCAATGCTGCTCAGATAATGACGGATAAAAGGATAAGTGGCCTTCCAGTTACCAATACCAATAGTGGCGAGCTTGAGGGGGTGGTAACAAAGACAGACATTGTTAATGCTTTAATGGCATCAAGTCAGTAGCCTAGATAAGGTTTTATGCAATCTTTCATGGGATTACCAACAATATTGTCATGACGTGTGAGTGTGCCTATAACAACATTATAAAACAGATTAAAAACACGCGGTCCCTTGCCCTTTGGTGTGGATATATACCCAGTTATTCCTTCATATATGTAACCACGGACCTTAGTTATCCGATGTTGTAAAATAAAATTGCCCATTGATATAGCATCATTTCCTGTCTTAGAGGATAGATCTGAATGCATACCATCTATACTTGTTCGGAGAATCCATACTGCAAAAGATATCGGATACAAAAACATAACCCGAACCTCCCCACGACATATGCCCCATCCATCTCCCAGGTAGATAGATCAATATCTTAAAAGTAGGGTCACCATTGCAACAAACCAAGAACATCAAAATCGATTCCCGTTATTGTTTCATGATTATCCAAAGCAAATGGCATGCAATGCCAGGAATTGCAAATAAAATTATGTTGATTCTAATCAAGCTCGTTGAAATCCCCATATCGGTCATTAGGGTTTGTTATAATGCATTTTTTTGCTATTATTTTCTTAATCCATCTGGAGAGTATTTTTTCAATCAGCAAGCCAATACACATTCTAAATAGAAAGCCTTAATCTGATTGATCAGTATCCATTCATAAAAATCATCTTACATAACTTTTTCTGTGTTCGAAGAAAGAAAAAACCTAATTGTTGCCGTATTACACCCTCTAATGGAATACAGGCAATTCCAAAAGGAGTGTTTAAACAATTAACTTAAATCAAAGATTATGTCTTCCCTTCCCAAACTCCTATTACATTGCCCTGTGGATCCTCCAATAGTGCGTAGAACCCTTCCGAAATTTCGTGCTTGTCCACAACAACGTTTGCACCAGCGCTTTTTGCCTTGGAAACACACTCATCAATTGAGTCGACCTCAATGTAAAAAGTTGCGTTTTGTCTGTTGCTTCGCCTTTTTAGTATTGCCCCCTTCATTCCTGCACTTTCCGTATACCAGTAATCGGGAGTGTCCTTACCCTCTTCAAATCTCCAGTTGAACAGCGATGTGTAAAACTCCTTTAGTTGACTGGTTTCATCTGAGGGCAACTCAAAATAATTTATGGTGTTTAGAGATTCCTTTGACATTTTATACCATCTGTTGAAAAAAGGTTATTAGCTTTACTCCAGGTTTTGCTTTACCGTTTGGGCTGCTTGCTGGATGCCTTGCCTTATTTTGCCTTCTGCCTGGCTTCCTGACAGCAAATTGGCAATCTTTCCCATAGCAGGCAATTCACAGTTTATAGCATGGGTAACTAGTGTGGATTTGTCCCCATTGCCTTGAAACTCCCGAGTGCTTTCCCATTTTTGGAACGGGCCCTCTGTTTGTTTGGTGACCAATCTCCTGTTTTGCCCACTTTTCCACAACCTCCAAAAGCATTTCACCCTTATTTCCCATGTATTCGCCCGCCACTTTCATCTCTGATCCCTCCTCGCTTTTTTGGCCTGACACGTTTTCTGATTCGTTGACAATGTCACTGGGCCATGGCTCCTTGATGTTATCGGGGTTTGTGTAGTACTCAAAAACTCTGCTATTGGTGCGTTTATCTCTATTTCTGAGTTGACTGTTGTCACCGAAAATGTTTTGTAATAAAGATTAATTACTGCCATGTTTTTTTGGCTATGGTTAGCACAAGAACCATTATCCGTTGACTTCAGTTATGCCATATTCTCAAGATTTTAAGCGGTCATGGGGACCGAGAGATTTGGAATGATTGCGTGTGCTTTTGAAATCAAAATAAGAGATATCCTGAACAAGAGTCCCTTTTTCAAATAACTTTTCCAATCCCGGAGGGGACAGTATAACCGTTAGTTTTCCTGTGGTGTTGCCAATATTTTTGAATTTATGGCGTATTCCCCTTTTTAGGTATAGGTAATCACCAGAATTGGTCGAGATCACATTGTTTCCATACTGAAACAGGAAACTGCCTTCCTGGATAAAGAAAGCCTCTTCCTCCCTACTGTGAATGTGTAATGGTGTTTCAATTTCTGGGGGAATTATTCCTTGCAATAGCGAATAGGCCTGCACAGTGTCTTCTCCTCTTGCTTTTATAGACCAAAACCCTACAAACCAATAGTATTTGCTTTTTTGTCAGAGTGACTTGTAGTTTCAGTGTCACTGCCTGTTACGATATGGCTGTCCTTTTCCAAGCCATAACTCTGCAGGAAATCATTTATAACTTTTAATCAGCAATACAAATTCACACTGTTTGTTTTGGTGTACCTTAAATAAGGACTCTAGTGAATTTGCATCTGCATCCTCTTGGCCCGTTTCAATGAATAATAAAATGCAAAAAGATAATCAGTGACCTGATTATTTTCGTTTCTCCAATCATTCACCACAAATCCTATGGTACCTTTATTATAAACCACCTGTGGACTAACACTGCTCCTATAGCCCATATATCCAAAATGATTGTCGCCTATTAATGCAATTGAGCATATCTGCGAATCAGGTGAGAGTGTAGTTGTCATCCTTACCTTACGTCACATGCCCCGTCTTATCAGCATCATGATCTGGCGATATTTCACTAGTAACAAACTGTGCTCTTCCAGTTGTTTGGTGTTAATGTTGGATTTTCACCGCTACAAAACCATGTAAATGGGATTTGACTCCCCCATTCATCCTCACCACCAAATAGCATCATCTCTTTCAGTTTTTCCCCATGGATATTGTAACATGTTATCTTACGGATTATGTGGATTATAGAAAATCTTCGTCCTTCTGATTATATTGCTTTTCCATTGCAAGGTAATGGAGGATCATTAAAATCGCAATCTTTTGCATTCATTGAATCTTGCTCATTATCAATGGCTGCCCCTAACTGATGGAATAATGCGATATCTTTTGAGAGGGTGTTGTTTCTTTTCGTTATCATCATATTATCATATAGCCACTGTATGTCAGATAGAGTTACCCTTGAACCAAGAGAATGTGCAACTATTGTCAATTTATCACGCGGGCTCTTGTCTTTGGAATCCGCAATAAACTTTGCCAGAATTGCACCGTTGTCATTTGCTATAAATTTGGCTGTGCTCCAGCATGAAGAGTCTTTTACAATATTATCTATGGCCAAGGTTAAATATTGCTCACGGGGCCTACAAATAGATAAAACAAAGGTGGAAAAAGCATCCGTTTGGGCATTGGTTGATTCCAACATAGGCAGCATAGTGAGGGATCTCCAGATGCTAATAAAGCAACCAAGTGTGTCAGCAAGGAACACTGGCCTAGTAAATACAGCCAGTCTTGTTATGCAAATTATGGATAGGGCAGGCATTCGTGCCGAATTACTGTACTTGGGTGGGAATGGAGTGGTGGAGAAAGGGCAACGTGAATCAAACAACACACATGAGCAGCAGCAAAAAACATCCACCGGCCAATCCAAAACAGCCACCACCAAACCACAATTGGACTTCCCCCCAATAGTCTATGGTGAGGCAAAGTCAAAATCAAACCCGCAAGGCAAAACAATACTTTTCTACAACCACTATGATGTACAGCCAGAAGATCCTGCCGAGCTGTGGAAAGATGATCCCTTTAGCGGAAGGGTGGAAGGAAACCGCATTTATGGCAGGGGTGCCTCGGATGACAAGGGCGAGCTTATCAC
>JADDOW010000056.1:0-8829 GCA_016782225.1 Nitrososphaeraceae archaeon
TTCCATAGTAGCAAGAGGAAATGCGAAATCAAGTTCACCAAAAGGATCAAATAGAACCGGATTATTTGTACTGAATTGACTATCCTTATTGGTGCTTATTCCATCAGAACCATCTTGGCCAAATATTTGTGCCCCAATGTCTTGATGAAAAAGTGCTGGTGTTGTTGTGCCTGTTGTAACTACTACTAGAAATAATAATAGCGTTTTAAATGATGATAATATCGTTATCATTCAAAAGGTATCACCACAATACAATAAAGAGGTTTGAGAAATTGTTTCTCCATGAGTAATACAATATTATCTAGAAGAATAAAAAAAGGATTATTTTTCTGTTTATAATCTATTTAATGGATTACGTCTAAAGAAATCAATTTCAATAGGCATGCCAAGTCAGATTCACCATATTCTCGAATTTGAAATCAGGTTCTAAAGAACAATTAGATATAAATTTTTTTGATTTGAATGCAGACGAGGCTCCAACGAATACCACCATTCTTTAACATTTATCGTTTTAGCGTAATATTCTTTTGACATTTTTCAAATGAAACGTCAGAAATCTGAAATAATCCATACTAAACCCTTTGGTCCCATAAACTCAGGTTTCCATGATTGATTACGTTCAAACTCAGAAAATGCAGAACCCAACTCAAAATTTTATAATCTTAAAATTGATTTTTTCAATACTATTTATACGTCACAAATTCAATTTAAACAATTAAAGTAAATGCAAAAATCATATTCAATTTTGGTTATTATCTTTTCTTTACTGTTAGCAATACCAATATTTCTTGATTCAAATGCATTATTTTGACATGACACATAATAAGCCCATAATGCAAAATAATCAAACAGGTACAGAAGATTGTCAAGCGAGGATAGACAAATTGAAGAACTCATGTATCGGTATATGAAAAACACGGATAAAGAAGCAAGATTCAGAATTTTTGACGCATTAGGCGAATATGAAAGTAAGGGCATTGATGCGATCAAGGAGTTAATAAAAGTTACCGGCAGTGATGAATTAGTAGTTTATGGCTTGGGAATGATAAAAAAAATAGAGTCGTCCTAGTTTTTATAATGCCAGAAGAAGGTATTTTTTGCAAACAGTTTCCAAGACCTAACTCAATGAATAAATGGTCAAATATAGCGTAAAACGATGTATAGGTAAAAATCAATGTAAAAATGGATCAAACAGAGAAAGAAATGGATGAGTAAGTAAAAAAGGTGTGTGACTAGGACCTGTAATGCTATTCCATGATCGCAATTGTCCATGATGTTGCAAATAATATACACACTGGATTGTTTTTGCCAGTTTCAATTCAAAGGAAATTATGGGCCTATGGCCGTGGAGGAAATGGCCATGACGCAGATGATTTCAATTTGTTTAATCCAACCATTTTATGCCAAGTTTCACCGTCATCAATTGATGTGATAACGGAGCTAGGTTTAGATCCATCAAATACTTTTAAATATATTTTATCCTTTTTCTACAGGACTTACCGAAAGAGACACAATTTTAAAATCCAAAAGTTCTATTTGGATTTTATCCATGTTTGGCCACGGTCATCAGTTTCCAAAGTTCCTTGTCCCATGTTCCGCAACATGCCCTGTTAAGAGTCAGGGGATCATATGATACTGTTTGGACTGCCAATAGTGAATTTTGCAGTGCAGTCAAAATGGCGGTCATTTAATTTACTCCAATATCTCAACAACATCAAATCCGGTTATTGAGTTTGTCAAATCCCAAGGATTATTCCCATGCTCAAGCATAGCACAATGAATGAATCTATTTACTCTTTGGAACATCATCTGGTCATAAAATCCAGTAATGTTATGCCTTTACAAGGTTTAGTTCCAGATTGTGCATTATTTCCATCTTTGCCAATATTGCTTATTAGTTTTTGTTGTCGTATTAATAGGGAAATAAAAAACATACATGTTATGCAGTATTCAGAATCGCTATCATTTATTATTTTACTGCAATATTCGCTATAGCTACAAATTTCCAATATCATTTTTAACAGTATTTTTTTATCTTCTTCATGGAAGGAATCCATCAGACCTTGCCACTTTTCGCAAGTTTTGTCAAACAATATTTTACCATTGGGTTTATTATCAATTAATAACTGTAGTGGTAGTTCGCTTTCTATCGTAATGTCATTACCGAGGTTATCGCATCCTGCTGCCTTTTCTTTGTTGATCTCCAAAAGTGTTTTATAATTATGATACAGAGCACCCATCATAACAGATTCCAATGGAATGGAATTAACGGCATTGGACAGATATGAAGCATACAGTTCAGCATTTTCAAATAGCCTATCAAATGCCTTTTTATCTATTTTAGATGGCAACTCCTTTTTAAAGCAAGACCAACTCAATTTCTCTATTTCCAATAATTGCCTAAAAGATGGAATGGTTCTTCCCATTTCCTTGTTTACGCCATATTAACTATAAGTTTTACGCAGTGTACTACTGTGTGCTATTAATTTGACATAGATAAACTAACGGCTGGTACGGTATTGATTGGATGCATGCGATGCCAATTGGCCGAAATCAATCAATACTGTAAGGTAAAAAAATCAATTTCAAAGCCATTCCAAGATGTTAACCCCTTTGATAACCACATTTCAATAAGTATCATCCTATATCCATGTACCTTATTCCATTTCTTGACCATTATTATTAGTATCACTTAAGATGAAACAAGATATTGCTTTTGTTATATGCCTATCAACAATTACCAATAACAAATTATATCCTATGGATCCCTAAACCCATGACAACAGTAGATCTAATACCATATTATATCCATAATGACCATTTGTTTGACCAAAATGACCAGTCTCAAATTCGTTCCAAAATTTTATTCAGACACATAACACATACCATCATAATCTCAAACATATTGCTTTCACTAAATAAGCGAATTCAGATTGTTTATACAGGCGTATTAACTTTCAAATGGTTTTGGACGACCTCTATTTATTTGTCCTTGATTTAAAAACCTCACACTTATGTAAAACACATAGGCAAAACTAAAAATCGAATGGTCTTTTAAGATATTTAGACGATGGGAAAGATATTCCCCTAATTTATCTTAACATGTTTATTTAGGGCAGTATTTTTATGTATCAATGAGGCTATGAGATTGTTCATATTGCTTTTGTTATATCAATAGGCATGTTATTTAATCACATTTGCTTTAGCATGTTATGAAAGTCTTCATCTGACATTTTGTTTTTGATATCCAGTATTTGCTCGACATCCTTTACCGGCCAAGTACCTTGTCTTTGGTTTTTTGCCCATAATGGCATCAAGCACCACCTTTGCAACATATTCCGGACTTCCTCCGTTTTCAACCAGTTTATCCACCCCACTTTCCATACCCTTCATTAACTGAATGTATGGCGATTTAGGATCTTGGGATTTTTTTTGCCAATACTGCTGATTTGATAAAACTTGTTTTAATCACGCCTGGTTCTATGAGTATTGTCCTGATACCAAAGGGCTCATGTTCATACGACATTGATTCACTCAACCCCTCTACTGCAAATTTTGAGCTTACATAGGCAGAGCTTGCAGCGATGCCAAACCGGCCAAGACCTGAGCTTATATTGACAATTGTTCCAGAGTTTTGTTTTCTCATTATCGGAAGCACATCTTGTGTGGTCCTTATCAATCCAAACACGTTTGTTTCACATTGTGATTTTATTTCGCCTATATCAGATCCTCTAATGCTCCTGTCAACCCATATCCGGCATTATATACCAATATATCAATTCTGTTATTTTCATCAGATATTGCTTGAATTGGACTCTTGACAGAAATGTCATCTGTGACATCAAGCTGTACTATTTTTAATGGCAGTTTCTCTCTGTCTGCAATGGTCTTTAGTTCTGAGATTTTTGCCAAGTTTCTCATTGCTACATATGCCGTAAACCCATTTCTTGCAAGCTATAATGAAACTTCACGGCCTATTCCGCTTGAGACACCCGTTACAACAGCAACCTTGTTGTGTCCTTCTTCCATGCCATTTATTAAAACAATAAAATAAAATAAAATAAACATATAATTTAAGTTTCGGATTAAGAATTGCAATCTTTGGACCTACCTTGTTCTTGCATCTTTTCAGCCATCATTTCTTTATAATTTAGTTGCTCCTTTTACCACAGCAGGTAAAAACACTTCGGCTACATCTGTATCTTACAGGTCTGGCCTATCTGCAATGGAGTTTGGTCATACCCTACAAGCACGTTTTTCCACTCTTTTGTTTCAGTCTTTGGAATTAGATCTATTGATGATAAATCAGGGATGGAAACATACTAAAATATACCCTTGGCCTCTGTTTCGCAGGAGATTAGGAATATTTCAGGTGATGTTATAACATACAAAATATTAAACATATTTATAAATTTCTTAGTTGATGGAGTCGCCATCATAAACATTTTTAATAATTAGTATGGATTGGATGGCGATATTGCAACAGTTGCGTTTAATGTTTAATGTTTAATGTTTAACCCATCTGTTATGAATAACATTTTGTGCGAAAACCAGAAAATCGAATAAAAAGGGATTATCAAATCCACAACAAATGGACAACAAAAAAAATCATACAAACATTTGTTGGTTGGTATCAGATGAACCTGTTTAGCAATTGGAATAAAATGGATGACTTTTGTCACGAATTATATTAAAATACCGTCTTCATCCACTATGCAAAACTGCCCAATTGAGTGACTCAGAGTACTTTTTGTTTACAGGAAATGAAAAAACACATAAGGTAAAAACAAGCTTTGCAGATGCACCATCTTCAATCAAAAATTCAGCTTAAACATAATGCCGAATGACTAACAGATTAGCCACAATGAATTGGCAATAATTTATGAGGACTTCAAACGGTAAAGCGTTGGCCCATGCAGAACTAAAGGCAGATTGGTTCCAAACTAAGTTAGCAGAAAAAATTGCAGAGAGAAAAAAATTCTTCACCTGCATTTATAAGTTCAGACGAAGCCTTTTTTGTGTTGAGTAGACAGGAAAAAACTTTTAATTACGCATTGCAGAAATGGAAAAATCACTCTATCTTTTGAGTATCGATTTTGTGAAAACAAATACTATAATTATACCCTAGCGACATCAAAGAGCCATTAGGTTAACTAGGATCACTATCTACATATGTGATATCGGTTTAGTCAAAATGAAAAAGATGCAGAGAAAAGAGTTGCAATGTCAAGATGATTGAAAATAAAACTAACTATAATTTATAATTAAAAGACATAAAAAACCACACACATGTATTACAGGATATTGCAATCCAAAATACCCATATAGTCATCACTTGTGTAAGTAACCCCTTTACACTTTTAGAACAGAAGATAAATTAAGGCATATTTAATTTAATATAACAGCATATTTTGTCCCTATTTCCCAAGAAATAATCAAAGAGACGTAAAATAAGCAGCCAGCAATGCAAAAAAAAATCCATAATAAAGCACAGGTTACGGTATAGCTATTTGGGCCACCTCAGGTGCTTTTGATGGACTGTTTACTCCATATGTTCTTTTAATCACATCATCCCCGTATACCATTTCCACGGTAAATCCCTTACCGACTGGGACATCGTCGGAGTTAAAATCAAATGTGTAGTCGACGGTTGATTTTGCAGGGCAGGCCAAACCGGTTAATACCTTGGATATATCCGTTCCGTCTATGTAAACATGAATCGCACCTACCTCATCGGCATATGCATTGTTGGTAACCTGTACAATGACCCTAAAGACTTTTTGGTCAGCAATTTCAGGTGCTCCATATTCTTGTGCTTGAGCTTGTGCATTTAGATTGCAAATAGATAAAGCGACGGATGTGACTAAAGCAAATGCTAAAGCAAATGTAAATAGAGAAGCACCTTTGTAGTGTTTGTAGGCGTAGGAGTTGCTCGCAAAGAGATGTCTTTTAATATTAACATTGCGTATGCTTGTCAATATATAAAATAATATAACAAAGAGGTTAAAAAGTTTAATTTATATATTTACTGAATAAAGTTACATTATTCTTGTTGCAGATAAATCTTAAGGAATTTCCCGGTTATTGAAAAGTTAACAGCTGCTTCATTGGTTTAAAAAACCATATTAGCAACTTTAACACAAACGTTTTGACGCCATTGTTTTTTTTAAGGAATCTGACATGGGTTAAAACACTTACAAGCACATGGTTGTTTTTTCTCATCAATTGAACATAATGCTTTTGGTTGTCATTGTTTTTTATGCAACAGTTGTATTTTTCAAAAAGTCTTTAGGTAGATTAGAAACGAATCCCCAAAATGTAACACAGCTTACTTTCGTTCAGCTTTTTCAATAAATGATCAACCCATAAGTCAATACTGTTACCTTCAATCAATATGTTAGTCAGTGCTGCATGTTGATGGGCAAGCAAAAAAATAATCAAAATAGTAATACAGATTGTCATCAAACATTCAAACTATTATGTATGTTGGTCGGCAGTTAATTTAATCATGTTACCACATTGGCAGATTTACACAGGATATCTCATAGTGGCACACATTGCCTCTGGTTGTGGGTATGGGATGTTTGTCTTGGATGACTAACAGAGGCAGGTTTTGGCATCGATGCATATTTTTATCCACTGTTATTTCCTCATGTCATTGTTTTTGTTTTGGCAAATCAATGGCGTCAGGGGAAAAGTTATATGCCGAACTAACAGCAGCAGCAGCAGCAGCATCGACATTATGTTGAAGGAGAAGAACGGCCCAGGTATTTGAAACCGCATCAACAGGATGGTATGAGACGCTTGTTTCGGTGCCGTCAACTGTTTCTGTAATGGAACCTGACTGACCATTAGTGGCGTTTTTGAATCCCTGCAAATTAGCAAATGATTCATTTTTGTACTACAATTCCCTGTTTGAGTCGGCTACTTTTACACCGTTGCCATCTACAAGCAAAATCCTTCCATATTTGTTGGCAAAGCTAAGGGCTTGCTGCAGCATTTCATTAAAGACTTAAGTTCAACCCAGCGGCCAATATTCCCTTTAGGGACAAAGTGTTGTTATCTTCCGAATCAAACACAGAAACCGCCAACTGGGCTTGTTTCAGTCCAGAGGAGGCAGAGGTAATAGCATTGCCTAGAAAGGCATCCTTTGTGTTTATTGCACCTCTGTAATAATCTCTAAAAGATAATTCGGATGTGGTGAGGTTTAGTTGGAGTTCATATGGTTCTAACATGAAGACAGTACCATTTGGCATAAGAAACAACACAGAAACAATGTCTTCATGGTATTCTGATATCAAATACTTTGCGATCTGCCTTTTCTCCATATCTGCACGGGAAGGTATTCCATTGGCGGATAGATTAAAATGACATGAAAAAAAAAGAGGTGTGTCGCATCTCGGGCAGTTTGCCAGTTAGTTTGAGGACTGCAGATGCCTTTTCCAGTCTATTCTCAATGCTATCTGCCAAAAGGTAAAGATAATTATTATAGCCGTTTCCCCGAGTTATGTTTTTAGGTTTAGCTGATTTTGATCACCCGTTTGGCTAAATGAGAATAACGAATGACCTGACCTATCACTGGAATCCGCTGTTGTTGTCAGATTATAGATAACGTTGTTGTCCCAGCCATAGGGCACTTCAAATGCATACCCACTGCCATTGGTTTCAGCATTGGAAGCATTCCTTAAATCACCCTCAAAGGAAATCGAATGCTCACCTTCTGAAAGCGGTTTCAAAAAGACCCAGTTGCCATCTGAAACCGCCTGTGTCGTTTGAGAAGGCAAATCTGCAATGTTGTTTTCAGGCAGTGTAAAGTTAAACAAAGGTGATTGGACTCTGTACGCCTCCAAATTTGCAGCATTTTTTCCGTCAACACTTGCCTTTAGATGCGTTACCGAATCCTGGATTTCTTTATCGCATTGTCTCAGTTGTTTTTCGTTCTTTAGTGTTGGAAACGCTGCAAAATTGCATTCAGAATTTAATATGGGAAATAGGATGGATTTGTCTGAGGGCACAGTACATTGCCTTATTACATCGTTTCCAAAAGAGCCAGGAAGGAACCATACTGGACCTTTTTGGTTTACTGTACAATATCTTCCAGTGTCATCATATGCGGGATGGATATCTTTTGGCATGGAATAAGCCCATTGCCACCACTTTGCCATCCGTTCTGCAAAGGTCAATCCGTAAGGATTCGAACGGCATCAAATACTCCATCTGTTGTTTCATTGTGATTGGTGCCATTATTGTTTGCGGGTTGAGCAAAAGAAAATAATTGCTGCTCCAAGGCTATGGCCAAACACATCAGTAAAGTCAATCCGATTATTACGCCAACGATATTCCCTGCGTTGTTTTTGGCAGGCTTTAAGGCACATCATAATAACGCAAAAGGTTTGCCATTAGAAAGGTTTTTCTCCTCATAAAAAACGTAGAGCGAATTGCAATTTTTGGGTGGTGAATGGAGCATGCATTGGGTGGACTACACAACAACGGCAATCATAACTGCATTGTTTTAACAAAGTAACAAATTATAAAATGGTTTCCTCAGGGTAACGATAAATACCTATCAAGCTTTTCTAATGGTAAATGCATTTCTGGGTGGGCTCTTTTTCCGCATTATCAACAATAAAGGTCAAGTTATCTTTCCAAAAGGCGTGGTTGCGGCATCCAACATCATTACCCTGGATTCAGATCTTGGAAACCAAATACCAGACAAGTCATGGATGCTTTATTTGCTTGAGATTTTCAATAGGCAAAATATTGCGGTTGAATTAAACCTAATTTGCTCATTTAACAATGATGGCAAATTTGACGCAATATTTAATGGTG
>JADDOW010000056.1:9002-15079 GCA_016782225.1 Nitrososphaeraceae archaeon
GGCTGCGTATGCTATAATGTTTCTTCCGGAAACTGCAACAATGGCTTAAGGTATAATAACTTTAAATAAATTTATTGTTGTTGCAGAGATTTATGATTTATTTATGTATTTCACAGAGGCAAAAATTCCACACCATAACACCAGGCATAAGGTGACTTGTGAAAAGCGCAACATAAAGAATTCGCATCCATGGCCTTTTTGTCTCAAGGCATAAGAATATCGATATGCGGAGCAAAATCAGAATGCTTAGGGGGTGCAGTCTCAGTTTCACTAATTTAGCTAAATGAGGAATCAAGTTCCCTACAATAAAACTAAAGATAATGTGCCCAAATACACCATAACTTAGCGAAACCACCGTATAAATTTAATAAATAACGGTCATCCGACACAACATTACCATTTCCAATAATGATATCAAAACGTGGTTTAGTTTTATTAGTCCCATGGCAAATTCCTTTGGGATATCTAAAGGCAAATGGTCACAGTTATTCCCATATGCATTTTTACTTAAAGTTACAGTATAACCTAAATGATATACATGTTTCATTATTGCATTAGAAGAAAAAGTATTTTGCAAATCAAAAGTCCATTCATATGACAAATAACAATCTTGTCACAAATCACATTTCACAAAATAAATCTAAACGATCAACTAAGCAGCAGCATCATCATCATTATAGTAATGGAGCAAATATTGCATGGTTCAGAATATTGAAAGATATGGATATGGAACAGCCATCGTGTTTAGTTTTTCTTATAATTGATGTCACAATAGTTAAGTGAACCGCTTTGAGTCCTTTCCATGCACCTTTGCTCCGTCTAGGCCCCACTGTTACTTTTCGGCATTATTGGTTTGGGGGCATATAATACATCTCTGCCTATTATGGTCATGCCTCAACTAAATGGACGCTTGCTCAACCTTTCCCTTAAAGGCCTCATTCATCATCGCAAAACTTTTGCACATATCTTTATCCAATCGATCGCCTGCAAGAGATACTACAAAACCAGTAAAGATCTCAATATGTACAAAGCGCACATGATTTTCTTTCAAGGGCTTTATGGTAAAAATACGTTCACCATTGAATATACCAGGTATGAAAGATTTTCCATACCAACGAAGCTCATGTGGTGGCTCAACCTTTGTCACCGTTGGTTGATAGGTCCTGCTCTTTCCACTAGAGGTATAAAGATGTATTTTGATCTTTGTTCCGACACTGGGAGAGCCGTCTATTTGGCGAATAAAAGGGTTCCACTGTGGAAAGCTATTGAAATCCGTTAGTACCCTCCATGCTTTGTCAGGAGATGCTTTAATATCAATCTCAGTGCGAATTTCTTTCAATTTATATTCTCTGTATCATAGTGGCTGTTTAATCTTTCCCGGCATTCTTATCCGCATCAGTAAAGAATACAAATACCAATCCGGACAAAGAAGACAAGGTTAACGGATTAAATAATAACAATAATAAGAATTAAAAAACATTCTGCCCAACAACAACAAACAAAAGACAATAGAAAAAGGAAAAATACTATATGCATCAATTCCTATAACATACACATGGTTTTTGGTGTATTTAACTCTCAGAACATATTCAGCAGAAATATTCAAGGTTCTACCATTGAGGAAAAAGCACTAAATTTATTTAAAGATGTTTACTCTTATGATGATCTAAAAATAAACCTCTATCGAGCTCTTGTTTCCGAGCATAATGTCAATGTTCTTTTAGTTGGGCCCCCCGCTACATCAAAGACTTTGTTTATTAGGTGTATCCAGGAAAATCTAAAAAATTGCATCTCAATTGATGCATCAAATGCAAGTGGCGCCGGCATAATTGAAAAACTATCTAAAAACAAAAATGCAAAATACATATTGTTTGATGAAATTGACAAATTAAAAAAAAATGATCAAGCCAATCTATTGGGTTTGCTGGAAAATGGAGAGGTAAACGTAACTTTCAAATCCAATAAAATTCGGTTTAAAATGAATGATCCAATAGTGTTTGGTACCTCAAATAGTAAAGACAGACTAAGCAAACCATTACTTTCCAGATTTCAGACTTATTATTTACCGGCGTACACAGATGAGGAGTTTATTTTGGTATCAGAAAACCTGCTTAGTTCCAAATATAACTTTACCCCATCCATTTCTAACATGATTGCCGAAAAGCTGTTATTAAATAACGAGAAAGATATACGCAAAGTACTCCAAATTGCCAAACTGATAAGGCCAAAAGATAGTGAGATGGATGTGCTTTCGATAATCGTCACATTCCTAAAGTATCAGGAAACAGAAGAGACGGAATTTAACTAGGCAACGCAATTGTCATCTGTAGAGCAAGATATTGAATTTGCTTCAGACATTTAGGTTTTATAAATGAAATCCGTAAATAGGGATTATTTCTTTTGTTTCAAAAGGCATATTCAACAAGGCATACCCCTTCAAACATAACATTTCAAATGGCTCCAATTTCAATTTTAATTTCAATTGTATCCAAATTTTTTAGATTCTAATTAAAAAGGCAGGCTAAAACATCTCATATCATGGTGATAACAGAATGAAAAACACACATATGCTAATTTGTAGGAACTCACATCTTCCAATAATTTCAATATTTCAGTGGATTTGAAATGGGGTTATGTTACTAATACAGCATTAAGAGCTATGCATTAGCGCCAGGATCCCATAAAAAACCATTCTAGCCAAAAAAATAATAAAATAGATTATAGGCATTGACTAATGTTTCTTTAGAAATGTTTTAAAATCAAGTAAACTTTGATCCCAATAAGAATCGGTTAATAGGCTTAGACAATCTAATCAAAATCATATAATCAGGCTTTTCGCATTATAAAAAAACAAGGATCTTTTTTATTGTCCTTAGACGATGGTTGTTTTTGCTGCTGCTGCTGCTGCTGCTGTAGCTGTGCTCCTAGTTAGTTATTATGTTATCAACATTAAAAAATAATCTGCGGAGTTTTCCGCATTTTCTTTGAATCTGGGGTTATTTGGAACCAGCCTTAATGGGTCATCACCCTCCACTATTGCTGTCATTGTGCCAATGTATCCTATACCTGTGCTCCAAATTTACCATTTAGTCCAGCCACGTTTTGCACAGTTATGATCAACACTGGAACCTGAAAATGAGGGCCAAAAACTTGCCATAAGACAGATTTTTCTGACAGATGTTGTGTTTATGGTAAAAATGTACCTGTCTGAGTCATCTGCCCCATATGGATAACTTACAGAGAAAACACATTTCCTTTATTGTCCGCAAGGTGTTGATGGATGGGAACTATTACAAAGTCAGGAGACAGTGTTTGGTGGATTTGAGTGGATAGAGGAGTTTTGGCCATGTGCATTGTTGCTTGATTAGCATTGGAAAAAGCAAACAGGTAGTAATGCTGCCGCTGTATCTGACAGACTATGCCGCAAGTATGCACATTTAATCCGGTTCTTTATTTATCATGGTGTCTGTCATAACAAAATGGGTATAAATAAAAATTACAAATGCATATTAAAGTCATATCGTTACATAAGCTTATAAGACATGAGGGTGCATTTAACCCATGAGACAAAGATTTTCATTAGGAAATAAATGCGAATGTATGTGTCATGGCAAAGTTGGTATAGTAGATTTTTGTGGATATTGCACCACTTCTCATAGAACATTCTCAAACAACAGATCAAGAAGATAACAACATTTTTGCTTTAAGAAGGTCAACATCTTCTTAATCAGCTAAATTACAGGACATTAGTTTTGTTAAAATTTAAAAATTCGAATATGAAGAGTACGATTCTGTTCAACCAAAAGGCGTTTTCAACCATTTGTTACGGAAATCCATAATAACATCTAACCAATTCTTGACATATGCTACAGCCCATTTTTCATTCTTTTTATATGAAAAATAACCATCATGCAATGTATTTTATAATTATGTATCATATTGTCCCCCTACAATATTTTCCCACAGATGGATATGGATGATTGATTGATTGATTGATTGATGAGACTGCGTTTCTAACATACACAGTGCATGTTTTGGCATTTGTTCCAAATAACAGGTTTCAGGACATACCAAAGGAAGTATGTAGTTATTTATACTAAAGAACAAACAACAAATATTGCAAGAACTTTTCTTCAACAAATAAACTCTTCTTGGATGTAAATTTATTTGTGATTAGATCGTAATTCTGCAACATAAAGTAATCATAAAATAACTAAACAAATGAGGAATAATAGAATAACATGATTAAAATGGAAGTATTTGAAGAAATTACCCATAATGCGGGTATCAAAGACATTAATGAATTTTTTAATACAGGAAAAAGAAAAGTAATCAACATCCAATTGGCAGCTAATCCTGCTAGTGGCAGCAATAAACCATTTGTGTTTTATGTGTTTTATGAAGAAGGGGAAGAGCAATAAGAGGAAAGAAAATAGCAATCATTTTATTCATATCCCGAATTCATTGCTAACCTTGGCGTTCTTTCGCAGATCTGTTTAGCATTATAGCCCATAACTGGAACTCTTCTTGCTTTAGATTACCGTAGCCAAAAACGTAAATCAAATCATCTTTGAATCCCTGCCAAGGATTATCACCCATCGGCTTTACTTGTTACGGATCCTGTCTAAAGGAGGGATTGAATCGCCGCACAATGAAACGCCTTACCTTGAAAAAAATAATGGTCAAGTAACATGGATAAAATCGAACATTAAATTTTGTTCGCTATCAGGGTATATTCGCCAGAGCAACTGGCAAATGCATTTATTTCATCAGGTTGTAAATATTTGGTAAAACATCTGCAGATGATCCTTTTATGGAAAAATCCATAAATCTACTTAACCAAGTTTCCTCAGGATTAACTTCTGCAAGAACTGCATTGTTATCTTTGGCATAAGATGGCAAGGTATTGACTGGAGAAACGTTTAACGATGTTCCAGCTATAAACACAAGGTCACAGGAAAATGAGAGTTCTATTGACGTAGCCCATTCTTTTTGAGGCAGAGCCTCTTCAAACATAACCACACAGGGTTCAAGTACACTTTCACAATTAGTGCACTTAGGAGGTAAAACCATGTCCATGTCCATATAGCCACTGTAGCCACATCTAATACAACTTAATTTGAAAATATTACCGTGCAATTCAATTATATTCTTGCTACCTGCCAATCTATGCAGGTTGTCTACATTTTGAATTAGAACCCAGCTATCACCTTTTTTTTGCTCTTTAATTTTTGAAATTGCCAGATGTGCAGGATTGGGTTGACACTTGCTTATCAATTTTTGTCTATAAGAGTAGTAGCCCCATACCAATGATGGGTTTTCATGGAAAGATGAAAGGGTTGCGAGTTTAGCAGGATCATGTGTTTTCCATAATCCACCATTCCCCCTAAAGGTAGGAATTCCACTTTCTTGCGAAATACCTGCGCCAGTAAGAAAAACAAATCTTTTTGATTTAACCAATATACCTCTCAATTGTGCCAAAGAATCCGCATTAATTGCCATTGTGCATATACAAGCGCATTTCCTGCTCACATATTCCTTTTTTTAGATAAGTGTTACCAGTACTTGCAGACAATAGATATGGCCAAGGTATCATGATGCAAAGACCGGATAAGACATTTGTTAGCAAACGTGTCTTACCACAAAAGCCTTTTTGTAGCAATAAAATAAGACGGCCTCCAGATTGGTTATGGTTTGTAAAACACTAGTGCACCTTTGATGGAAAAAAATTAAAATCCATTTATCGATCGACAATAAATTGAAAGGTTTCGACAAATCAAGTTTGGAAAATAATACGGTTAACAAAAAATTGGTAGTTTAGATTTAAAATAAATCAAGTCAAATAGAACCAAGCATTTAACAGATTTCCTAACGTAAAAATAAACTCATGATAATAAAAACATGTGTATTTATAACACATCAATATTGTTGCAAAAACGGGTGTTTTCAATGACACATGGCAAATTTATATTGCCTGTTACCGGTGAAAGAATACATACCTCAATTCCATGGATATGATATCGTTATTGTTTCATGTGAAACACCTTTGTGGGCCTTATCTTTAGCAAAACTCTTTT
>JADDOW010000011.1 GCA_016782225.1 Nitrososphaeraceae archaeon
CCCATTTTCATATCCTTTAATTTACAGAATAGTTTATAATATTCACATATTAGTATCAACTTTGGAGTCGACCTCCCCTGCATGGCGAAATAGGCGGCTAACTCCATCAGGACGCAACTAGAAAAAGAGGGTGAGGAGCGGATGAAAATGATAGACATCTATGATTCCATAATGATGGAGAATGGTCAAGAAACAAACGGTTAGATACAGTTTATGCCAAGAAACTTTGGTTTATTGAATGGAATACCCGCGGCGCTTTAGCGCCGCAACAGCAACACAAATTGAAGTTCAACTGAAAAAGGTATTATTGTTTTTTGTGCCGGTCTCAGACTATTTAACGGATCTTGTGTTGTTTCTGAAAACTGAATGAATATAATAAAATTAGTATAGTAAAACCCAAAAAAAATCTAGGAAAAGGCGTCTTTAACCTTTTCTTTTGCCTTGTTTAGGGTTTCTGAACTTGGCTTACCCTCGGCATGGTCTTCAGTGGTCTCGGCTTTCGCTGAAGCGTTTTGCTGTGCGTTTTTCATTTTCTTTGCTGCATCATCTAATGCGTCGCTCATTGATACCCTTTATATAATAAAGTTTATAAATATCGCTATTGCTATGGGTATGCAGGTTTATCCTAAACAAGTTAACAGGACCGTTGTAACCTGTTGATTCAGCGGCGACAAACCCGACTCTAACTTGCCACGAATTTGGATTATGTACATTGTTTTCAATTATGCATTCTTTTTGTTAGCTTCAATATGGGCCACTGCCTATCAGCAGTTTGGTCAATAATGTCTCCTCAACATCCCGTGAATCCTAAATTCTATATAGAGTAAACCCAAGAACAAATAATATCCTCATAACCTGACCATAACCCCAAACTTTCACGCTAACTATGGATTTAGGCACTGATTCATCTGGTGTGCAGAAAATCATAAGTGATTTATTTGTAAAGATGTTGTATTACCTAATTAGTTAAAAAACTTTTTAATTTACAAAATCATAATAATGCCTTGGGAACACCGTCAGATGACTATATAGAATGGATGGAAAAATACGGGTAGGATTATGACTATTTTCATGCCAATTGTAATGACTTTTACAATAAACTCAAGAATGAGTATGTTGCCTCTAGCATACTCGGAGTTTCATTTATTGGATTTGAGATTGATAAAGGGTATATAGGCGAAACCGTATCTTGGATAAGTCCTGCATGGACATTTTCTAAATGGTATGTGCGGTGAAAGTTATGTAAAAGACAATTTTTTAATCCAACGGTTAAGATATGAAAAAAGGCAAATATCTATAAAAACGTTCATAATTGAAGTGGACCGGGTGGGATTTGAACCCACGACCACCTACGTATCCTCTGCAAATTTGCATGCAAGGCAGGTATTCTACCAGTCTAAACTACCGGCCCATTTAATTTATCATTTCAAACATGTTATACTGTTATATTTTATTGTTGTTATGCTGATTCTTGCAATACATATAACCTATATATTGTAAATATATTATGTAGTATAAGCAACCAAATACATATTACAAATCAATATTTTAATCAAGATGCCTTATGCGAAACGGAATGGGTTAATAATAACCTTGATAATCCTGCCATTAAAATACTGGAAGTTAATTATGATGTTGAGAATTCGTACAAAGAAGGCCATATTCCTGGTGCATAATGGTTTGGTGGAAAAAAGATATCAATGATTTGTATACCCGCGACATTATTAACAAAACTCGGTTTGAAAACTTGATGTCCCGTATAGGGGTATTGCCTGAAACAGAACTAATATTATATGGTGATTTCAATAATTGGTTTGCTGTATTTGCTTTTTGGGTTTTCAAATATTTCGGTCATAAAAAAATAAGGATAATGGATGGTGGTAGAAAAAAATGGGAACAAGAAAATCGACCCTATACTAAAGAAGAACCCCTATCAACACCTACAAAATATGTTGCAGCAGCTCCTGATGAAGGGATAAGAGCTTATTTAGATGATGTTAAAAGTTCATTTAATAAAGTTGAGGTTGGCCTAGTAGATGTTCGCTCCCAGAAAGAATTTATTGGTGAGATAACTGCACCGCCTCAATATCCTGCAGAACATGCACAGAGAGGCGGGCACATACCTGGAGCAAAAAATATTCCTTGGATTCAAGCCATAAATGAAGATGGTACATTTAAAACGGCTGAAGAGTTAAATTCATTATTTTCTAATCTTGGTATTACTCACGACAAACATATTATATGTTATTGCAGGATTAGAGAACGTTCTTCTCATACATGGTTTGTGTTAAAATATCTTTTAGGATATCCATCTGTTCAAAATTACGATGGATCTTGGACAGAGTGGGGCAACATGATTGGAAATCCTATAGAGAAATAATTCGGGTGGTTAAATCAATGAATTCGTTTGATTCACAACAATGCCCTTCCTCCTCGTTGTCTTTGATTAAAAAAGGCAAGTTCTATCATATCTATGAGGGTTGCAAAACTTGGGTCTTGGAGGATAAAACAAAACGTGGTCTAGAAGTTAAAGAAAAAACGTATAAATCCGACAAAGATATTTTATCCGAGAAAGGGATGATTTATGATATGGATGGTAAAGGTATTAAAGTTAATATCAGGTGACATTACCCTAAGGATAAACATTCTATTGAGGAGGTTGAAAAAAGTGCACAAACTATGGAGCGACGTTATCTTGAACTTAGAGAAATAACTTGTCCTAGTGATTAATTAGAAAAATCATTTGTTCCAGTTTGCTTTATTGAGGCCATTTTAATATTAAACATCTCATATAATAAAACAACATTTATTATCGTTTTTGAAATGATTTTATGGTTATAGACCTGAATAAAACATCATACTAAAACCTAATAAAACTTGATAAAAGTTTGCATGTGTGTTGCATTATTTTTGGTTATTTGTGTATTTTAGTATGAGGAGTTTTATTTTATTTCTTGAAAAACCTATTATTATCAATACTTTACAAATGGACACATCTGATTACTTTGGTTTATAAATACATTTTAATATAATGAGTGAAAAATATTGTTATTAATGTCCCTATTGCTTTCTGATAGAGTTTGGGTGATGCTTTCTGAAGTTGCGAAAAGGGGTGTATATCCAACACATGGCTCAATGCTGGGAATCTTTAGACTTCCTGTTGATGTTACAGGACAATCTGAAATTAATGGTATTGTTAACGATTTAAAAAATTCCGGTTTCATCTTGGATACTTTCGCAGATAGAATTTTTGTTACATATAAATGGGCTGAAAAAGGCTTTGATATATATACAAACAAAGAACAAACTGCCAACTTGGAAATCACTGTTGAAATAGTAACTGGTGAGGTTTTGGATATTATTTACCAGATTAAACCTTTGGAGACTTTTGGTGATTTTTATTGGGTGAAGAATTATAGGTATAAGGCAGATTATTTTGCTAAAGTTATTATTGACACTGTTATTCAAAATACTAAGATAGGACAAAAATTACTGGTGTATTATCAAAAAATTCAAAAACTCTCTAAAGAGGATTCCGTCAAAAAATTAAACGAAATAACACCTCTAGCAAACGCCATAAAGAAATTGAAAGACATGGGTAAACAAGCACCTGTATCTAGCCTGTCATCCGCCAAGATTGATAAACCTTCATCTGACAATGCATTGAAGAATGTTCCCTCTGCGCCATCCGTTACTCCCAGTCCCTCTA
>JADDOW010000018.1:0-9527 GCA_016782225.1 Nitrososphaeraceae archaeon
TGATGTATGCTTAAGTTAACAGGGCCGTACGAACATACAGAAAATATTTAATAGCGATATCTTTAGGCAAGAGCACAGTATGTTACGTTCTTAGATACTGAAATAGATAATGATACTTGTTAATTAAATCATCAAAAAGTCACAATAAAATTAAAATGTGTCTAACTAGAAAAACATCATCAAAGACTCCTAATCACGATATTTTACTGAATCCCAATACAACAATCTCTTAAATAAAATCAATATTTTGAGTGATAAATGACTCCAACAAATCCTAAACATATTGCGGATGCAATAAAACTATAAATTTTGTAGATTTGAGTAAATAAAAAAACCTGGACGTCATGTAAAACATAATCAAATACCAAATGGCCAGTCAAAAACCCAAATAACGATAAAAATTCGTTTTTAATGATAATTTTATCCTAGTGGGCACCTTAGCAAAACATTTTGCCAACCCAATACCTAAGACTATAAGAAATAATATATGAAAGCCGCAGTGTTCCGATCGCATAATAGAGATCCAAACAAGGTTGTAAAAATCGAGGAGATTGATGTCCCAAAAATCGACCCAAATGAAGTATTAATAAAAGTTGAGGCAGCCTCTTACAACTACGATGATCTGTGGGCCATCTGGGGAGAGCCGATAAAAGTCCCCATGCCCCATATCTCTGGCACTGATATTGCAGGTACGATAGCAGAAGTGGGTGAAAACGTGACATCCCTAAAAAAAGGGGACAGGGTTGTTTCACACGCAAACTTAAGTTGCAGGGTTTGCTCCCTTTGCACTTCTGGCAGGGAATATGATTGCGAAAAAAGGCAGGTTTGGGGTTTCCAAACAGGTCCTTTATGGGGCGGATACTGCCAATATACGCATTTGCCAGAAGTAAATGTGGCAAAAATTGACGATAACCTGTCTTTTGAGGCCGCTGCCTCAATTTCCATGGTTGGAATGACTTCATGGCACATGCTCGTAGGACGAGCCAACATCAAACCAGGCCAAACAGTATTGGTAATGGGTGGAACTAGTGGAGTCGGCATAGTCGGAATACAAATTGCAAAACTTTACAATTGCAATGTAATTGCCACCGCAGGGAACAAAGAAAAAATGGAAAAATGTTTAGAGCTTGGGGCCGATAATGTTGTCAACCACAGAGAAGAAAATTGGTACAAGGAGGTTAGAAAACTGACAAACAAGAAAGGTGTAGATGTGGTATTTGAGCACATAGGGAAATCAGTATTTCCACAAGTAGTACCATTGTTAAAGATGGGGGGGACACTTGTTTCCACAGGTTCCACATCAGGATACGACTCTACAATAGATTTGAGGTATCTTTTCTTTAAAGGGATAACCCTAATGGGTGCGACACAGGGAACAAAAGCCGAACTTGAAGAGGTGTTGTATTGGACCTCCAAAAGGAAAATCAAACCGTTGATAAATGTAGTATTGCCTTTTAGTGATATGGTCAAAGGGCACATAATGATGATCAACGGTGAACAAATAGGAAAATTAATCACAACCCCTCAAAAAGTTTGAATCAAAATCTAATGCACACGCAAAAGCACAGAACAATTAATTTTGTTATCGGATTTTCATCTGAATTCTGATTTTTCTTTTTCTGCAGAATTCCCATAGAATTTAAATTGAAAATACTTGATTATTCGCCATATCAAAGGAAAACATGAAGAAAGCCGAATGCAACTGGTTCGATCACAGGTATCTTTTTTGTTAATGCGTAGACAACAATCAAAAACAACCTAGTCAACTCCTTCCAAGTTAATTGATTATTACAATTAATTCCCATTTACACTTATATGAATATGACAAATCGTTATTGGCATAACGATTGATAGAAAGGTAGATAGAAAGGTAGATAGCATAAGGCATCATAACGCCTTTTCTGCATGTTAAAAACAAACCTTAGGAGGACAATACAATAATTTTACCGTCGTCTAAAATATCTTTTTTTGAATCTTTTTTTTCTATTGTTAGAGGATTACAGTTTTTTAAAAACGGACATCTGATGCATTTCCACTCCTCTGCCACCTTCGGAAGTTCCAAAGGGTTTTTGGAGTTTAGGGCCGCCCTTAGTATGGAAACACGCATACGGATTTCATCCTTTAGTAGTTCACGTATATCAGAGTCTTTCTCCAAAATCACGGTCCAGGTCTCAAGTTCTGGAAGTTTGTTTTCTCCGGTTTCATTATTAACTAAAGGAGAAAAAAAATAATCGCCTTTTTCATCCCTTTTTATCCATTGGAGCTTTCTATTAGAAGCATAACGTATGCATAAAACGCCTGCATCAAATCCGGATATTATAAGATAGTATAAAAGCTGGCGCAGGTATCCCTTGAATTTTGGGTTTTCAGGCGTCAATCTCTCAAAACTTTTAGTATCCTTGAATTCCACAATCAGGTTTTTTTGTTGCTGTTGCTGTTGCTGTTGCTGTTGCTCATTTGAATCTGATGGCGAAACGGACAAAAGATCGGGCCTAGCTATCAAGTCATCTTCAAAAAAAAGCTCATGCTGTCCAACTCCAATGTCTGCCAGGTCTACCAATACATGTTCAGAAGATTCACCTCTAACGAAATTATCGATATCATCATCTGTAAATTCATAGTCTTTTATCACTCTTGCATAGTAGGCTTTACGTAAGCAGGAACCCCACAGAATATCGGAAACATGGATTTTATCATCTATGTTTCTTCTATGTGAGTTATAATGCTCTTTCAAATTTGATCGTAATATATTGATAAAAGTAGAATCTTTGGAAATTAGAATTGGCATCTGTATATCCTAATAGATTACTTAATCAACCTATTAAAATATTGGACATTAAAAAAAGGTCTCTAAAATAGTTTATTTTAAATAATGTATATATTATGCACATCTGAAAGATGCTATAGTTAATTCATTTAGACAAAACAAAATAATAGTCAAATTTTTAGCAGATGTAGTAGGACAATAGGAATTAGCATATGATTTAGGTAAACTAACGAAAAAGTATTTTGGCAAAGAACTAGAGATTCTTTGGCCTATAAGAATAAGTCGCCTAACGATTCTATGTCATCATTTTTGCTTAAAATTTTAGATTTGTGAATATTTATCATGCATTGTCTTGTTTGATCGTGTAATAATACAACAACATTTAGTTGATTAAAAAGTAATGTAATTAAATCCAGAGACTAACAAATTCATGTGAAATCGCCTTATCTTTTTTTTTATATCCATTTTCACCCATTTTATTGCGATTTTAATGTTCATTGCAATGACAACAGGAAATCAGTGTTGATTTTATAACGGTCATTGTTATGAATATATTAACCCTTAACAAAAGAATAGATAAACACAGGCTTTATGTCGGCGGGGTTTTTGTACATTATAATTTATCTAAAATAATCTTTTTTTTGTAGTAATAAAAAGGAATCTTAATATTCTTATGCTAGTTGAACTTGTTTATGGAAAAACACAGACCGTTAGGAGTTACCATTATCGCAATACTTGCCATCTGAGGTGGAATAGGACTTCTTATTAGTGGTTTCACAGCGTTTGCGCTGTTACCAGTGGTTGGCATAATTGTTGGCGGGTTACTTGTTGTAATCGGATTAGCATATTTTGTCATGGCGTATGGACTTTGGAAAGGAAAAGGATGGGCCTGGAGAATCACTTTGATATTATCGGCAATAGGCATTATTGTAGGAATTTGATCAATTGCAGTTGGACACGTTGGAGCGTTAGTACACATATTAATCAACGCCATAGTTATCTATTACCTGTATAGGCCAAAAGTCAAGGCTTATTTTGGCAAATAGTGCAATTATAAGGAGAAACACAAAATCCTTTTAATTTTTTTTATGTTTGTAAAAAAATACAAAGACTGAATTTTATAGGTCTTTAAGATAAATACAAAATCATATAAAAAACAAATTCTTTACTGCTGCGACCAGGTTAACCATAAAGATGTAACACGGAATTAAGGTATATCATGATTATTCAATAAATAAAAAACCATGATTCAATACAGTATATAGTATATATTGTTGACGAGCTTGAAAAAACACATAATTTATCAAAAAGCAGGTTTTTTTAATGACTGTGCATAATAATCAATAAAACGGAATATTATTTGAATTGGATGGGATGGTTAAAAGATAATTTCATGCGGCATAATGCATTTGCATTAAACCACTTTTAAAAGTATTTGAACCCAATAACTGTAGAATTAATTGTTTTTCTATAACTTTGTACAAAGGTATCCCATTTCCGAGAATTACCAGATGTATGGACAATATGATTTCGTTAACCAAGTTAGTGTTTATCAATATGGAAATTATGCCCTAGATCTCTCCCACCCCACCAGCCAAATATTCTTCCCATATAGAGTAACCAATTTCTTTACAATTCTATAATATTGCGCACAATTTCTAATTCCCTTTTCTTCCTGTTTAAGACAGGGTTTTTCGGAAATACAATGCATCTCTTTTCTTTAAATGGATCCTCTTCTAATTTCAAAGATCATTCTTCCCATGATAACAGTGTCTATTGAATCATAAAATCGGCTATATCCATGATCTTCATCTGAGAACACCAACTTACATCCCCATTCCCTCTCGCCATGCATCCGTCAAGGCTTATGCTAAGAACAGTTTTATTTTTCTCATTAAACAACATCTCGATATTGTAAAATCAAACACCAATAATTATTTTAAATATGGAAGTATTCAACAAAAAACAGGTTTAGTATATTTATGATATAGGCTATACTCCAATTGCAAAAAGTTGCAGATATTGCAAATTCAGGCTCCTAATCCTAATTTTCAAGGTATTCATTTACGAAGAGCCATTGCAATGGTGGATAAACATATCTTTCGGGGAAAGTGGTAGTTATCTAAGGCGGCATGGTGAATAAGAATCCAAATATGGTCGGACGTATTTTGTATGCTCCTTTCCATTGCCTTTGTTTTATGTTCCAAACAAGAGTATTCATTGGATTTAACGTTATCAAGCACATATCAATTCAAAAACTATGATAAGCAATGGACAGTACAGAATATGTAGAATCCATATACCCAGTTGTGTCCATGTTCAATTTAAAAATGTAAAAAGAGCGTCATATAGAAAGCAATGCATATTGTAGTGTACCGGTCCGCTATACTACAAAAGATGGATTTGAATTCAAGTATTTTTTGTTTTTTTTTTGTTGACTAATCCCGTTTTTTAAAGAGAGCGCAAGATATTGAGTGCGGAGCCTGCTTTGAACCATTCTATCTGGGATTCGTTATAGGAGTGGTGCAGAGTTATTTCCTCTATTCCATCCTTGTGGTGTAGAATACAGTTAACAGCACTGTTGGGTGCGAATTTATCTAGGCCAATTATACTAATTCTGTCATCTTCCATAATTTTGTCATAATCTAATGGATCTTCAAATGTTAGTGCCAATACACCCTGTTTTTTGAGATTGGTTTCGTGTATTCGTGCAAAACTTTTTGCAATGACTGCTGCGCATCCCAGGTATCTAGGGGTCATAGCAGCGTGTTCTCTGCTACTTCCCTCTCCATAATTAGTGTCTCCTATTATAATCCATTTTAGGTCTCTTTCTTTGTAATCTCTGGCAATGTGGGCAAATGATTCAACTTTTGAGTTGAGAGTATTTTTGCCAATTCCCACTTTGCCATCCTGATAAGCATTTACTGCACCAAGAAGTAGGTTGTCACTTAGTTTGTCTAAATGCCCTCTATACATTAACCAAGGTCCGGCTGGTGAAATATGGTCTGTTGTGCACTTTCCTTTTACTTTTGCCAATATTGGCAGTTTCTCAAAATCCTTGCCGTCCCATTTTTCAAATGGTTGGAGTAATTGCAATCTGCTACTGTTCTTGTTAACCATTATTTCAATTTGGTCTGGGTCCCCAGACGGTGGAACATATGTGTCAAGTGTTTCTTTAAAGCCATTTACGGGAACCTCGGGTGCTAATTGAGGCGGATTTAGCTTAAATTCCGTCCCATCATTTGCAATCAATGTGTCTGTAATGGGATTGAATGAAAGCCTTCCAGCCAATGCCATAGCCGTAACAAGCTCAGGGCTACCGATAAAATTCATGGTTTCTCGACTTCCATCATTCCTACCTGGAAAGTTTCTGTTATAGGATGTAACAATTGTATTGGGTTGACCTTTCTTTAACTCAGGTCTGTTCCATTGACCTATACAAGGACCACATGCATTTGCCAGCACATTTGCACCAATGTCTTTGAGCAGTTGCATCTGTCCATCCCTTTCGATTGTGGCTCGAACCTTTTCAGAACCAGGTGTGACTTGTAATGGAGTTTTAGTTTTAATCCCTTTTTCTCTGGCTTGTTTAGCTATGTCTGCCGCACGCGACATATCCTCATAAGAAGAATTTGTACAGCTTCCAATAAGGCTAACCGATATTTTGTCTAGATACTTGTTGTTTTTCAGATCTTCTGCCATCTTTGAAATAGGCCTCCCAAGATCTGGTGTATGAGGGCCAACTATGTACGGCTCTAGTTCGGAAAGGTTGATTTCAATTAATTGATCAAAATATTTAATTGCATTTTCTTTATTTTCCCCTATTTCTTTTTCTATCTCGGGGTCTTGAGTTAGTAAGTCGATATGCTTGTCTGCAAGATCCGCTATTGATTTTCGCCCTGTCGCCCTGAGATACGTTTCCATCGTTTTATCGTATGGAAATAATGAACTCGTTGCGCCAATTTCTGCGCCCATGTTTGTGATGGTAGCTTTACCGGTACAGCTAACGGCTCTTGCCCCCGGCCCAAAGTATTCTACTATCGCATTTGTTCCTCCGGAGACTGTGAGCTTTGAGGCGACATACAGTATGATGTCCTTTGGGGAAGCCCAACCGTTTAGATTTCCTGTCAAATAAACACCAATGCGCCTTGGGTATAGTAACTCCCATGGAAGGCCTGCCATTACTTCTGCTGCATCAAGGCCTCCAACGCCTATTGCAATCATGCCAAGACCACCTGCATTTGGAGTGTGTGAATCTGTTCCGATCATAAGCCCTCCCGGAAAAGCATAGTTTTCAAGTACAACTTGGTGAATAATCCCTCCCCCGGGTTTCCAAAATCCAATTCCATATTTTCTTGATGCGGATTCTAGAAATTGATACACTTCGTTGTTTTCATAAATTGCAGCCTTTGTATCTGATTCACTGTCAACTCGAGCCTGTATAAGGTGATCACAGTGAACTGTTGTTGGAACGGCAGTTTGTTTTAGGCCAGATTGTATAAATTGCATAATAGTCATTTGACCCGTAACATCCTGTAACGCAACTCTATCTGGATTCAAAAGAACATATCTTTTGGAAGGAGTTAGTGCATCCTCAATACCACCCCCATCTTCCGAACCCAAATTCATGCTTTTATCCAGGTGTCCGATTAAAATCTTCTCAGATATTGTAAGGGGTCGGTTTACAACTTTTCTAAACTTTGAAATATTATTCTCCATTTTTTCATAAACTTTGGTAACCAAATTAGATGTTGAAGTTTCTGCCTCTATTTTCGAATCTATATTAGACATAGATGATGTACTTATAGAAATAGGTAATCAAAGTATTTATTTTATCACCAATCTAGTATATGTAAAATATCAAATAGCCTTTCATTTTATACTCATACCGTTATATTGTGTATCCTATAATAACACAAAAAAGAATCAGTAAAAATCACGTCATGAAATTAAAATGATCTTAGGTTACAAATCAAGTTTTTTTTGTTATTTTAATTGTAACAACGTTACTTTTACATTAAATATTAAATATAGATTCAATAAGAAATAACTAAAAATCAAGTTTTTTTATTGGTTTGCAAAACATACTTTTTGGATAATGAGAAAATGGATGTGCCAAATAGAGATTATCCATTGCGCTTGCACAAAGTAAACATATTGGTTTTCTTTAATTTCACCTACGGGTTCACCCATTAAAACAGTTTTACAGATACAGGTCATTTTCTTGTTCATTTGGTGCCAACAGGGCATAAAACAGATTTAAATACTATTAATTCGTATTCTACTCATTAGTGTATGTCATCAATATGCAAAAGTTTGATTTTGAAAATAGTATCGGGTTTATAATAAACAGGACGGGAAAGGTGTTAATTCAGGCTTTTGACCAAGAATTACGCAAAGATGTTGGGATCACCTTTAGTCAATGGAAAGTCATTATAACGTTAGTTAACAATGATGATAGCTTAACCCAAAAAGAAATAGCCGATAAATTGGGTCTAGAGGGTCCCACCCTCATTCCCATTATTGACAAATTGGAAAAGGATGGATTCGTAATTAGAAAAGTTGACAATAATGACAGAAGAAATAACAGAATTTATCTTACAGACAAAACAAAAAATGATCTAGACCTTATCATCAACTGTGGATTTAAGATAAAAAAAATACTAATGAAGGATATACCTGAGGAGAATATAGCCATAACAAAAAGGACATTAGAAAACATGTGGCATAATATTCAAGACGAATTTGATTTATGCTCTCCGGTTAACGATAAGCAAAAAAGAAATCTTTTGCCAGAAGACATATCAGGTTGCAACAATAGTTAATGCAAAAAAAAAGGAAAGGAACTTACAGCAACAGCGATGGCAGTAGAAAGAACTTTAAATCAAATTAATGGTGAAAATAATGGAGCAATCAAAAGAAAGGAAAAAAGAAATTAGTGAAATGCAGGGAAACTCATCAAAAAACGATTATGATGGTAAAAGTACCCAATACTCTAATCCCCAACCTAAAATACAGGCAAAAATTCCACCATACGCTTGGAAAGTTTTGGTGATCCTAAGTTGTATTGCAACTATGGTAATGTATGCAGAGACAATGTTGATACCGGCCATTCCAACTTTAATCAACGACTTTGATGTATCATATAGTTTATCCTCGTGGCTTTTGACATCATATCTCATATCTGGAGCCGTAATGACCCCAATAGCTGGCAAACTGTCGGATACATATGGACGAAAAAAAATATTGTTAACTATAATGGTAATTTACACTGCAGGGGTATCTGTTGGAGGATTCGCAAATGACATATACACACTGATAATCTCAAGAGCAATACAGGGAATTGGCATGTCGATGTTTCCAATTGCATTTGGCATTGTACGGGATCAATTCCCAAAGGAAAAGATCTCAATTGCACAAGGCGCCATCACCTCAATGTTTGCAGCAGGATCTGTAATAGGGCTATCCATTGGTGCGGTCATTATTCAGCATTTTGGATGGAGGATGACATTCTTTACCATAATACCAATCTCCATAGTAATACTTTTAGTAATACGGAAGTATATCCACATTGACGATAATTATAATTATGACATAGAAAACCAAAAAAAATTAAAAAAAGTTGCTCAAAACAACAACCAAATATCAAAATACAGCAAAGAGAAAAAGGCAAATGGTGAAAGAACAGCAAAAAAAATTCAAATTGACATTGAAGGATCAATCCTATTGGCATTTACAATCACATCATTTCTTCTTGCAT
>JADDOW010000018.1:9657-43231 GCA_016782225.1 Nitrososphaeraceae archaeon
TGCTGACTACCTGCGGTTTCATAGTGTTGTTTCTCTTTCACTCTTCAGAATTGCTTATTTCAACAAGTTTAGGCATATTATCTGCCGGATTATCACTATCTGCCGTTGGTGCCATGAATATAATTATTTTGGGTTCACCAAGGGAATCAGCAGGAGTGACCATAGGAATGAGCAGCATGTTAAGAATAGTGGGAAGCTCAGTGGGTCCAGCGCTTGCTGCGATGTACATGCAAACGAATCAGTCCGTAATCAATGTTAAGGGAATACTCGAATCTTTGCCTTCATCGCTTTCCTTTGATTTAATATTTTTTACCGCAATAATGCTTTCAATTGCATCAGTAACGGTATCAATAATATTGAGCAAAAAAACGAGGGGAAAAGAGGTCGAGATAAATGCCTGATATAATCATGGCAAACTCCAAAACAATAATTTTATGAATCCTTATGCCATGATTGGTGGCGTTATCTCAAACTTTTTCTTACCATTTCAGTAAGCCTTTTTCAGCATTAATAAGCTTAAAGTAACTTTTTATCTAGCCAAGATCATCGCAAGCATATTTTCTAATCCACTATAAAGTCAACTGTCCTGTATGTAGTTGTAAAAAAACAAAAAGAAAAAAATAGAATTAATGATGAATGTAAACAAAAAACCACTTTGCCATAATTAGTGTATGATTAATCGTAAAAATCCAGTCGAATGATAAAAGCAGTTCTTATTTCGTTGTAATCTATTTTTTATCCTTAATTTGATTTTAGCATCTTTAACAATATCATCAAGGCAGTATTTGTCGCCAGGTACATATTGGCACATGCAACATGAAAGATTCAAAATCCTATTTAGTTCAACCTGCTGCTGCTGCTGCTGCTGCTGCTGCTGCTGATATTGCCAGTATCAAGAATCGAATTTTCCAAACGATGTAAAGTTTCAGTCAAACGTCCAAATTCATGATTTAATCAACAGTAGGTAACAAAAATCATTGAAATCCTTCAATTTTGTAATAGGCAGTTAAACAAACAGTAATAAACTGCTCTATTGTCTAATGTCGTCATTTCCGTCATATATTTCGTCAATTTTTGTCACAAAGGCCGTCAAATTTTGTAGATTAGTAGTGGATAAAGGTAAATCCGAAATAATTTATTTGGCAATCTAAATATCAACACATAACCATGAATACGCATAATACCATTCTAGTCATCAAACTCGGGAAATATTTTATGAACTCATTAATAGACCAATTAAGATGGTTATGGAAAAAGTATTTCAAAACTGAAATATTAACAGAAATTTAAGGCATATCTATAGAATTTTAATCTCAATGTTCGCATTTGTCAAAATCGAATTTCCTAAAATGTTTTAGAATCAACAGAATAAAATAAAAAAACCAGCGTATCGTAAAAACATGGAAATCTTAAAGTATGCAAAATCTAAAGAGGCTCCCATGAAATAACCCAAGGAGAATTGGTATGGATTTTCATTTGATAAGCATCCAAAGGCTATCAATAAATACAATATTTACCTCGGGATAATGTTTGACATGGTACAAAGGATTGGTCAGCAAATCCATTTGAAACAATACCCATCAGGCATTCCCACTGAAGAGATTATTGAAGTTGTTGACGTAAATGTCCCAGAGCCCAAAGAAGGCGAATTCTAGGTCAAAAACATTTGGATGTCTGTTGATCCCTACAAGCGAGGGCGAATGAGAAGCCCAAAAGAAACTAAAAGCTATATAGATCCATTTCAATTAAATAAGCCCTTAGATGGTGCATGCGTAGGTCAGGTTTTACAATCAAAGAACAATCAATTCAAAGTAGGAGACTATGTTCTTGGGAACTTTGGCTGGAGAGAATACTGGCTCTCAAGGGATAGTAAAAATGTTATGAAAATAAATCAGAAAATTGCACCACTGCAGTCATTTTTGGGAGCATTAGGAATGCCAGGGCTAACTTCATATGTTGGGCTTGTATCGATAGGCAAATTAAATGAAGGTAAAGATACAGTGTTTGTTTCAGCTGCCTCCGGAGCAGTTGGCTCCATCGCGTGTCAGATTGCAAAGATCAAAGGATGTCAGGTAGTTGGAAGTGCAGGTTCTGAAGAAAAGGTAGAATGGCTACTTGATGATGTTAAGGTAGACCATACGTTTAACCACAAAACTGTCGGTGAAAACAATCTATCATCTGAACTAAAAAAGGGTTGTC
This sequence comes from Nitrososphaeraceae archaeon, assembly GCA_016782225.1. Lineage (GTDB taxonomy): Archaea > Thermoproteota > Nitrososphaeria > Nitrososphaerales > Nitrososphaeraceae > Nitrosocosmicus. The sequence goes on from JADDOW010000018.1 coordinate 11,857, forward strand.
CAAAAGGGATTGATCTTTATTTTGATAATGTAGGTGGAAAACACTTGGAAGCTGCGATTGACAATATGAAGACATTTGGAAGAATTGTATTGTGTGGCATGATATATCAATATAACACTACTACGCCCCCATTAGGGCCTTCAAACCTATTTTTAGCTGTAACAAGCAGAATAAGACTTTAGGGATTCATTGTAAGAGATCACTGTGATTTGCTAAATGAGTTTCATTCTTCAATGACCAAATGGATTAATGAAGGAAAAATAATTTGGAAAGAAACGATCGCTGAGGGATTAGAAAGCGCACCCAGAGCCTTTATTGGGCTATTTAAAGGGGAAAACTTTGGCAAAATGATTGTAAAGGTAGGGCAAAATACATCAGAAGAATAGATAAAGCACCACCCCAAAAACGCGATTATGTCTTTTGGTATTAAACGACACATTTTGTAAAATTCATTGCATAAGACATGCAAAAAAACACCTCACCGGGTAAAATAAAACCAAACATCACATCAAAACCAATAGAAAGTATATTACCAAATCAAACCAACACATATTATGTCATCTATTGACAGTAGAGGAGAAAACGAATTTGCTGACGATGAGTCAAATCTTGTAGGAAAATCCGAATCGGAGGCAGTGGCAGAAGATAACACAGATTCAGAAATAACTAAGAAACTCAAAGAGACGAAAATAAATTCCACACAATAAAAAAACTTTATTATTTTTGATTGAATAACTATATAATCCCACCAAACTATTTACTCATCCATTGTTACTGTTTAAAAAGATTAGACTTGACTTAAAATATCCGCTATTGTAATTTATGACAACATAATCTGCAGACTCCTTCGAGGAATCATTTCAATGTTTATATAGAGATATGATTTCGTTCTAACCGTCCATATTTAAATATATATGTATCAAGATAACAGATGGTTTGAATTCGTCATGTTTTTTCGGCTATCTCTTAAACTTTCCTAGATGCCAATAGTGGTCATAATTCTTTTAAGGATTATTCTTTTAAGTCCTTCACCTCTACTCCAGCCGCATTGTCTTGGTCATCCACCCCCATCGAAGCCGCATCATTGTCTTGGTCATCCACCCCCATCGAAGCCGCATCATTGTCTTGGTCATCCACCCCCATCGAAGCCGCATCATTGTCTTGATCTTTTTCCAATGCAGTAGATGATTTTTCCAATTTCGTTATTTTTTTCTTATCTATGATCGATGTGGACTCTACTACATCGTCTACTTTCTGTTGTTCTGGCATAATCCTTTACGATAGATAGTAATATTATAATAGTCTTTATGATCATAAAAACGGCTATTTTGTAGACTTACATTATAGAAACTGGATCATAGTCATTATTTTCGTTGCTGTCCTTAATGATTTAAAACGGCAAACGACAATAAAAAAATTATTTTATAGACTCGTCTATTTAGAATAAAATCTAACCATCTGGACATGGATACATTGCTCCATGTCCACCACCCAATAATTGTACCAACCATGAATTTGTAATCTGCTTTGCAATACTGAGTGAATTATTTTGGGGAATGAGGAGGCCTCAGCTTTACATCTAAAGTGGGTTTACATATATTTCTAATTGATTGCAAATTCCAGGTTCATGGCATGTTGAAATTGCATCATCCTGGTTTTGGGTTGTTTCCATTGAAATAATCGTATGATCCCAAAACATTCTCCAACCTTCTCTAATTTCCTACCAGGATCTTTCCGTATCCATCTTGAAAGGAAAAATGTTGTACTCACACGGTTTTAGAATTTTCCAAAGATTGAACAAAATTTTTATGTAATATGGTAATTCAGGGCCGAGGAGAACATATTCACTTTTCTCAAAACAGGATGCATTAGTTTTTTTATAAGCAAGCTAATTGTTTTCAGTTGAAATGGTAATGAAATGAGCATCTATAATATACATACGTATCGACAAATAAAATGAAGGTTGAAAACACATGGTGAATAATTTTAATAAAAAGCAACAACGGCAACAATATCCCTTTGAAAGGTTTGCATCCATCAGGCGATTTACCAGCTTTGATTTTCTCAAAATAAACCCATCTTGGATGCTATACATTTCAGACACAAACGGGCAATTTAACTTGTGGAGACAGCGCTCCACTTTAAGTCCCGATGGCGAACAATACGCACCTTATCAGTTGACACATTTTATTGATGAATCTGTTAGACATGTTTTTTCTTCTTCAGTAGATAACAGTGTGATTTTTTTTGCAGACACCCAAGGAAATGAAAATTTTCAGATATTCAAAGTAGACGACATATTTGATTCCTGGCCTGAGCAATGGAGCAACCATCGCTTGGGCTGAAAATGTAGAGGGTTACAGCAGGTTGTTTATTAAAAACTTTGATAACGGTGAAACCAAAGTAATTGGCTCTGCCGACGTTTCGCCAGATGGCGTAATAGAGGACATAAAGTTTTCTCCAGATGGAAAAAGAATTGGCTTCATGATGGATAGTTCCATATCACCAACCAACATCTTTATGGTGGATCTCTCCAAGGCGAATGAGAGTCGATATAAGCAGATTACCACATCCCTTTTAGGCAACATACCCAAGCATATGCTAATCAAACCAGAAATAATAAAATACAAGAGCTTTGATGGTTTGTAGATTTCGGCATTTTTGTATAGACCCAAAAACAGCAGCGATGAGGCAAATTCCGAGGAAAATTTCCAAAATCACATCCCACACACCACCATTACGGATACGAGAGATCTCAAAAACAGCATTAATAATAATAAAAACATCAATACAACTGCCAATCAAAAGTATGGCGCCATACTGTCAATTCATGGTGGCCCCACCGCTCAAGAGAGACCATATTATGATTATTCTGGGCTTTATCAGTATCTCGCACATAATGGATTGGTGGTCATTGCACCAAATTATAGAGTCAGTACTGGTTATGGCAAAAGCTTTGAGAGAAGGATTTACCACGACGGGGGCGGCAATGAGCTCATGGATTTAGAATATGCATTGAAATGGCTTTTATCTAAAGACTGGGTTGATGCTAAAAGAATCGGGGTTTTTGGAGCAAGCTTTGGCGGGCTTGCAACTTTAAGCTGCATAACTCGACTTCCAGGCTACAATTGGAAAGCCGCAGTAGACATCGTTGGCGCAAGCAACCTTGTCACATTTGTTAACACGGTTCCAGAACAATGGAAAAAGTTTACTGGAGAATTGGTAGGAGATCCGGTAAAGGAAGAGAGTTTTCTCAAAGAGCGCTCCCCCATTAATTATGTCGACGCAATCAATCCAACAAAAAACCTTCTAGTGATACATGGTGCAAATGACCCAAGAGTAGCAAAGATGAATCTGATCAAATAGTCAAAAGACTTCAAGATAAAGGAAATGATGTAGACTATATGGTCTTTGAAGATGAGGGTCATGGCTTTACTAAGTACAGTAACCAAATAAAGGCCATAAAGAAATCCGCAGAGTTTTTGGCAGAGCGTCTATCCGGATGAACGGATAATACCAATACCCAATATTTTTTAAATACATTACACACTATTCCCTATATACATATGTTTTAAAATATACACAACAACTCAATTGGTAGCAATTTCGGTATAAATTACAGAAAGTTAGCAAGTTATTTGAGACTACTTTTGCTATATCCATCTATCCCCACACCAAGGGACGAAGAGGTGTGTATTGAGGACCTGCTTAACTTCCAACAAAATTTAATTGGATTTAAAAAGCATTTACGTATCATTTAATAGGCAATCGATAAGTTATCGAGATTCTTATTATGATATCATTTTTTAGGCGATTTTGATTCCTAAATTTATGTCGTTATTTTGTTTAGTTTTTTGAACACTCACAATTTCATCAGAAAGAATTATCCATAACATGTTAAATTGTTATTGTTATCTTTTAGATCTTCATATAAAGAAATGCAAAGTGTCATCCAATTATTGGAATTACTTCATCAGTACCTGCAATAACAGCATGTACCAAATAAGAAATTCAGGAATTGAAAAAAATATGCGAAGTCAATGGAATGGGCGGGTCAGCATAATCGTTCTCGCTATTTTCATCACCCATGTTATCTGCTTTTTTGGCATAAACCACCATTGTAAGAACTTTATCTTTAACATCCAAATAGTCTGGAAGTTTAATTTCCAGGTTCACACCGTTTTTGTCTAAATTCCATTTCTTTGCTTCAATTATTTGGTAAGAACCATCATCCTGCTGCAGGTATTTAATATATGGTGGTAAAGGTTTAGACACTATAAGTTTAAGATCACCTAACTCATAATGGGTTTTGTTTTTGTTTTTTTCATACATTATTTTAGTTGGGTGATCATCTAAGAAAAACGATACATGGTTTATTAGAAAATTAGTTTTGTTCTGCTCCAGAATTTTAGATTCTAGTTTTATATTTTCGTTATCCTTTTGTATTCGATAATCTGATCCCAGGTTTCGATTTTCAAAGTTTTGGACCATGACAAAATAATATTTACTGAAAGCAATGCCCAAGCTTACATGGGTATGAAACGGGTATAGAGTATTATTTTTATGTCCATCGTTACAGCATTTTTTGTCATCATAGATCATCAAGTATTCTATATTTTCAATTGCTTTGTACGGGTCAATAGGTGCGCAATAAAATTTTTTGGCATTGCTGCATAATTCAGAAGAAGTTAAATCACTATCCTTACCATGGCGGCCGTTGTTGTCGTTATTGTTTTGGCTAGTAGAATTTTTTGAATCCATATAACTTATCTGTCCTAAATTTTGTTGCACATATCCAGTACCATTATACAGAGAGTATAACATGTATGGTTTTAACCCATCCACAGTCAAGTGTGAGATATATTGTGTTTTCAATAACTCATTTGCTTGAGCCTGAGCCGCAGTATTATTACTTTGAGACACGGGAGCAAGTCCAAAGTTTTTCCTATCGTCATTTATCTTGGTTAAAGCAAAATCTTTCAATTGTTCCAGGTTTGTTTGGGAAGCATCTGAATCATTTTTTTGTATATGCTCCAAAGCATTTGATGAATTTGATAAAAAGTTAGCAAATAAACAACACAACACAATAAAACCAACACAGATTAATTGGCATTTGATTAACAAAGGGAACAGTCTATTTTCATAAAATAATCGTATCTGCATTTTGTTGTAATGTTAAGTAAGAATTACTCGTTTAACTTAACGTACAGTTCAACAGGTATGATTATTTTATTTCTTGTTTCTATCATCATGGCTAGCAAAGCAAGTACCAAGAATGTTTTGTTTTATCCATAATAGTGTATTTCTTCTAACTTGGACATAAGAAGATGCAGAGAAAATGGGAATTGTTCATTCTTTTTCTTTCAATGTGTGTTTTTTTTTAACAAATGCAAAATAAATAAAAAACATCAATATTGATTTTTTTGAGGAATCTTATACCTAAGTTTTCTTGTTACCACTAAAGTGAGCACTATAGAAAAAAAAGATATCACTGTAGCCGTAAGAAAAATCATGTCATACGCTAAATCAGACGGAAAAGATCCAACAATACCTAGGACGGGAGATTGAAAACTCTCCAGGTATATGCCAGATATGGCAGGCCCAATTGACATTCCGATGAGAAACAACAACATGGTGATTCCCAATGCGGTTCCACTCAAATGCAATGGAGCAGACACCAATGCAATATTAAAAGCACCTATCTCTGCAAACGACAATCCAATAGCGATAATAGAAAGTTCCACAGATATCACAAACTCATTTGAGTGGTACATAAAGAGCAAAAGAAATCCGACAGTGCTGATGACACTTCCAAGGAGGGTTGGCCTCAAATTTCCAATTTTTGATATCAGAAAACCTGATGATACAGATATTATCAAGGTTAGGATCATAAAAGGGAGTTGCACAATTGCTGTGTTGGCAGGACCGCCTCCAAACCCTGGTGGTGCCGGGCTTTGTACAAGTATCGGTATTGACTGGTATATGATAAATATGGAAATTCCAATTGTCATTATCAAAACATTTGTTGGGAGCAAAACTACGTCTTTTAACAATTGCAGGTTGATTAAAGGTGATCTGGACTTTTTTTGAATTGCAATAAACAAAGGCAGCGATACAGCAGACAAGACAAATAGTGAAACGGTCAATATCAAGTTATTGCCAATATTAAGATTATTACTGTCATTTTCATGATCTGGAGCAGCATCAGTTGTGACAATATTTGGCAACAGTGTTAATGCGACAAGGAAGGAAGACACCATAAAATCAAAGTCAATGTGCCTTTGATATCAACACCATCTTCTGTTTTAGATGCGGAAATTTTTCCCCTCTAACGTAAATATGTTTTATTATTATGAATAGCAGAATAGCCGCAAATGGCAAGATGGACAGAAAAGTCATGCGCCAGCCATAATGCTCAATAATTGTCGCGCCCAATACAAGGCCTACCACAGAACCTCCCGCAAATACTGCGGTAAATATGCCTTGTCCTATTGCAAGCTTATCTTCTGGAAATTTCTCTCTAATGATTCCAAAAGCTACAGGAAACATCGCTATTCCTATTCCCTGTATAACCCTTGAAATCACCATGAGCACAATATTTGAGGACAGGCCACCGAGCAATGTACCAACAGAGTAAACGACCATTATCACTATCAGCACTTTTTTCTTTCCATGAATATCAGAAAGCTTGCCCACAATTGGGTTCATTACTGCGCCGGTAATCAGGTACGCCGTAAGTATCCATGAGGATGTATTGTATGAGATTTCAAATTCATTGACTAGGTCCGGGATCGCAGGGAGTAGCATCGTCTCCCCGTACATCGTTATAAGCGCAATTGAGCTTAGTATGATCAATGAAACCCAAGCTTCTTTGCTTATTTCCTTTGCCATTTGTATGCTAAAATGTAATTATATACCGCTGATATAATTTTTGAAGTAGTGTATTTTAAATTTAAATGCATTTGTTTAACTTTATTGCATTTTATAAAACAATCAATAAAATTTATTTATTTTTCACGCTTTATTAATTATTTTGTATTTGGCTGTACTGGCTAAGGTCGGTAAGAACATAAACAAAACTTGGTGTGGATAAAAATCTGCTTTATCTTATAACTTTGTTTTTGAATATGCTTGAATTGAATTTCCTTTACAATTCTAAGCTATTTCAATAATTGTATTTTCCATGGTAATTGCAATCCTTGTTTATACATCCATTACCAAAATAGACCATATCAATTTAAATCAACTGTTATCTTTAGATCTTAAAATACAGGCATTTTTTCCTATAGGGATATTATGTTTTATTAATCAGTTGGTATTGCTAAAATATCTGAAAAGAAAAACCTCACAACATAAGAGTATAAAGCAAAAGATATGATTAATTTACACGGTAACTTACTATTCGCAGATTATCTTCTTTGCAATATTCATAATCCTTTTTATCGAAATTTCTTTAATTGAGAGGAATCATTCTTTTTTCCTAGCCTCATCAGTTGGCGGGGTTTCGGCTCTCTCCACAATGATAATGGTCATCCTAGGAAAGACATTTCTTAAATGCTTTATGATAGAAAAAAATGTCGTCTTATTTCTTTATGCCTTGTCTTTTATTTCATTATCATTTAACATCATTTTTTCTGGTTGCATGGCAATTGCTTATTTATCAAATAAGCCAGAGACCATATACTTTCATCTTACCATGATTCATGCTTCGTTTAACCCTAATGTAGTTTTACTCTTTTATGGGTTTCAACCATTTTTATGCGAAACCAATATTCCATAAGACGGAAAAGTAGGATGCATTGGGTGATAGTAAGCCTTCCTATGATATATTTTTTGATTCAGTTTAACCCCATTCTCTTGGAGGGAATATTGAATATGATGAAACTATCACCCACATCTCATTATATTTTTTATACATTATTTGTTGCGTACAGTCAACCAGTCGGAGGGATAATTTTTGGTAGCGCTTTTTGGGCTTTAACAAAAGTTTTAGCAAACAAAGGCATACATTTTGAATTTCCCCAAGCTGCTGGATATGGCTTTATACTTCTTTTCTTGTCTAATCAAATATTTTTGATATCTCCAGCAAACTATCCCCCTTTTAGCATTGTTTCCATTTCAATGGTGCCGTTAGCATGCTGTATGATTTTTATTGGAATCTATTACTCAGACTTAACTATTTCATTTGACAGAAAGATGAAAAATGCAATAAAGAGCTTAGTTAAAAAAAGATCAAATCCTTTGTTAAGCATGTCCTCTTCAGAATCTATACACGTTTTGGAAAAAAGAATGAGTGACATTCATAGTCAAGTTACTAAAGAATCTTCAGAGGCTGGTGCCGATACCATGCTCACTATAGAAGAGGCTAAAAATTATATAAATAAAGAATTAGCAGATGTTAAAATTCGGAAAAAAGACGAAGAAAACGATAATAATCTTCGGAAAGATGTAGTAAAAAAAATAAAGATTATTGATTCCATAATATGATAATATTAAAGATGATATAATATTTTAGAGCAGAACCTAATTGGGATTCTTTGCAGACGATGTTTGGACAATTACCAAATTAGAATGGATTTAGACAGGAGATTTTTAAGAAAACACTCATCAGATTATTGAATCTTAAAGTTTTAGTAATTTTTTAATTATTTAAAGATATAATCAAGCATAGTTTTTCTTTAATTAGTAAATAGTAAATATTTAACATCCATACAAAACGCTTCGGTACACCTTTTTTGTGTCTTACCCTCTTGTCACTTTATTTGAAAATGATTATTTATGTTCCTTGACATATTCAAGGTAAATAGTCAGGTATGTCAGATATATAAAAAAATCTATTCAAACATATCAGAAGATTTTATGTTTCTCTGATTTTTATGTCAAGTGTTGGTGGCTTGCTAGACCATTCTTTTATCCACTCCCTTAGCACGTTAACACTTGCTTCTGCGTTTCTTCTCACAAAACCGTCAATGTCATGCTCGGCCACATAAATCAACGCATCCATAGATTCATAAATTCGCCTATCCGGCCCAGTAGTTGCAGAAGTGTCAAACTTGGCCTCATCATCTGCAAGTGCTAAACACGCGTTTATTTTTATTCTTCGCCTATTGTCTTTTAATAACTCCACCAATCTATCCAATACCCTTTGATTGAAACTATCCATCTTTGAGGTTTCCCCCTTTTTGTTATTTTTACCATACAGGAACTTTCCCAAGGCAGAGGTAGCCCTAGACCTTATGAAATAGTCCTTTTCCTGCTCTGTGTTTTCAATTAGGAAATTAGCGATGTCAGATGCAACGACTTCGTCACCTTCTTTTGGGGATAATTCTTTCAATCCGTCTATAGCCCCTGTTGCAACAACATTTTGAAATGTGTTTGTGGATTGAACTAATTTTTTCAGCAGCGGTATTATAAATTCATTTTTTTTTCCTGCTGGTGATGATGGCAATCTCTTGCCGCTTCTTCCCATGGCAGTTGCTGCAGCAGATTTTAAAAAGTCGCTCTCCCCATCGTCATCATCACCATTCCCAGTCACATATGCCTCAAGTAAGTCAATTGACTCCTCCCGCTCAAACATGCCAATATTTTTTATTATAGATCTTTTGACTTTAGAATGAAAACCATTAAATGAATCCCGATTGGCCAAACATGCTCTTAGAGATTGATAGGCGGCATCTGATTTCTCATAGTCATTTTCGTCATAGAAGGAGCCAATGGCATTAGCAGCCTCTATGGATACGCCATAAAACTTGTCACCCATAACTGAATTTTGTAATGCATTAACCACATCCTTTGAGTACAAGTTTTGAAGCAGGCGGGCCGCATCTATTCTTTCAATTACTGTTTTACCATAGTGTAGTTGGTTTAAGAGCAATACTTTTGATTGAAACTCTTTTGTTTCATCTGCCATCTTAATCGATTTCACCTTTTTTAAGATCTTAGATTCGGGGTCTATGGATATGGTTTCTATTTTGGCATCTAAAGGAACGCTAAAAGCGTTTTCTGTAATCTTTTTGGATATTTGAATAACATGTGTTTCCTGACTCCTTTCCCCATTGTCGCCGTTTGAGAGCACAATTTTGACCTCTAATGGGAACTCAAACACGGTTTTGCTGTCTTCTAGATTGCCCGTACCGCTACCATCATCTTTATCTTCTTGTGTCTGGGTTATTTTCAACTTTAATTTTCTCTTGTTGCCTTTATTGTTGTTATCATTACTATTATCGGTATCATGTTTATCGGCATTGTTACGCTCAGGGGAGATTTCTATGTCCATTTCAGGATGCCCTTTTCCATAAATCCATTGATCAAAGAAAAGATGCATGTCATTTCCATATAGCTCTTCGAGGACGTCCAAAAGATTGTCTGATTCTGCCGATCTGTTTCTGTGCTTATCAAGATACATCTTTAAGGATTTTCTGAAAAGGTCATCTCCAATGTGGTTTCTAATCATGTGCAAAACACACCCTGCTTTTTCATACGAGTGAGCATCAAAAAGGTCGTCAGGATGCTTGTATGTTTTTGCTACAATGGGCCGTTTGTACGAGTCCTTTGCCTCCTCAAAATATTTATCTGAAAACTCAATCAGGTTATAATGGAACTCATCAAGCCCTCGAGTGCTCTCCCAATACAGCAACTCACAGTATGTTGCAAACCCCTCATTTAGCCAAATGTGAGGCCAGTCCCTACAGGTAACCAAGTCACCAAACCACTGGTGCGCAATCTCATGGCAAACCAAAAATAAGTCATTTCTATACTCAACTGACGTTTTTTTGTCATGCAACACCACCCTAGTTAATGTTGTGCAGCTGCTATTTTCCATGCCCCCAAATTCAAAATCATCCACAGCAGCTTGTGAGTATTTTTGGTATGGGAACTTGGTGCCAAAATATTCTTCAAAGAACTTTAGCATTTGGGGGGTCTCGGAGAAGGTCAGCATTGCATCCTCCTTTTGAATTTCTTTTGGCCAATAATAGTACAGAGAAACAGGGCCATATCTTGATTCTACTTCAGAGAATTTACCAACTACAACCGAAACAAGGTATGCAGGAATAGGGTTTTTTTCAATATATCTCCAAATGATCAGGTCATTGTTTTCTTTTGTTTTTGCGGATAAAATCCCATTTGAAATCGCAATGAAACCGTCTGGAACAACAATTTCCATCTCTAGCGAAAATTTAACCAAGGGAAAATCCAAACAAGGAAACCAGTACCGAGACTCTAATGCTTCACCCTGGGTCCACGCCTGCCTTTCTATAACATCCTTACCACGGCCTTTTTTTTTAGAAACAAAGTGAAATCCGTTCCTAGGTTTGCTAATGGAATATGACCCATTTGGCTGACAATAGTAGCCTGCAGAATACGTTATGTAAATGTCAATTGTGGCCTCTTTTCTTAATATATCTGCAAACCGGATAATTAACTTATCATCCCCTTTTGGAGTTTGAAAGTCCCGCACTTGAACTGAACCATAAACTTTGTGTATTTTCATCTCGGCAATGTCAAGCTTAATCTCCTTTAGATCCTTCAATATGGTAATACGGAGTTTTTGCTCACACTCCACTAGAGTGTTCTTACTCAAGTCAGGTTTTACTTTAAGCTGCATGTGACTGATGGTGAATGACAAAAAAGGCGTTTGATGAGATACACTTCCGGGAAATTCAAACACATTTTTAAAGGATCTTGGGTTGCCGATACATTTTTCTTGATGCATGCTATTATCATTTTATTTATCAAACAAGATGAATGTAACTGATGAAAAGCAAAGATTAATCCTATCCAAGCCCGTTATCATTGTGAAAGCATATTTTATAGACAGTCCTGATTCCGAAGAGGCGATAAAGAGGCATTCATTAAAAATGCGTCCCAATTGATAAAGCATTCCCAGTTTTGGCATTAAATCTACACTCACGTAATTGACATGCATACACCAAATCGGAAGCAGAAGATACAGTTAAAGCAAAGCCATAACCAAAGTCTTTTCAATGAGAAAAGAGTGGGAAAACCAACACGATGTTTTTGGTGTTTTTGATCCGTTTGTTTTCGGAACAACATTTTGGCCAACCCTGATGACAAATTGGTGGTACAATGTCGGAAGAGATTTCGTAATGGACCCAGTTAAAATGTCAAAATATTGGTACGATGTTTATGTTGAAAACCTCAATGAGTTCTTCCCAATGTTTAACATCATCAATAGTAGCGGCAAAAGCCTTCAAAAAAACATCAGATAACAGGAGTTAGTCAAAACCCATTTATATAAAGTCTAATTAGTATCAGATTAGATGTAACTCATAATTTATGTCTTATTCCGTTTGTATTGAGAATTTGGAAAAATTGATTTAATATTTAATATGTCAAGTCAAAAGGTAATTGATGATCAATATTACAAAATTAAGCAAGTTCTATAGCTAATGTATTTGAGGACAATAGCATAGAACAACTGGAACTAGTTTTTGTCTTTATTTAATTCAAAAGTATAGCTTTCCCCATGACTTAAGTAGTGGACACGGTTCTCAAGGCCGGCTTGCCTAACTTCATTTTGAAAATCCGAAAGAGAGGACTTGAAAACATCATAATCATTGTAATGGACAGGTATAGCCTTGGGGGGATCAATTATTTTGAGCATTTTAAGACCCTCTTTTGAATCCATTGTAACCACAAGTCCCATCACGGTAGTTCCACCAAGGTGAAGTAACGCCAAATCGATATGGGGATGACGCTTTGGTATTTCTTTTATGTCATCAAAAACCATGGTATCGCCGGTGATGTACACCCTAAATAGACGATCACCGTTTTTTGTCTGAAAATCAAGAATACTGCCCATAACTTGGGGTAAAAAAATCGAAACCGGAAGCGGTCCGTGTCTCCCTGGAGTTGCCGTGATTGTAAGCCGGATATCGCCTTTCTTGTAGATAACGCTTTCCCATTTCTCTAATTTTTCAGTCCTGTTGAATCCATGTGCTTTTAGTTCCTCCGCCGCATGGGGCGTGGTAATAATTGGAAGTGACTTGTCTAGTTCACGTATTGCCACCTGATCAAAATGGTCTCCATGAAAATGAGACAGTATGACAAAATCAATTGGAGGCAATTCACTGATGTTCATAGCTGGATTTGTCAATCGCGTGGTTTTAAGACCATATCCAAGATCGACTTTTTCATGCATGTGAATGAAAGTTGGATCAGTAAGAATAGTAAAACCGGCAAAACGGATAAGGACTGTAGCATTTCCGATAAATAATACTGATCCTGAATTAAAGTTAGCAGAAGCAGATGATGAGGATGACGCAGTAGTAGATGTTGAAAGTGTGAATTCTTTTGTTATGCCCACCAATGTAATCCAAAATCATTTACATTCTCATTGCTAATAACGTTTACCAACAAAAAAGTTTAAAATAAGAACACCAAATTCAAAAACCTTGAATATATTGATTTAATGGCCCTAAAATCAATTAATCAAATTTCATGATTATAGCAATGCCTATTTGCAACTCTTACAACTACTTCCAAAATTCACAAAGTTACCTTTTTGTCAAGTTCTCTAGGTTTTACGTTAAAACGCATATTTGACAGACAAAGTATAATTAAAAGCAAAATGAAGATAGGATAATGGTGGATGAGGGTGCTGCTGACGATGTCAAAGACGAATCAGGCATTTTTGACAACATGGCAATTGCAGAGTCACCGTTATGCTTTGCAGATGCATCAAATACAAAAAACAGCAAAAATGAATATTTAGGATTGGCAGAAGACAAGAAGTTTTTACAAGCAAATTCCTGCTATTGCAATATAACTGCAATAGACAATCGATTAAAAAACATGCATAATCAATGGAGCATGATAGATTAAATTTAATGCCCTTTATTCAACAAATAGGTAAATTAAAGATATATTACTATGGGTTTTGATGATTTCTCGTGTTCGCGGGTTAATCTAAATGCATAACCCATATGGCGAAATTACACCTTCTGAAAAAAAGGAAGTTTTTGATGCCGTTTTTATAGTTTTTTCGCATAATAAAACAATATAGGAGATAGCATAGACACACATGACCGATTTAAATTATACTTTGTTAAATGATTCCTTTCATGATATCGATTTATTGTTAGATAGAGTCGGTGAATCCCAATTTGTTTTGTTGGGAGAATCATCCCACGGGACTTCAGAATTTTATAAATGGAGAAGCGAAATCTCGAAGCGCCTTATAAAAGAAAAAGGGTTTTCCTTTATTGCAGTTGAGGGGGACTGGCCTGATTGCTTTGAGGTTAATAGGTACGTAAAGGGATTTTCTGGTTCTGGTCAGAGTGCATACTCAGTTCTCCATTCTTTTAATAGATGGCCCACATGGATGTGGGCTAACAAAGAGATGGTTGATTTGATAGAATGGATTAAAGTTCATAACAGCAGCATTATTGACGATTCAAAGAAAAACAAGGTTGGATTCTATGGGTTGGATCTTTATAGCTTGTGGGAATCCCTGGAGGCAATTATACAATATCTAAAGAGAGTGGATCCGGCCGCTTTAAAGAATGCTGTTGACGCCTTTGACTGTTTTGAGCCATATAACAAAGACGTGGAAAAGTATGCACAAGCAATGGCTTTTGTGCCTGACAACTGTGAAGACGAAGTTATTGAAACTTTAGCGTCTTTGAGAAATAAGCAGGACGTTTATGCAAGGGAGCAGCAAAACAAAGAGGAAGAATATTTTAACGCCGAGCAGAATGCAATCACCGCAAAAGAGGCCGAAAAGTATTACCGCACAATGATGAAAGGTGATGTAAATTCATGGAACCTAAGGGATACCCATATGATGAACACACTTGAGCGCCTGATTGATTTTCATAACAAGGATAAGGAAACTGGTGATGGTAGCGGCAATGTTACCGAGCCAAAATCAATTGTATGGGCACACAACACGCACATCGGTGATGCGCGGTTTACCGATATGGCCAAATCAGGAATGATAAATTTAGGCCAACTTGTCAGAGAAAGGAGAGGAAGCAAAAACACAGTTCTGATTGGTTTTGGCACTTACAGCGGTTCTGTGATTGCATCAAAGCAATGGGGCGAAAAGATGGAAAAAATGGATGTTCCCCCAGCAAAAGATGGTAGCTGGGATAGGTTATTGCATAACCTATGCAAGAGCAACAGTAGTGATGACATAGGCAAGGACAAACTACTGATTTTTTCATCACCTCATCAAAACCATGAAGATAAGGATGATGCGGGCAAAACAACCCAGGGGAAAAAAAACAACTACATATACTATTACGATGATGATACTGAAAACGACAAACCAATGGGTCAAAGGGCAATAGGCGTTGTTTATAACCCCAAATATGAAAAGTATGGAAATTACGTTCCCACAAAACTATCCTCAAGGTATGATGCTCTGTTGTTTATCGACAAAACAAATGCTCTGTCACCTCTGCATATGCAGCCAATAAATAATGACAGAGATCTCCCAGAAACCTTTCCATCAGGTGTTTAAATAAATGCATTTATTTGCCCAGACCACAACAAAACAACAATACTACGCAATACAAACTCACACACACATGCAATTGACATGACAGTCAATAAGCATAATTATTGCTGATGATGATGATGATGATGATGGATTATTCATTTGGTTTTTAGAAAATTATCTTTCTTTTTTTCGAACTGAAATGGCCATGAGTTCATTTGGGTTTTTGCGCATAGGTGCGCTACTTGTTGTTGTTGTTGTTTTTTAGGTAGTTCAGATCGTCTTTGTTCACATAATAAAGTCCCAACACAACCAATGCTGTTGCAATAATTTGCATTGTTCCGATTTTCTCGTCAAGCAAGACGGCAGAAAATATAACCCGAATACTGTTGAGGATGAGAATATTACAACAACTTTCAGTGTTCCTATGATTCTTAGTGATTCTATAAAAAAGAAAAGAGATAGTCCAAAGCCCCCGATTCCAAGAATTAAAAGATATGGTATCTGTGACATCTCCAGTTTTACTTCATATCCAAGCAAAAGAGAACAGGTTAGAAGAATCATGCCCCCTGCCAGTGATTTTATGGATATTATTTTGGATGTGTTTGTAGTTCTTTTTGACATTAGCTTACTCAGATTGTTGTCTAATCCCCAGCAAACAGTAGATAAAATTATCAGAATATCACCAATGTTGAGACTGATATTCAATTTGCTATTTTGACCGGAATCAATGGACGACAATGAAATCAAGGTTATCCCAATGACGGTTATAGACATTCCAATGTACCCAATTTTTGTTATCTTTTCTTTAAAAAATAATAAAGCAAATATAACGGAAAACAGCAGCAGCTCCCCACCGCTCAATACCGAAGCATTAGAGGCAGTGGTTTTATTCAATCCTTCAAAAAATAGAAATGGTGCAATGCAGGCGCCTAGTAATCCGATGATCAACAAAAGTGCATAGTCATCCTTTTTTAAGACATCTTTTTCCCTATTTCTTTCGGTGCTAAATGTGACAAACATCATAAATATCCCAGAAACCAAATAGATTAAAGAGGATAGGGTTAATGGTTGGATTTGACTTGATAAAATTGGTTTTGCAATTGAATATATCGACCCAACTAAAACTGCAGAAATAAAAGCGGCAATGTAACCGTATAAAAGGCGATTCTTTATGAAGATGTCAAACTTGTGATGGTCAAATGTTTAAAAGGTTTTGCATTGTGTCTGTAATCAATATCCAAATAAGATTTATAATCGCCATACATGTAATAAAAAAACAAAAAAAGTTGATCAAAAAACAAAGGTTTTTGTTTGAGGTAAAAAAACTAAATGAATCTGGCTTTTGAAAATTTAAATGCAAAGGTTACCATCACAGATCATGACAGCAGAATATTCGGATTCAACTACCAATCTGCAAACGATGGAAAGTTTCTTGTAGAATACATGTTCCTGATCATGGAGAGCATATCGCAATATCACAGTTATATTATAATGGATCAGGATTTTCAATAAGCTCTTTTAATTTATTAATACCTCATTCTCCACCACCATCATCATCCCCTTCTGGCAATTCTTTAACAAATTTATTTAAATAATCATATCAAAATCAAAACCAATCAAGAAAAGAAGTCTGTACAAGCTTTTTTTTCACTTTTGATTTATTTGGTAAAGGTCTTCTTCAATTGTGTATTGCAGGTCCCTTTTGTCTATTCAGCATCTTAACCCTCGTCAGCAACGCCTAAAGTTGAAATTGTAAAAGGATATAGTGTAATGACATAGTTGTTTCAAAAGAACGTTCGCAGAAAAGGTCCATCAAATTCGCATATTGTTTTTTTTTTGAATCGGCATCCAATAATAAAATCCGCATAAGAATAGTTGTTGATTAACGATATATTGAATATGGGTTATCGCCAGTAATATTTTGCTTTTGACTGGACTTCTACAATCTCCTTGCCATCAAGGCAAGCCCTGAGTGTGTCACCAAATACGGCACCCCCATCCATAGCCACAGTCCAATTAGAAACAAAAGGATAGGAGTGAACATTATGACCAAAATAAATCTTGATTTTCTCTATTGGGTCAAACTTGAACCAGGGGTCATCACCCTCAACTGACATTCTATTTGAATACGGACTCCATGTTCTTATATAAATACAAGAGGATTTTTTTTGATTATAGATAGAGCAAGATGGTATTATTCCCGCATGGACAACAAAAGAATCATCTGCCCATCTTATAATATAAGGAAGTGATTCCAGCCAAGCATTGAGTGATGTATCAAAAATCAAATCACCGCATTGAGCAATAGTTTTATCGAGGGAGCCAATAGTAATATCGTTTCCTCTCAGATACCGAAGTAGTTTATATTCGTGATTGGACATCAAGGTGTATACATTAGGCGTAGTCAGGGCAAACAATAATGAGTCCTTTATCTTCGGCCCTCTATCGATAAGGTCGCCCGTGAATATAAGAATATGCGTCTTTTGATTCCAACCAATTTTGTCTAAAATCATCAGCAGTTCGTCAAAGCATCCATGTACGTCACCAACAATTACGACAGTTTTATTGGTGCATCTTTTTCGAATGTCCAATACTAACGCTTTCTGATCTAAATCTCTCACTTTAATAAATAAATACTAAAAAACGACAATATATTTAAATTAAATGATTAATAACTTAAAAATTCATTATAGTGTTTATACTGTACTTATTGTCTTTACCTAAAAAAAATGGAAAGCACATACCATGAGGCTAAAGATTTTACGGTCATGATTAACAATAATAGAGATATAAAGACATTCTTGCTCATTTACTTTTAGGGTATCATAGGGCGTTTCCGATATTTTTATTTATGCTGCCGTGCTAGCGATAACGGCAATTCGCAAGTAAATGCCCATAGCAAAAGTGGTTTGAATTTGTTCCAGATTTAATAAATTTGTTTTGGATGATCATCAATTGATAAAAAATTAATAATCCATATTGACAGATAATTGACATTAAATAAGTGGAGATAGAAATTCTATTTTCATATAGTTACCACCCCAAACCAGAAACTCTCGATTCGCAAGAAATATGCCGATTCTCAAGAAGAATAAAATGTGCAAAATAACCAAGGTTACGCTGATGATTCAGGCCTTGTCATAAGGCCTGGCTTTATGGATTCATTGATATGTAATAATCGTTTTTCAAAAATAATCTGCAACCCACCATAATTATGATTTTGATTATTTGTTAATTATATTGGAATGCATTATTAATCTCATTTAAGTTTTACATAATAGTAATAAAATAAACACGCCAATGGAATTTGCGGATAGAAATTGGATAATCATTGCATCGGTTTTGTTTTGTATGTTGTATTTGTTTTATGAAAGTTTCAAATGTCGAACAGTTGTTACAACCATCTATCCATAGACAACAACTTGTCATCATAAGATTCTAAGAGTTGGAATATTCACTAAAACCATTTGATGATTCAAATGCCAACATCATTTGACATTATTTTCCGAATTACTTTGAAATCACCATAAACCACAGACGTCAAGTTGCAAAATGAACACATCTTCGTTAGGGTGGACAATCGATATTGAATTCAATTGCATTGTTGAATAAAGTACATTTGTTTTGTAATAATTATATTAAATCAAGCAAAAAATGCGATGGCATTTGTAAACCAATTTGTTAAAAAATGTATATTTCCAGTAATAATTATTGGGCGATAGCATCCCACCAACAGTTTCACCATTTGAAAACACTATTGCCGAAGGCATAAATGGTCAGAAAAAGAAGATATTATGGCATCTAAGTAATGCAGCAAGCTGGACTTGAAGAATTAGCAAACACCATGAAAATATCAAGAATGGGGGCTCACAAGCATCTAGCAGATTTACAGAAAAGAGGACTACTAGAAGCCTTTGAGAGTAGTACCGGTGTAGGCAGACCGAGAATGATTTACAAACTATCTTCCCAAAGTAAAACAGTTTTTCCAAAATCCTATGCGTCTATTGCAACTCATTCACTTGATTTCATTGAGAAAAATATGGGTAAAGATGGGGTTATAAGGATTGCTTCGGGAACGTCAAAATGACCTTTTCAGCACATGCTATGAGCGCCTAAAAAACCAAATTTTGGCGATAGAGTCAAGGAGTTGGCAAAGATAAGGGATGAGGAAGGATACATATCGGAATCAAAGAAAAACAAGAGCAAAGGAGACAGCGGTCATGTGCTTTTGGAATACAACTGCCCCATAATACACATAGCTGAAAAGCATTGGGAAGCCTGTTCTGCTGAAACGGAATTGTTCGAAAAGCTGCTTTATGCAGATGTCGAAACAACCCATAGGGCCGCCAAAGGCGACTTGGTTTGCGAATTCGCAATTAAAGAAAAAAAGGACGGGTATCTATGAGATTGTAATGGCAACAATAAAGCAATTTTTTGCCCCCAAACCCAAATCACATCTTATGTGATGTATTTATATAATTTGTAAACTGGCATATTTATAAATTGCAAAATTAAAAATCATTTAGTAAATTGATTATAATGTCTTTTTGGCACAATGGAGGTTATTGGTAAAATTGAGATTAAAAGTTTTAGGAGTGGGTTCGAGTATGAATAAGGAATCCTTCAGTACAGAAACACTAAAAATCGTTTTAGAAAGGGTAAATCAAAATGACGCGGATACAAAACTACTGAATTTAAACAACACACCATTACCAATATACAATCACAAGGATAGTCCAGAGACGATTCATATCAATCAGGCAGTAGATATGGTAAACTGGGCTGATGCGATTATTCTTGCAACTCCGGACTACCATGGATCAATGTCAGGGTCCTTGAAAAACTTCCTTGACTATTTTTGGTCTGAATTTGCTGGAAAGACTTTTGGGTATATTTGTGCGTCACATGAAAAAGGTTTGACTGTAATGGATCAAATGAGGACCGTAATTCGTCAATGTTATGGTTGGAGTTTACCATATGGAATATCCATTAACTCAGGTCAAGATTTCAATGGAAAACGTGAAATAATTAACGAAAGTCTATTGGTAAGATTAGACTATTTCGCACGAGATTTGGTAGTATACGGAGGATTGATACGCGAACAATTTAAAAAGGATTTGAAATCCGCCATAAACAATTCATATGCTGTGCGTTACAGAGAATAAATAACTAGTACGGTAAATAGGAAAAAACAAACAGTAAACAGAGTGTCACAGTTTACCAAAACAGTATAACAGTATTTTAGGCACACAGTAATTCACCCCCATCTTTTTAATGCCTGTGATCATAATTTTTGACATAATTGAAATGCATATATCTACACTTTAATGAAAGTTCAATACAAGTATGTCAATATTACCCTTCAAAAACAAAATTCCAAAGATAAATTCTGATTGCTTTATAGCGCACAACTCCACCGTCATTGGTGATGTAGAGATAGGTTCAGAATCATCCATCTGGTTTGGAACTGTCGTTAGAGGAGATGTATTTAATATACGAATCGGATGTAAAACCAACATACAGGATAATAGTGTTATTCACGTTACTACCGGTAAACATCCAACGCTTATTGGTAATCAGGTGACCGTTGGTCATTCAGCTATACTTCACGGGTGTACGGTTAATGACAATGTTTTAGTCGGTATTGGATCAATCATAATGGATAAAACTGAAATTGGAGAATGGTCAATAATAGCAGCAGGCTCTGTGGTGAAACCCGGGACTAAAATCCCCTCGGGAAAGCTTTGGGGCGGATTGCCCGCAACAGAAATACGCGACATATATGAAAAGGAAATAGAATGGATTAAAGAATTATCTGGCAACTACATCAAACTATCAAAAGAATATTCATCATCTAATAACAATCATTAGTTTAAGCATACTACAAAAATAAAACTCTAAAAAATAAGAATAAGAATAAAATATCTAGTGATTTAATTTTTTGCCATCTATTCCCCCATAATGACACCACTATTGATGCGGATGCGGATGCTGCTATCCCGCCCTCTTGATTATGTGATATCCAAACTCAGTCTTGACTGGCTCAGAAGTTACCTCTCCTTTGTTGAGTTTGAAGGCGGCTTCTTCAAATGGTTTTACCATCATACCCCTGCCAAAAAAACCCAAATCTCCACCCTTTTTTGCACTGCCTTTATCAATGGATAGCTCTTTTGCAAGATTTGTAAAACTTTCACCTTTCTTTAACCGCTCCAATATTGAAATAGCTTCACTTTGTTTTTTGACAAGAATATGGGAGCATTTTATTTTGTCAGCCACCTTTTGATCACTAACGATTATTATTACCTAATGAAAGTTATAAATAATATTGCATGTGTCCATGGAACTATACTCTGGAGCTGTATTCAATAAAAGCAGTTCTGAACCAAATTCATCCTACCAACCAATGCCAGTCTCCATTAAAGATGATGCTCATTGTCAATCTGCATTTAGATAGATATCATAATTAAGGGACGTTTTGGCATTGTTTAAAGACCAAATATATTCCAAAATTTTTGTTTTTCTTTTGTTATGACATCGTTTTTCGACGTCTTTTAGTAGGTGTTGCTTTTTCCAAACCAGCATCAAGGTGGTAAAACTTGACAGCATGTGGTTTTTTCTCCAACATTATTGACATCAATATAAAAAAATTATTTAGGGATTTTGAATAATCAAGTGAAATGCACAACTTTTGAACAGGCTTTTGTTTGGAAACAGGTTTTTATTATGGGTTTATATTATAATATATATATACATATAGAAATATTTTTTTTCTATGGCTGGAAACACAATGATAAAACGATTGTAAAATGCGGTCAAATAATTTGATCTTATACTTAGGCCAACTGCTTTGTATAATTAAAAGGCAAAAGAAGAAAAAATATTTCTTGTTGTATTTGATAGGATTATAGTATTATATGGATCATCCATCCAATGATAAAATACAGAAAAGGCTCTCTGATGACCTTGTTGGTTGGGAACTAAAAGACGGTAAGATTGTAAAAGATTTTCAGTTTCCTTCTTTCATGGACGCCATTAGATTTGTAAAAAGTTGCAGAGATATCAGATTCTCACAATCACCATCCATAATATCTATAAACTGGAAAACAGTTAAAATCTCATCAAAATCATTTGATACAAACTCAATTACTGAACGCGACTTTAGACTTGCCGATGCAATAGAAAATAATTACAAAACAAAGGGGGAACATTAAACCAGGCATTCACAATTAAATGAGATTATTTTTGATGTACTCTTTTTTATTTTGCAATTTTATGTTGTACTTCATTTATAACTAAAGTAATCTAATACCCTAATATGGCCAACCCTATGGATTATGTCAATTACTCTTTACTGAGTTGACTCTATCATCTAATGTTTCTGTTTTGTCAAGTCTTTCATCTATTCGAATTGTTGAAATTATACGTTTGACCCCAATGTCCCTCATGGCCTTATGTGCTATTTCGACTGACTTTAATATATCCTGAAGATTATTAGCCTCTATTTCCGTTCCCATTGCAGTCATAATTACTTTAACTTCTTTGAGTTTTTTAATGGCATTAAAAGCTAATGATATCTCTTTGCTCAAACTTGTTTCCAACGCATCATCCTCATCTGAATGAATCTTTCCTATTGGGATAATACTAACCTCTGCAACTACTTTATGATCCTCCATGGTCATATTCACCAATACGACAGATGGATATGTAAATTTTGACTGATTCCATATCGTATGTTTTATTATGCCATATTGTGTCTATCCACATTGTTTTTGTTAATTACATAAACGCATATGGAAACTATAGATTCAAAAGAGGACTAATTTATTTCTCAAGTCAAGGTCAGAGCAAGGATGCACATGTGTGCGAAAATTAAATAAATTCTATATGATATAAGTCCAACTTTAAAAGGCTAGATTAAACTAAATTGATGAAATTTATCCCGATTATACACTACAATTCATTTCACTTCATTGTCTAGATCTATTTGAACATACAACGCATTGAATCGCTACAATAATCAATTGCTCAATGTCATTGTTACCATCCATTAATAAAGTGATATGTAGAGTCTCTTGAGTTGGGCTAAAATCACACCCCATGAAAATCAAATCAAGGCAATGCACCACACATCTAAAATGTAAAATGTAAGTATCGATTTTTTTTCCCTCGATTTTGTTATTGACACACCAAATACCCCTTTAAGACTATAAAATGTCGAAACATCTGCTGAATTAAAATTTAAAACGTTTTCCAATTTTTACATCAAAAAGGAACCCAAGCACAGTGAATCCATTCTTTAAGCATTTATATTTTTTTGTTATTCAATAACCAAAGTAATGATTATAAGACTAGAGCAATCATTTATTGAAACAGTATCGCAACTAAACTCAAATTTTTCAGAAGGTGAAAAGCAAAAATTGGCCACAAGCATCGAATCAAAATACGACGATATACGAACAATTATCAAAGATCAAGAAGGCAAAAAAGCCAATTTGGAGCCAAAAATAATCGAACTGGGAAGCATTGGCTCAAGGTTATTTAGCCTTAGTCTGTATTACAATGGGGATTCAGGGAATGATGACATACCCTTGTCGATAACACAGTTATTGCCCACCATTTCACCTGTTCGCATAGACATAATGAGTAAACTGCATCAAAAGCAGCAGCACCAGGCAAATGGCAATGATTCAAGCTATTTGAAGGCCGGCCAGGTTTACGATGATGGTGACACACATTCTAGGTACGTTGACGAAATTATAGAAGAAGATGAGGGGATGAGACCTCCAAGCTAAAAAATAGAAACAATAGTTATTCTAAAAACATTCGCAACAAAAAGCCCCGGTTAAATGTAAAAAAATTGTTTTTTTTTTTGCGGGCTTTCTTCTTTTAACTATAAAGAATGTTTTTTTTGTCATGTATATGCATATTTCCAAACACAATGGACAATCAATTAAAATTTAGAAGGGATATCAAATTATTTGGTATCTGTATCCTTTTTTCCCACCACTCTTTGTCATTAGTGCCCATAAATCCATGCCAGCTAAACATCATCAAGTCATACAAACTCTCTTTTATGAGCATTATTTTATAATTTTTGTATGAAGTCGCCTAGTGGAAAAATGGTGGGTATTTTTTATTTTGCATTACCATTAATAGTATCTGCTTTTACTTTCTTTTGGAACAGTGCAAATTATCCATCTGGCCCGTCTAATGACGAGGGCATCTACATTAGAAGGGCAATGCATGTCTTATCAGGTTTTGGCCCTCAAGAATCACTGCTATATGACCATCCTTATTTTTCTCAAATCTTTATGGCAGGGGTGTTTTCCTTAATCAATTATCCCCACATCTTAAATCCAACTGTTGACAGTGTTGAATCCATTAAAATGATCTTTTTTGTGCCACGAATAATCATGGCAATAATCGCTTTAGTTGATACTGCTCTTGTATACATGATATCTAAATACTGGTACAACAACAGAACAATCGCCATTACTGCATCAACCCTTTTTGCAGTAATGCCATTAACAGACCCCATAAGAAGAGTATTGCTAGAATCCATTCAGCTGCCATTTTTTTTGCTATCAGTATTATTTGCGATATGCGCTACAAAAAAAATAAGGGCAACCAATTCAAACAGGGGCATCAATTACAGGCAAATTCTGTTTATTTTGCTTTCTGGGATCTTTCTTGGCTTGGCCATCTTTACGAAGATTCCCATATTCACAATGATACCTCTGATTGTCTTTATCATCTATAAAAACAACAAAATAAAAAGGATTTTGACTCTGTGGGTTGTACCGGTTATTGCAATTCCATTATTTTGGCCAGCCTATGCACTGTATAAAAATCAACTAAGTTTATGGTTTAATGGAATTTATTTCCAGACCCATAGGGGCGTTCAAACTTTTGTTGAGACTATAAAATATCACTTCCAGTATGATCCTTTACTGGTATCTTTAGGTCTAATAGGCATAGTATTTTCAACAATTAAAAAAGACTTGTTTATTTTGATTTGGGCTGTTCCTTTCATCGTATTCCTTTATTCTGTAGGTTTTGTCTCAACCTGGCACATTGTCCCTCTTATTCCCTTATTCTGCATTGCCGTGGCCAGGTTGGTCCATGACTTATCTCAATTAATCCGGAAAAAAAATACCCAAAAGATTTTGCCATTTATGTTACTTTTAGTGATATCTTCCTATTCGCTGTATACGTACACTGTTGTCATAATGGCAAGCGACAATTCCACTGATTTTGAAGTAGTATCATTTATTGTAAAGTACCTGTATGAAGACGCCCATACCGAAACAAACAACAAAGACAATATTATTTTAATATCAAGTCCATTTTATTCATGGGTGCCGAAATATGTGTTTAACCTAAATAATTATCAGGCTGTGGACTATTTAGATAATGTGTTTGTCAAATCCAAAAAGGTTCTGATGGTGCTTGACTCGCAATGGGAACACAGAGCTAAAAACAATATGCTAGGCGCCAAAATGATTGAAAGTTATAGAACATATAGTAAAGATAAAATTGCAACGTTTGGAGGAAATGGAGCCGGCAATTATGATGTGTCGATATATGAATTTGATTCAAGCAAATAGGAAAGACAATCAATATCAAAACATGTAGTAAAAAAAATTTAATTCACTAGCCTTTAAGGAAAGCAAATGACCCAAGTTAGGGCAAGAAAATTTCCTAGGATTATTTTTGGGGTTGTCATTAAATGGAAATTAACAATATCGTAATCATATGCCATTTTTCTTTTATTTTTTGTCTATTTTTTCATTTGACTTTGAATCAAACCTACAATACATAAACCAAAACTCGCCGTTTGTCATTGGCGGGTTTCTAAAGAATAGCTGATTGTATGCATTACTCCAGGACTTGACAAAATTTTGCCACATATTCAATGCTGCAGCAAATGAATTGAGAGATGCACCATTGTTTGAAATATTTGTTAGCTTAATGGTTTCATCAGCACCATCCCTATAGTAAACTCGTACATCATTGGCATCCAGAGATATTATTTTTTCCCTGTTGACATCAAAGTTATTGTTGTTGTTGTTGTTGTGTGTGTTAGGATATCTGCTAGCATTATGATCCAAGATCTCTTGACTGTCGTGATTGTCCATTGCTATATACTTGGTTGAGTTATAATTTATTTTATTCTATCCATCTTGGTCTTATTATTTTGCTAAGCTACAGCAATGCCTCACATATACTTAATAAAGTATCCACATGCCATCATTACATACTATTTGATTCATTTTTAAAAGCCATTTACAGATAATTGGGGAACAGGTAAAACAAAGGGCAAGAAATGTAAGTCGTTACCCTTTAAGGACCAAAAAGGTTGTATTATTTAATGAAAACGGTTTATCTGCAATAGGCCAATGTATCAGATACAAACAAACCAAATAATGATACATACAGCCCATATTGGGATTTTGCATTCTTTAGTTTGCAATATGTCGAGGAAGATAGTTAAACCAGCCAAAATGAAAAATTTCTCAGGCAAAAAAAAATTTATCTTTTTTTTTAATTATCACATCAAAACAATTCATATCCGCCAATTTGTCCTATTATATGTTAACTACGTGAAATGATAAAAAAATTGGACTAATTCTTAAAGGTATTTGTTTATCCTATTTATTCCCTATCAACAAGTTTTTGGCTAATCCGTACTCATATTCACTCAAAAGATTTGAATGACAGCTTTTGCTATGTCCAAGACTGGTAGAATACTCTAGCGACTCCACACTAGACACAGGAACCATTCCATCGTTTGGTTTTGGGAGGCTTGATGAGCCGGCCTGCTGCGCAAATGAAAACATGGACAGGTTACAGTTTCCGGTATTTGGGTCCCAATCACCAGCAATAGTAAAATATTTTGTGTTTGGGTTCATTTTTACTTTGGTATCTGCAGCTCCTGGTTTTAAGTCATATATTGCAGGAGCACACATGTGATTGTTTTCTGCTAACGGTGAACCGGCATTAGGTGTTCCAATCATTATGAGATTTGCCACATCCTTTGTACCATTGGCAAGATACATTCTAGCATCTAATCCGCCTTTGCTATGTCCTACTATATTCACTTTGTCTTGCCCGGTTTGGCTTTTGACTTGTGCAATCTGGTCTGATAATTCTTTTGCGTGTTCTGCGGCAGACCCACATTTATCATCGGATTGGCTAAAAGTTATCGGATAAGACGGAACGCCATCTTTTTTTAGCAGTTCTTGCCATTTATTCCATACCGAAGCATCTGAAAAATAACCATGTATAAGAATAACGGGTAGTGGTTGCTTTGGGTCATTGGTAGATGGTGTCTGGGCATAAACTGTAGTTAGTTGTAGTAATCCACTAATTAATATCGCGGATGCAATTAAAGTAGTTACAGAGAATAGTGCAATAATTTTTTTTTTATTCGCTTCTATCATGTATAACTGAATTGGTTGATAATACAATATATACTGAATTAGTTTTTATATTCTTTAGATCATAAGGTCAAGGACATAGCCCATAATAGTGTCGTTTCTAGCATAATAGTTCCAGCAAGAAATGAGGAAGAACATATTGAAAGATGTTTGTTATCTTTGTTATCTCAAGAATACCCTTATTTCGAAATAATTGCAATTGATGATAGTTCGACAGACGGCACATTAAAAATAATGCACGATATAAAAGATAAAACAAACAAGAAGAAAAAAACCGGACTCCCAACAGATAAGTTAAAAATCATTTCGTTAAAAGACAAACCCGAGAATTGGACCGGTAAGACCCGGGCATCTCAACAGGGTTATTTGCAAAGTAAAGGCGATGTTTTACTTTTTACTGATGCCGATACCAATTATGCTCGTAAAGATGTAATACTACAAACAGGTATCTATATGCAAAAACATGGTTTGGATGTGCTAACTGGAGTGTTTTCTCCAGAAAAACTAAGCAACTTCTGGTCAAAGATTACGATACCGTTATGGGACTCTGTTAGTGTTTTGTTTGGCGTTGGCTCACCTGATGTTAATAACCCTAAATCAAAAATTGCTTATGTCATGGGAAGCTACTTTCTAATAAAAAGAAAAGTTTTTGTTGATATTGGCACGTTTAAATCGGTTTGCCAAGAAATACAGGAAGATAAAGATCTAGGTATACTTATTAAAAAAAGTGGATACAAAATTAAACTTGTAAGATTAAATGAAATGATGTACACTATGTGGGCAGATGACCTAATAACACTCTGGCATGGAATTGGAAGAACATTGGCTCCGCGGGTAATGAAAAACAGGTTCAAAGTCATTTATAATTTATTTATTATCTTTTTTGCGTCCATATTGCCATTTGCACTGTTTCCTGTTACTTTATGGATTGCTTTTGAAGAATTGTCTTTTATTTCGCTCCATAATATTCCTCTTAATGTTTATTTTTATTTGCCGTTACTTAATCTCATACCTTGTGTCTTGATGGGTATTTCTTTTTCGAGTAGATGCAAAAAATATAAATAAAATCACTATACTATTTGGGAAGTTTTGTTGCAGCAATCTTTGTTATTATTGCGTGTTTATACAATATTGCACCTCTGTTGATTTTTGGAAAAACCAAACCAACATCATGGCAAGGTAGGCAGTATACATATGTTAAAGGCCAAAACGGATTTACAATTTAAACCATTTTTTTCTTAGTTTTACAATAATATAATTATTTATAGACATTTGAACAAAAATACCAGTCTGTGGAATATGGCGATGGAGATCGCTTATTCAAAGGAATTACAAATAATATTATGTGGAAGTTTTAATAGTAATTTTCAAAATGAAAGTCTAAACCGAAGATGCATTGAATTACAATCTTCCACCCATCCCACTCTTGTCGTGGACGACATTTGTAAGGTACCCTTGTTTTTATCAAATTGTTTCACTTTTTCTTTACTGCCATTATTTCTGTTGCGGCCCTCCTTTTTAAAAAAATCACAGTCACAACAGATATGGTTGATATCAATGTGGCAGTAAGAAATATCAGATTGTATGATAATGGTGAGGGGTATAACCTATCACCGAATCCAATAACAAATTCTTGATATGTTTGCATGTACATAGAGGCAATAACCGGCCCAATAGAGCTTCCAATTAGCACAATTACAACAGATATACCTATAGATATACCACTAAATTGTCGTGGAGTGTATTGCAATACGACATTGAATGCGCCCACATTTATCAGCGACAATCCTGCAGATATCATCACCAAATTTATTGCAACCATAGGTACTGTCGAATGGAAAACAGAGAGAACAAAAAAACCAACTGTTGTGGTTATGCTTCCGGCTATAATTGGTTTAAAATTACCAATTTTAGATACAATAAAACCCGAAGAAGGTGCAAATAACAAAAACACTATCATAAAAGGTAATTGGATAAAAGCACTATCCATTGCATCCCCTCCAAATCCAAGAGGTGAAGGGCTTGTTACTAATATTGGTATAGTCTGATATACCATAAACATCGTGACACCAAAAACCAAAAGAATGATATTTGCAGGTAGAAGGATTTTATCTGCTATCAGGTTAAGTGGTATTAGCGGAGATTGCGCTTTCCTCTCCACAACAATAAAAGAGGCTATGGAGATTGTTGTTAATGCGGCTAGTGAAACCAAGATAATAAAGGCATGGTTGGAATCAAGGGAATTAGTGTTGATGCCATTGGTGGTATTTGCGAAATATGTGAGTGTAAGTAAAAACGAGGTTATTGCTATTGCCAAGGTTACAGCACCTTTAAAATCAATATCAGGTTTGTAATTGTTAGCAACCTTTTTTGAGTCCGTAGGGGGGTGTTGCCCCACGGAATCATGAATGGTATCCGCATTTTGTACAAAACCGGACAGGTCATTTCTTTCTAATCCGGATTTTGCCATGTCATCATTTTGAACATATTTTCTAATTATTACCCAAAGAATAATAGCAACAGGGATTATGGTAAAAAATGTAGACTTCCATCCAAAATTTTGGATGATACTTCCACCTATAGCTATACCCACTACCGAACCGGCAGCAAACATTGAGCTAAATATACCAACACCTATTGCAAGCTTTTGTAACGGAAATTGATCTCGTATGATACCAAATGCTATGGGAAACATGGATATACCCATGCCTTGGATTACCCTGGAGGCAAGAAGCAAGTATATATCATTTGACAAACCTCCAAGGCCAATTCCTACTATGTAAATTACAAATACTATTAGCACCAATTTCTTTTTGCCGTATATATCAGATAACTTTCCGGCTATAGGAGTCATAACCGCACCCGCGATAAGATATGCCGTAAGAATCCATGATGAAGTGCTATAAGAGATATTAAAGTCTGAGATAATATCACCCATAGCCGGTAATAGCATGGTTTCGCCATACATTGTAATTAGAATGGTTGATCCTAAAATGGCAAGTGTTATCCATGTGGATGCTTGAATTTTTTCAGAAGTTTTTGCCACGCCCCATCTATAATCCAACTACCCTTAATATGTCCTGATATTTTGAAGTTTTAAAAAAGGAATTACAATATGGGTCAGCCGCCATTAGATAAGGCTTTCACACGGTATAAGAACTGCACACCATATATGCACTCCCATGTCAAAAGACAAATTATTTTTTATTTTTATTGAAAATGGTATAATACAAATCGACTCAACTACAGATTTTGAGTTTTTTGTCTAAATATTAAATCATGTCAGAATCGATATAGATATCATTTAATAAAAAAACAACAAGGATTATCCGAAATATTAATATGTTTTCCTTTAAGAGGATTGTTGTATCGCCTTACATTCTCATTGTCAACAACATTAATAAGAGATCAGTTGCCTAGTTTTTCAACCCCACTCTTAAAAAAGACTCTTTTTTTTTAATCGGATGTC
>JADDOW010000114.1 GCA_016782225.1 Nitrososphaeraceae archaeon
TTGATCATGAAATTTTGTAGTATGAATAAAGGAAATCATATAAAAAGGCTAAAAACTAGAACACTTTAAATTGTTTTGTAAGCTTTTTTGCAACTGCGTCAAATGCATAAATCAATGTAAATAGTTGTCCAATGGTTTTAGGTGAAATACAAGCGAGGACCATGAAAAAGCAAATTGACCTGATCTTAAAGGTTTGTGTGTAATCGTGACTGGGACATTTGAGAGTCTTGTCATGGTGGATATATCTATAGGGTTCCATCATCCCACTTGGCATTGGATGTCTCTCCGTGTTTTCTATCGGGTTTTGCGACATACTGATAAATATGAAGTGCCACCGTCTCTACAGGTTTGCTTGAAGTAAATGTCACTTTACAAGCCCCATAATTTTACATCATATATTATTTAAAGAGCGACAACTATTGATGGTGTGTATATCGTAATTTTTATATTTGAACTTAGTGCAGGCTGAGAAGATGATTTGTTTTTAATAGTCCCTGTATCTTTTTTTTGAATATTTGCTCCAGTTAAATCTTGACCATACGCATTTGTGATAAATAACTTGCAAAAGACGCACAAAATCAAGAGAACTGTTATTATTGTTGTATCCCAGTCAGTTTGTTATTGAACCAGCAAAAATAAGGCTATAAGGGCATTACGCAACAATGTAAAAACACAAAAAGGCTTATTGTTTGATCATAACGCGGGTCAGCGGATTTACAAAATCCATGCACAACTCCCTAATTAACCCCATTTTAGTAAAATGTTATATGGATTTCGTTTTGTTGATGGACACAAACGAGAACATATGTGATCGAAAAAGCTTTTATAAAATAGAAAATATGGTATAGTATGTCATTTATTGATTTTTCTGAACTAATAAAATCCCATAAAGGAGTAAGTACTTCCGACAGGCTGGATTGCGGTAACATAATAGGGGAAAGAGATGACTCTGTAATAGTAGAAAGGGATGTGATGAAGGAACACATCTATGTTATACCAAAATCAAAGATTCAGGGATATGATGGTTCACGATTGATATTAAATCTTTCAGAATCAGAATTAAAATCATTTGAAGAAAAAAGAGATAGTAGCGGCGGATCCGGTAACGATAGTGGAAAATCAACCGGTATTAAAGGCGCCATTTCTGGGACAATAGATAAAGTTGTGGATACAACTATGGGGGTCAAAGATAAAGTTGTGGATACCACCAAAGGTGTTGCAGGGAAAACGAAAGACACTGTAAATCCGAATTCAACATCTGCTGCATCTGGACAGAATATGCAGTATGAAGAAGGCTATGCGGGTACTGATACAGGACGAAGTGAAGATCCACTAACAGAATATAGGGACAAAGAGGCAATGACTCCGGCCAAAATAAAAGAACATGAACCTACCGCAGTAAAAAGAGATCCAAATGATCAAATAATAACTGAGCCCGGTAGGACAGGCACAGATGATGAGAAAGCAAAGGAGGAGTTCCGTAAGCGCGGAATGACCAAGGTCGAATCCGGCAGCTCAGATACCGGCAGCTCAGATACCGGCAGCTCAGATACCGGCAGCTCAGATACCGTTACAACAGAAACTACCACTACTGTAAAGACTTCCTAAACCATATAGAAACTGACTTATTCTTTTTACCTTTTTTTTATTTTTGTTATTATTTAAAAAATATCTTAGAATATATTTTATTAAGGTATGCTTGTAGATATATTATGACCTGATGTTTTTTCAATACCACTAAAAAACTAAGATTTGCCAAACTTATGTAATGATAAAATACCAGTTAATTTTCCAGTCAGACGCAAATAAACAATTTGATGAAATATTTCTTTTGTGAGTTTTTGCAATCTTTCACTTCCGTGGAAGTTAAAATCTTCTTCATAACTATTGGCAATCCACTCGCTAACCTTTTTATCGAGGTTATCGGTGTTTTCATCTTCAATTGACGAGATTACATTGCCTTCCAATACTTGTTTAACAAATTCATTAACCGTCAAATACTGAAATTCAATTAGCGAATGCATCAATACCATAGTTCAGTAAAGACATATAATGTTTCTGGAAACCAACTCGCATTACTTTTATTTTTTGTTTAAGAGTGCTATTTTTGTTCTTTTGTATGGCAAATAATCACCAATGCATTTGGTTCTAACTTTTTCATATTTAAGAGTACCAGATTTTGCTTTTATTACAGAAAGGCTGAATGTGGATCAATCTCTAAAAACCTTCTGTTTGTGGATACAGGCACCACTATCTATTCAAACACTGTTTTCACATTTTTCCCAACCATCCATATGAAAAGTTCATAAACAAACCGGAGTATTGTGCCGTCTTCGATACACCTAAAATTGGGACATCTTCACTTTCAAACTAGATGGCATAAACCCATGAAAAATAGACAATCGACTCAAACAATTAACGAGTTGATTTTTATGGTCATGGGTCCAAAGGTTGTGGAATTTGTATAGTCTAATACGATTTTTTAATTCATATCAATATATTATTTGAGTATGGTGAGTCCTCTTTGGAGTGGTATTTATGGGATTTTCAAGTATTACTTTATGGGATGGCATTTATGCAATAAAGGTTCAAGTATATGTTAACCATTTTCACGTTAAGGCCATGTTCTTGTCCCTATATCATTAATAGTAACCAATAAGAAGGCTAAATTTTTTTAACCAATAAAGAAATTTATTCGAATACCTAAATTTAAATACTTTGTTGATAAGTTATCGATAACATGGTTAATAACAACGATAGCAATAGCGACGATAATAGAGGGCTAGCTTCAGCTGACGAAGAAACAAGAAAGAGAGTTGCTAAAAAAGGTGGAGAAGCACCACACGATGAGAGGGGATTGCAAGCTGCTGACGAAGAAACAAGAAAGAGAGTTGCCAGTGAAGGCGGAAAAGCATCTCACAAAAACGATTAAATAAGTACAAAATAAATATTATTTCACCAATAAACATTACCATTTTTTTTCCAATTTTTAAAATTGGATAAAAGGATGAACTGTTGATTTTTTATTATATTTTGAGAAACATATGTAAAAGTTGGCATTCAATAACTTTTTTTTCAGAAACCCGAATTTTTGCTTTTTATTTATATGGGTTAAGATTATATTTTTTTCCCTGTTTAGACTTATCAGATTTAAAATCTATAAAAAAATATGGGGTTCTGCATCTTCCTTGGGTGTTGAAAATGGGTGTTTATTTATGGATGGTAGGTTATGAATCGATCCAAGTGCTTTTCTGACTTAGACAGATAAGGCCATTGTCTCATCATCAACAGAAATATCATTTTGTGTGCATTTTCTGATAAGTCTTGATAAAAGATTGTGAGAAGTGCCAAAAAGCTACTCATTTATATCCTTAGATTTAATATATCATATATCAGATTCTCTGAATTCTTTTTTTCTCTTTCCTCTTTCATCTTTGCTCTTGTGCCGTTGTTTCAAAGTCATTGAAACTTCTTCAGGGTTTGCAGCCCATCTCATTGAATTTAATTTAACATTTAGGTTCCAACAGATGGCATGTTTCCCATTTCCTTCTTTTGTGTCATCAAAAATCTTGTATATCTTGTATAATGTAAATTCACATTCACAAAACCATTCTTTTGGCGAA
>JADDOW010000070.1 GCA_016782225.1 Nitrososphaeraceae archaeon
AAAAGAAATATAGTCATTGGATAAGCAAAGACATTGATTAACCATGAAAACACCATCCAGCAAATGTCTCTGTTTTCTATAGACACTGCAAAGTTCTCATAGTTCCTGCAATCATAACATATTTTACATTCACCATATGAAAGAGCATTATTGGGATAACAAGCACCATATATGAAGGATTGAATGAACGTTTTCCATGTCGGTATATAATTGTAGACTAGACAAGTAACACATTTGTTCAATTAGCTTATTGATATACATAATAACAAACTATCTTTGGAAAAGCAATTAGGTGAACAGAGCCAACCACCTGTTATTGAGAATAAACGTCTGTTTTTGGATGAAATGCAACCCATTCAAACCAAAATTGTTCTCGAATGGCAATCCTGACTAATTTTTACGTAGCTGAAGTGGACAAATCTCATATAAGAAGGGTGTTGCAACCCAATGGCAATAATATCAGTAATTTCAAATTAGTGTGCAATTATAAAAAGTAATGGAAATTATTCCATAATTCATTATTATTATTTCTGTTACCAGGCGAAGTTGAGTGTTAATCAAGACATTTTAAGATTAGAATTTATTAGTTTTATGACATATTTTGTATAACTATATAATTCGTCAATATCACGATACTAAATCCTGTAACTTAGTTTACCATATTGAGTATAAAAATAAAGTACCTCAATAAATCGTCACAGAATATTACTTTTTATACATCTATTTTACTTGGTATATTATATGTTAAGCTTAAGATGTAGTGATGCAGGATTTGATTGCAGTAGAGTAATCAAAGGAGAGACAGAAGATGATATCATGAAAGAGGTATCTGAACATGCGTCAACAGATCATGGTATAAGACCAGAAGACATGAATCCACAAATGATACAGAAAATAAAAAGTCTTATCGTGGCTTATTAGTTCTATAGTGGAGTATTACAAAAATCAACGACCAACCATTTTATTTTGCTAATGACTAATACCACTAACTTTGAAAATAAACATTTTTCAACCGAAATACTCTATGATACGCAAAATATAACGGAAACACTTGTCAAATTCTATAGTAATGCAAAGAGCAGATGTGATGGTTATGGAGTAATCAATGGTCCTCCATTAATTACAGAATCTAACAGAATTTATAATATTTTGCAAAATTTTAAATCAAAAGGTGGAAGAGTAAGGCATATTACAGAAGTTAAGGCGGATAATATCAAATACTGCAAACAAATAATGGAATTTGTGGAGCTTAGACATCTTGAAGGAGTTAAAGGAGGAATGGCTGTATGCGATAATGAATACATAACAACTGCAACTACTCGAGAATCTAGTTCTTTTCCACATCTTTTTTATAGTAACGGCAAAGAAATAGTAGAGCAGCAGCAGCATATCTTTGAGATCCTTTGGAATAAAGCGATATCATCCGAGGAAAGAATAAAAGAAATTGTGGAAGGAATTCCACGCGAACATACCGAAGTAATTACAAATACATTACAAACTAAAAAAGTTTATTTCGATTTAATAGAAAAATCGGAAAAGGAAATTTTAATCATATTTCCTTCAATCAATGCAGTATGCAGACAAAAAAGATTAGGCATTATTGATTTACTTAATCAAAAGGCAATTGAAGGGATAGAGGTTAAAATTCTAACACCAATAATAGAAGATATAAAGGAAATATTTTTTATAAACGACAAGGTCTCCTCTACTATACATAATACAGAAAATGGAAAAAGTGACAGATACAAAAAAAGATTTCTCATACAGGAAGTATCCCAACAACAAGAAATTAAATTTACAGTATTGATTGTAGATAAAAAATATGTATTGACAATAGAGCTAAAAGATAATTCTAAATCATCTTTTGAAGAAGCTGTTGGTTTATCTACATATTCAAATAGTAAGCCCGGAGTGCTATCTTATGTATCAATCTTTGAAAACTTCTGGCAACAAACAGAATTATACGAAAAACTAAAAGTAAACGAAAAGATGCAAAAAGATTTTATCAATATAGCGGCACATGAACTCAGAACACCAATACAGCCCATAATAGTACTTACGGATATTCTTAATAAGAGAATAAAAGACAATGAGCAAAAAAAATACCTTATTTCAATAAAAAGAAATGCAGATAGATTAAGACGACTTGCAAATGATATATTAGACGTCTCAAAGATAGATAGCGGTCAATTACACCTTAACAAACAGCCATTTAACTTGACTGAAGCCATATTAAATGCCATTTCTGAATCACAAGATCAAGATAAATACAAAGAAATAAAGATAAATTTTATTAAAATATTAGAGGAAAAGGAACTGTTTGTTGTTGCAGACGAGGAACAGATATCCCGTGTACTGTTTAATCTTTTAAGCAATGCCATAAAGTTTACCGATAAAGGAGATATAATTGTCACAATGGAAAAGACAAATAGCGATAAAATTAAGGACATACACAAAATACAAGGAATGGTACAAGCAGAAGAAATTAATTACATTATTGTCAAAATAAAGGATTCTGGAATTGGCATCCATGCGGAAATTATGCCACGACTTTTCTCCAAATTTGCCAGCAAATCATTTCAAGGCACAGGTTTAGGCCTCTATATTTCCAAGAGCATTATTGAGGCGCATGGTGGAAAGATATGGGCAGAAAACAACGAGGATGGGAGGGGTGCAACATTTTCATTTTCTCTGCCTTTGTAAAATACACCCAAGACGGACTTTATCTGAATATTCAAACCCGATATTTATGCCATATAATCTATCTGAATATCCTTTTGGATATCACAACCTACTAGGGCCTCATGTTGAGAGAGGAGAAACAATTGTACCCCTTCTTGTGTACGATAGAACATTCTTTAACCTGTCTTAGACTTTGCCTATACGCGTGTAGGGTGAAAATGTCATCATCTTCATTGACAAGCCGAAAAGGCTTGTCGCTACAACTTTGTATATCATAACTGTACCATTGGGGATAGAAGATGTATTTCACATTCAGAGGACACTGAAGGCTGATCTATTATTTGGTTATTGATTTTGGTGCCGCTAACTTGGTCAGACTTGTACTATAATAGATGTGTTTGCCAGCATTGTCTGCGCGAGTCTTTTGGTTGTAGTCCTGGCCATCTGCATATTGGCAGTATCGACTAGTTTGACTACTCCTCTCTAACAAAGAAGTCTTTGCAAGGCCAGGTTGTGTCAATCAACAAGGCCTTTCCATTGCCAGTTCGTGATGGCCCATTGGAGATGATTTAGCTAATTGGTTGCAATTAAGGGCAACCTTTACTGCATTGAGCATCCAAAATTATCGACTTTACTGCCAAATACTTATGAAATAGGGGATTAACAAACCTTGTGATTGGCATATATTTTTAGTTCGTCTCGAATTGTCAGTCAATAGGCAACAACATAGAGTTCAAAGGTTAAATAAAATCTGAATTTCTATGGTGTCAAAATCGGTCCACATGTTATACCCCGTAAACACAAACACCTGAAAATGTAGGTGCGGAATATACGTGTAGCCTGTCATGC
Source organism: Nitrososphaeraceae archaeon (assembly GCA_016782225.1). Taxonomy (GTDB): domain Archaea; phylum Thermoproteota; class Nitrososphaeria; order Nitrososphaerales; family Nitrososphaeraceae; genus Nitrosocosmicus. Next base: position 3,532 of record JADDOW010000070.1, read on the forward strand.
CAACCCTGGCTATCTCCGGGCCCGCTCGAACCTGTTGGCCTGCCATACCTTTGCGCTATTACGTCCCAAATGGTCATACCTGGTATGCTCTCCGTTTT
>JADDOW010000060.1 GCA_016782225.1 Nitrososphaeraceae archaeon
TCCATCGCACCAATAAGAGGACTAGGCGGCGATAGCATGGTCACTGAACGAGTGGTTTCACAATTGCTAACAGAATTGGATGGAATTCATTCATTAAATGGTGTAGTTACTATTGCTGCAACTAATAGATCTGATATGATTGATCCAGCTTTATTGAGGCCGGGTCGATTTGATAGAATAGTATATGTGCCATTACCAGATAAAAATACTAGAAAAAAAATAATAGAAATTCATTCTTCTGATAAACCTATTTCTAAGGATATTGATTTTGACAAAATATCAGAACTTACAGAAGGATTTAGTGGAGCGGATGTTAGTTCAGTTGCCAACACAGCAGTCTCTATAGTCCTACACGATTATCTTAAAAAATACAGCACCCCTGATGACGCTGCTAAGCATGCCACTGAAGCCTTTGTCACAATGAAGCATTTTGAGGATGCGGTTAAAAAGATTAAAGGACAGAAAGAAAATAGGTCTGGAGAAAAATTGACAGTTCCATATTATAGGTAGGCTATTTTTTATCTGTTTTTTATAAAACCCATTTTCTAATATTTTTTCTTTTTGATCGCATATTTCATAAATTATTTAATAAAATGGACAAAATGAAAATATTTTAAAGAGCAATGTTTTTAAGCATTATCTATATGAATAAATTTCACTCAAAGAATGGTAGAAAATGTATTACAGGTTTTTCAAAATAAAGTAACGTTACATAATACAAAACGTTTTGTTTCAGATAAAGAAATAAACATTTTGGCGGAAAGATATGGTACACCTTTGTATCTTATAGATGAAAAAACTTTACACGATAAATTATTAGAACTACATAATGCTTATAAGGGATTTCAAGGTGATGTAAAAATTGCTTATTCTGTTAAGGCCAATTTTAATCCCTCTATTCTGAAAACTTTTATGAAAGATGGCATAACTTTTGATCTTACATCATTGGGGGAATTATATTTTATAAAACAACTGAAAGGAAATCCTGAAAATATAGTTTATACTAGTGTTACAGAAGAATTAGAGGAATATATAGAGGTATTAAAAAATGGAATTAAAAGAATAGTGGTTAGTTCTTACTATGGATTTATAAATTTATCAAAAGCTGCGAGTATTATAAATATACGCCCTAAAATAATGGTTCGCATAAATCCTGAAGTAGGTGTTAAAGCAGAAGTTCGTGCATCTTATAAAAATGGAAAATTTGGTGTGCCTCTCAATGGTGGAAAAATTGATTCAGCCTATTTTATTGTCAAATCTATCTATAATAATTCTTTGCTGGATTTTGAAGGATTTCATTTTCATCTTGGTTCTCAAATAACTAATTTTGTATGTTATGTGAATGCATTAGATAGACTTAACTCACTTATAAATAAATTAAAAAAAGAAATCAATAACTTTTCAATAACTACTTTAGATATTGGTGGAGGTACACCTGTATTTTATAACGATCCTGTGCCAACACCTGCAGAAATGGCATCAATATATATAGAAAAACTAAATGATTTAGCGTCTTGTCATGGTAGTTTTACATTAATGATCGAAAGCGGACGATTCTTGGTGGCAGAATCCTCTATAATGGTATCGAAAGTTGTAAATACCAAAGAATACAATGATCATAAAATAGTTATATTAGATACGGGATATCATCTTCTATTGGATGCTGCGTTACTTAAACAAGAATACCCACAAGAAGTAATACTTTGCCACAACGATATTTATGAAATGAACACCAATGACATAAGGAAACATTCTACTGTGAAAAATATCCATTTGGTAGGGCGTTTATGCGATACACTTGATGTTTTTCCAATTTCTAAAGTGTCTGACCTATCTGATACGAACGTAGGAAACTATATTCTATTCTATAATATAGGTGCTTATTCTTTAGTTTTTAACATGCCATTTCATTGTCAAACGAAACCACCTGTCCTAATGAAAACACTTGATGATGATTTCAAATTAATTAGAAAAGGTACATCACATGAAGAATTATTTATTGAAGAAGGTGGTTTATTATCCTAGTATTTTTCTATGATAATTAAATTATTTTGGTAATGTGAATATAATGCAATATGTTAGGCTACATATTTTTATTAGTGGAAAAGTACAGGGAGTGTATTTTAGACAAAATACATCATATAAAGCACAAGAGTTGAATATTATGGGTTGGGTTAGAAATTTAAAGGATGGGCGAGTCGAAGCTATTTTAGAAGGTGAAAGGGAAAATATAAATAAATTGTTAGATTGGTGTAATGATGGCCCTGAAAATGCAATAGTAACTAATATTGAAATTATGGATGAAACTTATAGAAATGAATTTTCAAATTTTCAAATTTTAACAACCGTCTAGTTTTATACTTTAAGATATAGTTTTATAGTGAATTACAAAATTAATTCATAATTATAACCTAATGAGTATATTGTTTTTATGTAAATATTCTTTAACTTCATTTAGACTTGCCCGTTTAAAATGAAATAATGATGCTGCCAAAGCCGCATCGACTTGTGTTTTTTCAAATACTTTTAATATGTCTTCTTTTGATCCGCATCCTCCTGATGCAATTACAGGGATATTTATCCTATTGCAAATAGCATTAAGTAATTCGATATCATAACCATTTTCCGTACCATCTGCATCAATACTAGTTAAAAGTATCTCGCCAGCACCGAGTTTCTCTACTTTCTTTGCCCATTCTATTGCGTCAATTAGTGTTGATTTTTTACCACCATATGTTTTTATTTCAAACCAGTAGTTTTTTCCGTCTTTGGAAAAAATGTTTTTACCGCCTTTACCATAATTTCTGCTAACATCTAATGCAACAACTATGCATTGCCTACCAAAAATAGACATTAACTCTTGAATTAAATCTGGATTTATTACTGCTGCTGTATTTATTGATACTCGATCTGCACCGCTTAGTAAAATGTTTCTTGCGTCTTCCAGTTTTTTTATTCCTCCGCCAACTGTAAAAGGGATGTTTATTACACTTGCCACTTTTTTAACGATGTTTTTCATAATTTCCCTATGTTCTTCTGCTGCAGTAATGTCTAAAAACACCAACTCATCAGCCCCCTCTTCGCTATATCTTTTTGCTAAGATAGCTGGATTTCCTGCATCTTTTAATTCTTTGAAATTAATACCTTTTACAACTCTACCTTTATTAACATCCAAACAGGGGATTATTCTTTTTGCAACAGGCAGATTAAATCACTTTTTGCACTTGATTTATTGTTAGTTTTTTATCATATAGTGCTTTTCCGAGTATTACTCCATAGCAATTAGTATTTCTTAGTCTTATTATATCTGTGATATCGCTTATTCCGCCACTTGATATTATATTTATACTTTTAAAGGTATTATTTATTTTTACAATTGTGTTTACATCTGGCCCGTCTAAAGTACCGTCTTTGCTAATATTTGTTAATAAGAAATTATTAATACCTATTTCTTGATATAGTTTAATTGCGTCAAAAAGTTTCATGCCTGAGAATTCTTTCCATCCTGATATCATTATATTTTCATTATAATGATCAACTGCGATTATTATACGACAAAGTCTTTTTTTTGTAATTTTCTTTATAGTCTCTGGCTCTTTAAATGCCATTGTTCCCAATACGACATTAATAAATTCCTTTTTCTCTAGGAATTTATTTACTGTATTTATTGTTCTTATCCCTCCTGCAATTTGGATAGGAATATTTACTGCATCAATAATTTTTAAAATTACATCAGTGTTGTTTTTTCCAGTATTTAAGGCAGCGTCAAGATCCACCAAATGAAGTCTATCTGCTCCTTCTGATTCCCATTTTTTTGCAGTTTCTATAGGATCATTGCTATAAACAGTTTTGTTTTCTAATTTACCATTGACTAATCTCACTACTTGATTATCTATTAAATCAATTGCAGCAATACTTTTCATTTTGATTGTGTACAGATTTTGATAAAGTTTTTCATCATTCTTTCACCAATTTCGCTTGATTTTTCTGGATGAAATTGTGTACAAAAAATATTGTTCTTTTCAATACATGCGGGAATTGATATTCCATAATTTGTTCTTGCTGTTATTATGCTTATTTCTTCAGGCACTGTGTAATATGAATGAACAAAATAAACCCATGAATTATTTGGTATTCCTTCGAATAGTTTACTTTTTCCGTTGACTATTTCTAAATTATTCCATCCAATATGAGGTATTTTAATTAGGGATTTTGGTAGTGATACAACCTCTCCTTTAATGATTTTCAGACCTTCAAGATTTCCTTCTTCGCTTTTTTCAAATAACATTTCCATACCTAAACATATTCCCAGTATTGGAATATTTTTTTCTATATAATTTAAAAACTTTCTTTTACATTTGTATACTGATAATAATGCAGGATCAAAATTGCCAACTCCTGGAAGGATTAATCCATCAAGATTCTCTATTACATCGTTAAAGTCATTTATTACCGAGACATTTGCACCATTCCTTTTTAGTGATGATTTCAAACTAAAGATGTTGCCAGCACCATAATCAAATATGGCTATTCTAATCATATCTTTTTACATCATTCCTTTGGTAGACGGTTTTTCTTCATTAGTGGGGTCTATTTTCATAGCTATTTTTAATGCTATTGCAAAAGCTTTCATTGTAGCTTCTATTTTATGGTGATCGTTTATTCCGTATTCTACAACAATATGAACACAACAGTTTAAGTTTGATACAAATGATTGAAAAAAATGATTTATATCTTCCTTTGAAATATTTTCAATAAGTTCTCTTTCTAATTTTAAGTCTAGGTGATAATATGGTCTTTTTATTAAATCTACTGCAACTTTTGAAATTGATTCATCCATTGGAATTAATGAATATCCGAATCGAGATATCTTTTCTCTTTCTCCAAGTGCTTTATCTATGGCTTGGCCTAAAACAATTCCAATATCTTCAATTAAATGATGGTTTATTTGGTCTTCACTATTGGATATCAAATTGATGTCGATCTTACTATATCTTGCAAATGAATTTATAAGGTGATCTAAAAAAGAGATATTTGATTTTATATTTGATTTTCCTGATCCATCTAGGTTAACCTCTACTTTTATTGATACCTCTGTTGTTCTCCTTTCAAGATGGGCTATACGTTCTTGACCTTCACTTACCAATACTTGGTTTTATTTTTTTGTATTATTTAATATATTTGGTATATCATTTACATTTTCAACAATAATGTCTGCCCCTTTTAATTCAAACAACCTCTTTAACTCTTTTGATGAATTTGCATTTGTTCCATATACCCCACAAAAAACAATTTTTGTTACATCGGTTTCGTATCTGAATCTTTCAACCATTAGAAAATCTTCTATGGAGTCACCAACATAAATAGCACTATTTATTTTTAATTGATTGAAAACTTTATGTATTGCATACGTACTAGGTTTTGCATATTCTCTTTTTTCATCTTCTAAAAAAATACATGCATCTTTTATAAAATAATCTGAAATATTATTTAAACTAAAATATGATGCTACTCTACTTCTTCCAGAAATCAAAATTAATTTTCCATTGAATTCTTCTGAAAGTTTTCGTATTGTTTTTTCTTTAATAATTATTTTATCATTATTTATTAATGGTTTGCCAAAATAATATTTTGGATTTTTTTTAAATTGCTCCTTAAAAAGATCCGGACCATAGAAGATTTCGTTAAAAACCGTTGAAATGATATTATCATCTTTGGGGTATTCTAATCTAGTTTTTATATCATCGATATCCACTAATTTCTCTAATTCATTTTCAACAGAAAGTATCCCTTTATCATCTAATTTTTCTAATAAATCAAAAAAAAAATTAATGATCTCAGATCTATTGCATTTATTAATTATTTTGCAATAAACAATTGTTAGAATAATTGAATATGTTGTATCAATATCATTATTGAACCCACCCGTATGTCTAAATTTGGAAATTATTTTGTCTATTGGAATGCAGGTTAAATTCATTTTGATTTTAAAATTAGAATCCAAAACATATTGAATTGTTTTTATGATTGTTTGATTATAGGAGTCAATTACATCAATTAATACTCCATCTATGTCAAAAATTATTGCATCATATTCGCTATAATTGATTCCTTCTTTATACTGCACTATATAAATAGTTAATAAAAACTATTATTAATTTAGACTTTTTGTTATAGCTAACATGGTATATATCAAGTTCAACTCGGAAGATTTCTTTATTTTTTTAGGTTTGAAAGCAGCCACAACAAATCAGCAGCATTAACTCCCATTATAACCACTCCAGATAATCGGATAACTTGATCAATATATTTTACCGATGATGTATTGATTGATCTTTTTCCCGCCCTCTCTTATTACTTTAGTGGATATCTAATTTGGTTTATGTTTTTGTATCCCGTTTACATTGAAAACATGTTTCGATGGATAAAAAAATAAAATGGTTGTAATAGTCCTTTTTTCAGCTTTAATTATTTCTTTATAATAGTCTAAATGGAAAAAGATACAATCTAAATCCAATAAATTCTGTGAAGGTGTATTTTTTGTGATGCTTGTTGTGCTCATATTATTAAAAAAAAGAATATTTGAGGTTAGATTTTGTCAAATAAATTGAGTCTATTTAATAAAAGGTATATTATTATAGTATAATGCATAATATAAGTTATATATTACTTTCTTCCATAATTTATATATGAAATATCGCAATAGGCCTGAGATAATATCTAATATTTTATATGCAGCTAATGGAAGTGCATCTAAAACAAAAATTATGTATAAAGCGTTTTTATCTTATGCTCAAATAAAAGAATATTTGCCTATGCTTTTAGAGAGCAATTTACTTGAATTAGAAGATGGTGGAAAGTATAGAACTACCGAAAAAGGTATTAGGTTTTTAAAGATGAATGAAGAAATTCAGGAATTAATAGAATCAAAAACACTTCCTGAAGAACTCTAACTAACTAATTTTTCTATCTATAGTGTAGCATAATTTAATCATATGGTTCATTTGTATTAGAATATTGGTTATAACGCATTATTTGATATTCTGTAACATCAATATAAAAAACAATATGTGTTGATTTGGGAACCTTTACTTTCATTATATTAAAGACTAACTTTTGACTATTCTTTTGGTAATTTTTTACAATGGTTTTTAATAAACCTGGGCTTTACGGATATATCTATTTGTTTCATCCTTGTATGATGGGAAATACAAGTAAAACCCAAATTAAAATATCTAAATATATATTTTATGGCATTACTATAATTCTTTGATTGAAGAAGGAAGCTACAGCCAATTTAAATAACTCTGATAGTGGAAAAGATGATTATATTAGTAGATCAAAGCAATTATTAAACAAATATAAAGTTAAAATTGGTGATAGTGTTAAATTAATTTCAAATAAAGGAGACTACACAGGCATAATTATGCCTAGATATGAATCTTTTAATGATAATTATGTTGTAATTAAGCTAAATAGCGGTTATAATATTGGTATTTCAATAGATAATATTATAAATATTACAAGTGAAAAATTATCCGAAACCTCTGTTAATGTCTCATTGAATCCCGTTAAGACCGATGAACCTCATAATGGTAAGTTTGTTTTAACAAAAGGAATCAATCATGATATCAAAAAACCCCTATTATCATCATCATTACCAAAAATTTTGCTTCTTACTACAGGTGGAACTATTGCTAGTAAAATTGATTACAGAACTGGTGGGGTAACCTCAATTTTGAATGCATCTGATCTTTATTCGATTTTTCCAGAAATTTCTAACTATGCCTCGATTTATCCTGAATTTTTATTTAATGAATACAGCGAAAATCTTTATGCCTCTCATTGGTCTCTTTTGTCAGAGCGAATCTCCTATGCGGTTTTGCATGAGCAATTTGATGGAATTATTGTATCTCATGGAACAGATACAATACATTACACATCATCTGCAATGAGCTTTGCATTACAAAATCTATCTATTCCTGTTGTTTTAGTAGGGTCCCAACGATCATCTGACCGGCCATCCTCGGATGCATTTACTAATTTATTGGGTGCAATAAAATTTATTACAAAAACAAATTATGCGGGTATTTTTGTATGCATGCATCATACCTCTTCAGATGAAACTATTGCATGCCATATAGGGACTAGAGTTCGAAAAAATCATACTAGTAAACGTAATGCTTTGCAATCGTTAGATCATTTTCCTTTTGCATTAATATATGATTCTGATATTGTATGTAATACAGACTTGAAAAGAATAAATACACGTAACAATATCTCAAAAAATCTTATTTCAAAGACATCATTTGATGATAGGGTATTTTTATTGAAATTCTATCCAGGATTCGATCCCTCTTTTCTTGAATGCTTTTCAAATTTTAAATATAGAGTCATTATATTGGAGGGCACAGGGCTTGGACATGTTAATAAAAACTGTTTTCCTTACCTTGAAAAATTGATAGATTCTGGAATTGTTATTTTTATGACATCTCAATGTATTTATGGGAGAGTACAAATGACTGTTTATGATACAGGCAGAGATCTTTTAGATTTAGGTGTTATTCCATTATCTGATATGAGTTCTGAGACTGCAATAGTTAAGGCTATGTGGGCACTAAGTAATAGTTCAAATAAGAAAGAGCTTGTTGAAATAATGAGGACCGATTTATCAAATGAACTCTCTAATACTTCTCCTCTTATATCTTGATAAATATTGGAATGATTTTGATGAAATTTGATTTTGATAGCTTGAAGGTAAAAGTCGGATTCGAAATACATCAGCAATTAGATACGAAAAATAAACTTTTTTGCAATTGTAAGTGTGAAGAGGCTAACGGCAGTTATGATAATAATTTTATACGTATCCTAAGGCCTACTAAAAGCGAGTTAGGTAATTTCGATAGAGCTGCTATATTTGAACATACAAAGATGAATACAATAAAGTATTATTCTAAAGTTGGTTTAAGTTGTTTAGTGGAAGCTGATGAGGAGCCACCTCATGATGTAAATAGGAGTGCATTAGAAACAGTTTTGTTATTTTCGCTTGCCCTAAACTCAAACATCGTTGATGAAATTCATGTTATGAGAAAGCTAGTAATAGATGGATCAAACACTAGTGGATTCCAAAGAACTATGCTTGTCTCTACTGGTGGAAACTTAAAAGTTGATGGTTTTAGAAAAATAGGCGTTCAAAGTATATGTTTAGAAGAAGATGCTGCAAAATTGTTGCCACATTCCAAGTTGTATAAAGAATACGGTCTGGATAGACTTGGAATTCCACTGGTGGAAATCGCCCTTGAGCCAATTTCTGGAAAACCAGATGAAATTGTGAATGTAGCTTTAACACTTGGTAGATTATTGCGTAGCAGTAAACGTGTATCAAGGGGACTTGGAAGCATAAGGCAGGATGTAAATATATCTGTTAATGACGGAAAAGTTGTTGAAGTTAAAGGAGTTCAACAATTGTCTCAATTAGTTAAAGTTTTAGATTATGAAACAAAGCGACAGTATGGATTAATAAAAATTGCCGAGGAATTTGAAAAAAGAAATATTGATGATGGTTTTATAGGCGATAGAATTCAAGATATTACTTATCTGTTTAAAGATTCATCTTCAACTATTTTGAAAAAGATCCTAAAAGATGCCAATTCGATTTTATTATCAATTAGGCTTAGGGGATTGAATGGTTTAATTGGTTATGAACCCATTAATGGTATTCGTTTAGGCAAAGAACTAGGTGAATTTGTTAGATTTTTTGGTTTGGGGGGTATTTTTCATTCTGATGAATTACCAAAATATGGGGTTACTGTCAAAGATGTTGAAAATATCAAAGAACTTCTTGGTCTTTCTAATAGTGATGCTTTTTTAATTATTGGGGGAAATGAAAAAAAGATAAATATTGTACTAGAGCCATTAATCCGACGGATACGTGAGTTTAAACATGGTGTAGTTGCAGAAACACGATCTGCAACAATGGATGGGTCTACCATTTTTTCTCGACCTAGGGCAGGTTCATCAAGAATGTACCCTGAAACGGATATTCTGCCTATACCTGTAGAGTCAGTATTACTTGATGATCTAAAACAAAAAATACCCTTATCTTGGAATGACCTGATTAGGCAAATAATGAAAAAATATGAATTAAATATTAAGCTATCCGAACATATTTTTGATTCTCAATATTATGATATTTTTGAAAAAATTGTTTCAACTTCAAAAAATATCACACCAACTTTTATTGCTTCTAAACTGACAGAAGATGTAGTTAGCCTTTCAAGAAATAACCTTGATAAATCACTGCTTACAGATGATATACTAATTGAAGTTTTTGATAATCTTGAAAAAGGTTTTATAGCTAAAGAATCTGTGACCTTGATATTTGAAAAAATCATGAAAAAGGAATCTAAGTCTGTAAAAGAGGCAATTAATTCATTAAATTTGATCAAAATAAATGATGATGAATTACATAAAATATTGGATAAAATATTAAATGATAATGCTCATGTTATTAAAGAAAAGGGCATCAATTCAATTGGTGCACTCATGGGTAAAAGCATGATTATGTTAAGAGGAAAAGTTGATGGATATAAAATCAATGAATATTTAAAACAGAAAATAGAACGCTTTATTAATGATGAATTCTTCAAATGATATGACTAGAAGGCCTAAATCAATACATTGTCATTATAGAGACTCTTTCATCATTAATACTAATAATTTGAAATCCTTTTTAATTAATAATTCGGTATCCTGTATAGAGTTAAATAATATCGTTAATTTGATGTCCCAATACTACAATCAAAAAGTTGATGTTATATTGGAGGTCTGTGATGATGATAACTGGACAAAATTAGAATCATTTTCTTCTCCTTTGATTTTATTTATTTGCTGCATTGATAAAATTGTTACCAATAAAGAAATAATATTATCTCAAAAATCTAAGCAGGTATTACAATCTTTTTTGAGATCTTTGGAATCTTGGATGATTTGGTAAATAAGTGTTGTCAGATAATTTGATTCAATAACTTTTAAGTGTCAATAATTATGTTTGATTTAAAAAAAGATTTTAGTGTGCATGTGGAGGTGGTGCACTTCCTTTTGACAGTGATTCATTAAACGTTCCTTCGGCTCTTTCGTGAAATTCTAAATTGGATTGATCTACTTTAATGGCTTGTGGAGGGCAAACAGATACACATGCCATACACCATATGCAATCATGTTCTCTGATTGGATCTGCTTTGTCAGCATAGTCTTTTCTCTCTTCTTTTACTGATGAACCTTCGCCTGCAAACTCGTAATTTATTACCTCTTTGGCAGGGACGTCGTGTTCAGTTCTATACCATTGAAAAACTTGAACAGGACAAGCTTCTATACAAGCTCCATCAGCTACACAAGAATCCCAGTCTACTGCTACCATAGTTCCACTAACGCCTATCGGCTCGATAGGTTCTCCTTTAGCTTGAAAGGCCTCTTTAACTTCTGCATTCTCAGCAGCTTCGCCCAGTTTGCCTGGTCCCCAGAGATAGTGAAAATGTTCACCATCGGAGTGTTTTATTTGTCCGATAACTTGATGATTCTTTGGAAAATCTGGATCTATTGGCATATTCTTTCTAGAGGTACTTGATTTTATATATTATATAAATCATGTGCAGCAAAACCTTAAATAATTTTATTCATTTTGTTTGCTTGTTTAATAAATAATCAAGAATATACATCCGGAATGAAATATGGTATTCCTATTGATTCAATAAATTAAACAAATGGTTTTTAAATCAATTCAGAGTTGTAATGGATATGTAAGATAAAAATAAAAATTTTTTTAAATATTTTATTTATCTCTGTTTACTAGTTGTATGTATTCATATGCTGACGTTTCGTTATCAAATGCATATTGCACCTTCTGAAACCTTTTTCTAAATTCTATTACATCATGCAAAATTTTGCTACCGTCTTGTTTATCAATAACTATTTTTTTAATGAATGTTGCTATCTCATGCATTTCATTCTCCTTCATGCCTAACCTTGTTACTTCAGGGACACCTATCCTTATTCCACTGGGATGTAAGTAGTTTCTACCTTCCTTTATATCACCTGGAAGCAGTTGCCTATTTAAAATAATGTTGCATTTTTCAAGGTCTTTCTCAATGTTTCCGCCGTCCCCGTACTTTGAAATGTCTACTGCTAGTTGGTGTGATTCTGTATATCCTCTTTTTTCTCCCAATACATTAAATCCATAATTTGCCAAAGAATAGGCAAGCATCTTTGCATTCTTGATTACCTGTTTTGCATATTCTTCCCCAAATTCTATTATTTCTGACAAAGCTATAGCTTTTCCGGCAACATGATGCAAATGATGACTACTTGTATTACCCGGAAATATCGCTTTTTTAATAGATTCGCCATATTTCTCAAGTGAAACTATTATTCCCCCTTGTGGGCCCCATAACGTTTTATGAGAACTCATGGTCATAGAATCCGCACCTTCTCTAAGTGGATCTTGAAACTGGTTTCCTGCAATTAATCCAGCCACATGTGCCCCGTCATAATTAATATAGATATTATGACTGCGTAGGAAATCCGACAATTCCTTTACCGGATGAGGGAATAGAAACAGACTTCCTCCAAACATTGCAATTTTAGGGCTTTTTCCTTCATTTGCCATTGTTTCGATTTTTTTCTTGGTCATATCCGTATCTATGGTCATTTCTTCTTTGGAAAATGGAAAATGTTCTATTGTTAGACCATGTACCAACCCTGCCGTTCCTGAATGTTCTTTTTTCCCGTGAGAAATATGACCACCACTGGGAATAGATGACGCTATCATATAATCGCCAGGATTTGAAAATGCAGAATATATTGCTAAATTTGCAACAACCCCAGATGTTGCTCTGCAATCAGCAAACTCTGATCTAAAAACCTTTTTTGCTAACTCGTTACAGATGTTCTCTACTTGATCGATATATGTGCATCCTGCATAAACTCTTTCCCCTGGCCATCCCTCTGCATATCTATTTCCAAAATCCGAAACAACTGCTTCTCTTACTGCAGGACTTGGTATGTTTTCACTCGCTATTAATGGAATAGAATTATTAAACCAATTGTGATGTTCTTTCATTAACTTTAAAATATTATCGTATAACTCTTTTGCTTCCATTATACATTTGTTAAAATTATAACTATTTTAAAATATCGTAATAAATTTTTGATATTAGATCTTTTATTGATAGTTTATTGATAACATTCGTTGTATTTTATCTCATCTTTATGACAATAATTTTATACTACATGTATTTTATCTACATTTGCAGAGGTTAATCAGATGGAAGGATATTGTGTTAAATGTAAAGCAAAAAGAGAAATGAAAGATGAAAAACAAGTTACTATGAAAAATGGAAGACCTGCTACTCAAGGCACATGTAGTGTGTGTAACACAAAAATGTTTAAAATAGGGGGAATTAAAAAGGAAGCAAAGTAAATAATTAGTTTACTTGCATAATCAATCAGTATAAAATAATTATATTTTGAAATACTTCCATTAAATTGCTAAATCTTCAGCATGAGAATTTTTGTAAAAACAATTATTTATCTATATATTATATACAATAACCTTTTTGATCAAATTTGTTTATATAGATGTTAATAGCATGTTATTTCTCTCTATCTTGAATGATATGCGATAATGCGGTATCATCTTAAATGGGGAGAGGCAGGGTAGGGGAGAGACTGTAAACAACTGATTTTATTGTATGATGAAATCTTCTTAACTAATCCAATTAGTTTAATCTGAGATGATCGATTTAGTTTTAATTAATATTGTGTTGCTTTTTACCCTTTATTGTGATAGAACCATACAAGCCATTTGAAAGACCAAGTTGGGATGACTATTTCATGATTCAGGCTATTTTGGCAAAATCAAGGTCCAATTGTTTATCTAGGCAAATAGGTGCTGTACTGGTAAAAAATAATAGACAAATATCCACTGGCTATAATGGTACTCCTACGGGTATCATTAATTGTTTTGAAGGGGGATGCAAAAGGTGCTCTGAAAGAATTAATGGTGTAATAAAATCCGGGGAATCTCTTGATAGGTGTATCTGTGTCCATGCAGAAGCAAATGCCATAATGCAGTGTGTTATGTTTGGTAATGCTGGCAGTACCCGAAACGCTACACTGTATTCTACATTGTCTCCATGCATAGAATGCAGTAAGATGGCTATTACTGTTGGAATAGGAAGAATTGTTGTTCTGTCCAAATATACTGAAGACGGTACTGAAATCTTAAAACAAGCTAATATACAGCTTTCAGAAATGGATCCATCTAAATTGCAATACTGGTTATTGAAACTTTGCAACTAATCTATGTATGTGATAAATTATTACCTGTACAAAAACAAAAACAAAAACAAAAAAAAGGTTTAT
>JADDOW010000088.1 GCA_016782225.1 Nitrososphaeraceae archaeon
ATCATACTTTTTTGATATGTTTTAGCAAGTTTCCAAATACATTCTCGTCTAACTGTCTAGAATGCATCTGTATGCCCACAACCTCTTCTTTCTCATTGTTGTCAACTGTAATGTATGCATTATCAACCAAGAACTTGATGGAATCTGTTACCTGTGCTTTGTCCATATTGCTATAAACCCTTTCAATATCCTCTCCCTGGATTAACCCATTCCAGTCGTCGTTATGGTATTTCTCGTTCCATAACAGAGTCAGTCTTGCGTAGGTTGCCATTATTTCTTGAGGGGCGTCTTTCAGTATGTCCGGTTTGGAGTTCATTCCCTACCGTTTTTTCTTGTTTGGTTTTGGTATCTTAGTTTTATCATCTTCTTCCCCTGGATATGTGGAAATTTCTCCATTATATCCTGTATCACGGGAGGTGTTTGCCTTTGTGCTCAAATTGAAATTTTGTTCTGGAGTTTAACTATTATTTTCCGGAGATATCTTTTCTAAATACGGAGTCAAACTTTCATTCTCCGGAGACATTTTGTACTCACCGGACACAGAGGACACATTATTCTCTATCTTTACTGTGGAGGTATTATTTGTCTCTTTCAACGTATATGGTAATGCCGAATTCCTGTTGCAAGTTTGACTATATCAAATTGATTTTTCAAGGAGTTAAAATCCATAAAATTAATCCGTCATGGTTGTCAGGGTTTGTGTCTAATTTTACTTGTCGGATAAAATAATACCGACGAAATTAGCTATTAATTATATCATAAAAAGCACTATTTGCTAATAAAATGAATCAATTAGGAAGAAATTAGGTTATATTAGTTACTGTTTTGCATCTCAATATTATACCTCCAATAAAAATACCATGACAACCGTGACAACCGTGACGGATCCAATCGCTTATCCCATTATTTTGTATCTTTGAAAATAAAAAAATAAATTAAAAGCTAAGAGTAGTTTGACATTGCTCTTTTAAAATAAGGGAATTAGCGTATTGCTCCTTTATCCTAATGCCATACCAAAAGGTTTTTCTTTCGCCTTTGCTTTCACGTCCATCCTTGTATTCCAACCTCTTCATTTCCTTGCCAAAAGACTCTTTTGACTTTTTCGCTATTGAGTGGTTGTTGCAGAAAATCATGTAAAACTCATACAACTCATCCTTGGGCATGGTTTCATCGCATGTTGACGCCTCATCAACCATTTCATCAATAAATGACTTTACGGGATTGGCTGATATTTCGTGTTTTAGTCTTTTATCCTCTATTGTTTTATGGTTGACATATATCTGATTATTTTTAAGGATGGTTCTAAGCGCTATCATTAATGCGTTGAATATCCCAGGCAACTCTTGTTTGATGTTCTTCAAGGTGTTTGGGTTGTCCCTTTTCCCCTGAAAAGTGTTGGGGAAGCTGATAAGGATTTCTCTTCTAAAATACGCATCGGTTTGATCCAAGGATGGGGTTATTTTGTTTGTGTTAAAGAACAGCTTTGCATGCAAAAAGGTATCATAGGCATGTTGGTTTTTTCTTTCAATCCTTATGGGTTGTTTTCTTCCTCCAGTTAGTTTTTTTAGGTTTGAAGAGTCCCTTGCCCCAACATTTGAAAGCTCTGTATCAACATTAACATCCTTGAACTCAAAGTCAGACAGTGCGAAGTTGTTCTTTGAAATTGCAGGCAGGGAAACGTTACTGACATTTTGCTCACCATGCAAGGAGGTCAAAAGGCCTGTAAACACGCTCTTTCCGTTTCCACCTTCACCATACAGTATGAACAGATGCTCAAACGGCGAATCCCTGTAAAATGTATATGCCATGCTTTCTATTGCTGTCCTTATTTCGCCAGGGTATAATACCTGTCTTAAAAATATGCCAAACAATTTGGTTGTAGCCTTTTTATCATATTCTATTGGTTTTTGGTTTATTGAAAGGTAATCCGGGGAATGTTCCCTTAACTCATTTTTGTCTATATGATATAGTCCATTTCGTAGATTTATAACGTTAACATCCTTGTCTAATTCGGTTCTTTTGTGAAATGTTTTCCTCAATATGTGGCCTTTAATCTCTGCAAGGTCTTTGTTGGCAAGTGAGTAGCCAAACAATTTCTCAGCTTCTTTTTCAATAACAATCTCTCCGCCATTAACATATACCCCATCCTTATAATAGTAAATTTCCCTTGTTTCCTCAATTGTGATAAAATGATGTCTTTTCAATATTTTCTCTGTCTTTTGCTCAATGGAGATATTCTGTTTTTTTGTATCATTGGTATTTACGCTTGGGATTATGGATTTATTGCTGTTGAAATTCTTTATTGAAATGTTGTCATTTTTGTGTTCTGACACATAATCCCTAGCATCATCCCAAATAGAGGAAACCTCCGCTTCAGAAAGTGGTGATGGTATACATAATATTTCATTAACTTTAAAGAAAAAGTCCTTTAATTTTTTGTAATCGTCCTTTTTTAATTCATGATTGTCATAATGATAAAAAAGAATGGAATCTGCAAACGAGATGAGGGTTGAATGCCTAGTTCCTTCACATATTTTGCAATTCTGAATGGATGCCTCGTCTATAGTTAATGTCTTTGCGACATTTTTTAGGTCGTCAGTCAAGATACTATTAATGTGATAATTTTTTGAAAGCAGGGGTGGATTATTATTAATATTGTTTTCGCATATTTTGTTTAAAGCATCTTCTAATTTTTGTCTCTTCTCTTCATTTAGAACTTGAATTTGTTTGGTTCCGATAACTTGGTATTGATATCCGTTTTGATGAACCGATGGTGGGCAAACAACATATGTTGAACTGTCTGACTTAACCTCAATTGCAGGAATCTTGTTGTTTTTATTAGAAACACTAATCGCCGTTTTCTTACTCAATGGCTTTTCAGTTATAAAATATATGTGAGCTCTTTCGTCTCTAGCGTCCTCATGCTGGACAACAACTGTTTTATGACCTAATTCTTCTATGGATTTTATTTCTCTAAAACAGGACAGAATCTCGTCAATCCCTGCTCTGTTGTCCAAGTCAATACAAACAAAATATTTTCCCTTATGCGGGCCCCTGTGTATTTTCCCGGTTATTATTGCACAGTTGTTACTCATAAATTTGTTTTTCTTCCAATTTTCGTACAGTTCTTTAGGAATTGCTTTTTCCTGCCATTCCTTCCATGTTACCATGCATTGTTTGCTTTTAAGGTATATTGGTATGACGTTTAATCCCAAATCGTCAGACCAATGGTCAATATCAATAAGATTCATTTTCTTTGCTGCTGTTTCCTGTGGCATCTGCAGTTGCAGACAACATAGATTTTAAGTCCTAACCTGTCAACATATTGTACCTTGCATTCTTGGCAGGTGTTTGTGGGGCATTTTGTGGGTTTTAATATCCGCCTGTGTCCTGCCGAGGTAGATAAATATAAACAGTCCCTTTGTGTAATGTTATTAGGCGCAGTTGATGTCATGCTTGATATCCTCTCCCTGTACAGAAGGAGTTGTAGTGATTAGATGGGGCTTGTAGTCGGCATGTGCTTTTGATTCCGTCTTTCACTTAGGTCCCTCAACCGAGTTAGATGGAATCAAATTCGTCATCCAAAATGCATGGCCATTGAAAGCATTCCCGGTTACT